>DRKX01000087.1 GCA_011051565.1 Nitrospirota bacterium | reverse complement strand
GGAACCACGACCGTCTCCCTGAGGGGGAGGGTCGGCTATGCCAGCGGCCTCTTCGGCAGGAAACTCCCCCTCTATGAGCGGTTCTACGTGGGCGGCATATACACCATAAGGGGACTCGACTTCGGAGAGGGCGGACCCCGGGATGAGAACGGTGAGGTCATAGGCGGGACGAAGGAGCTGCTCTTCAATGCCGAATACATCGTGCCGCTGCTCGACGAGATCAGGCTGAAGGGGGTCGTGTTCTTCGACGCCGGCCGGGCGTACGGTGACTCGGAGACCTTCGGGAGCGACCTCAGGTACACGACCGGTGCGGGGCTCAGGTGGGTTTCACCCATCGGCCCCATTAGGATAGAATACGGGTACAACCTCGACAGGAGAGACGACGAGAGCTCGGGCAGGATCGAGTTCGCTTTCGGCAGTTTCTTCTGATCCGCGGTTTTACCTGAAGGCATGCTTGCCATGGAAAAAGGAGGATGGATTCCGATGAAAAGAGTGGGGTTTTTACTGGTTTTTTGTTTGCTCCTCAGCAGCGTCGCCTATGGGGCTGAGCTGAAGATCGGCTACGTCGACCTCCAGAAGGCACTGAACGAGTCCGAGGGGGGCAAGAAGGCGAAGGCCGACCTTGACGAGATAATCAAGGCCAAGCAGCTCCTCATAGACAAGAAGGGCAAGGAGCTCGAGAGGCTGAAGGAGGAACTCGACAAGCAGTCTGCCCTGCTTTCCGATGAGGCGAGGAAGGCGAGACAGGACGCCCTTGACAAGAAGATGCGGGATTTCCAGCGTTTTGTCCAGGACGCCCAGGCCGAGGTCAAGAAGAGGGAGGCCGAGTTCACGGACGAGCTCCTGAAGGACCTGCGGAAGATAATAGAGGGGATCGGCAAGGAGGGGCATTACGTCCTCATACTCGAGAGGGTTGAGGGCTTCATACTCTACGCAGACAAGGCGATCGACCTTACCGATGAGGTGATCAAGAGATACAACGAGAAGATGAAGGACGCAAAGTGAGACTGAAGGACCTGGCCGAGAGGATCGGCGCAAAGCCCGTTTCAGACGCGGACCCAGAGATAAAAGGGGTGGCCGGGATAGACTCGGCAGGCGAGGGATTCCTCACCTTTGTCACGAGCCGGAAGCTCATCCCCTCGCTCAGGGCCTCTCGGGCTGCTGCGGTGATAGTGAAGGAGCCGTTGGAAGGGATGGTCATCCCGCAGATAGTTGCCGAGAACCCCCTTCTTGCCTTTGCAAGGGCGCTCGAGGTCTTCTACGTCAAGCCCCGCAGGCCCGGCGGCGTGATGCCCGGCGCGGTTGTCTCCGAGTCCGCAAGGCTCGGCAGGGACGTGACCGTATACCCGATGAGCTTTCTCGCCGAGGGAGTCTCCATCGGCGACAGGACCGTGATATACCCCGGGGTCTTCATCGGAGAGGGCTCCTCTGTGGGCGGAGACTCTGTAATACACCCGAACGTCACGATACGCGAAGGGGTGACCATCGGCTCGAGGGTGATCATACACGCGGGTGCCGTCATCGGGGCCGACGGGTTCGGATACGTCTTCGACGGCGGCAGGCACTGCAAGATACCGCAGGTCGGTGGTGTGATCGTCGAGGATGACGTGGAGATCGGAGCCGCCGTCACCATTGACAGGGCGACGACGGGTAACACGCGTATAGGGGAGGGCACCAAGATCGACAACCTGGTCCAGGTGGGGCACAACGTGAGGATCGGAAAGCACTGCATCATAGTCGCCCAGGTCGGTATTGGCGGGAGCACCGAGATAGGCGACCGCGTCACCCTTGCCGGACAGGTAGGTGTCGCAGACCACGTGAACATAGAGGATGGTTGCATCGTCGGCGCCAAGTCTGGAGTGCACGGTCGCCTCCGCAAGGGGGTTTACTCCGGCATACCTGTCATGCCTCACATCAAGTGGCTCAAGACGAGGGCCCTGTACGAGAGGCTCCCTGAAATGCAGAAGAAGATAAGGGAATTGGAGGAGAAAATAAGCGGTTCCGAGAAAGGAGGCGGGGATGATTGACGTCAAGGAGATTATGAAGGCCCTTCCCCACAGGTATCCCTTCCTGATGATCGACAGGGTTACCGAGGTCGAGGACGGCAAGCGGGCCGTGGGGATCAAGAACCTCACCATGAACGAAGCATTCTTCCAGGGGCACTTCCCCGGAAACCCGATAATGCCCGGCGTGCTCATCGTCGAGGCCCTGGCTCAGCTGTCGGGAGTGCTCGCCTTCAAGTCGGGTGCAGAGGGCAAGGCCACTTATTTCCTCAGTATCGAGAAGGCGAAGTTCAGAAAACCGGTGGTGCCGGGAGACCAGTTGAGGCTCGAGGTCAATGTGCTGAGAGGTCGCGGGACGATCTGGAGGTTCTCGGGCACCGCCCACGTGGGGGACAAGCTCGTGGCCGAGGCCGAGTTCACCGCCATGGTCACCGACAAGGAACTGTAGTGCAGGCGCTCTTTTCCCGTGGGCTTGAGCGGAGAAATCCAAGAAGAGGAGATGTTTTATGTCTGAGATACATCCTACGGCCATAGTCCATGACGGGGCTGAGATAGACAGCGATGTCTCGATCGGGCCGTACTGCATAATAGGCGGTAACGTGAAGATAAGGAGGGGCGTGAGGCTGATGAACAACGTGGTGATCGACGGCGACGCCGAGATCGGAGAGGCCTGTACGGTCTATCCCTTCACGACGATCGGTCTCCCGCCCCAGGACGTGAAGTACGGCGGCGAGCCCACCGGCGTGAGGATCGGCAGCCGGAACATCATCCGTGAATACATATCGATACACCGCGGCTCCGTGGGAGGAGACGGGTATACGGTCATCGGTGACGACAACTTCCTCATGGCCTATGTCCATATCGCTCACGACTGCAGCGTCGGCAACAAGACCGTCATGGCGAATGCGGTCACGCTCGCAGGGCACGTCAAGGTTGAGGACTGCGCCGTAATCGGCGGAATCGTGGCCGTGCACCAGTTCAACCGTATAGGAGCATATGCAATGGTGGGTGGTTTCAGCGGCGTCACACAGGACGTGCCTCCATACACGGTCGCCTCTGCGCTCGGTTCCAGGCTGAGGCTCTACGGGCTCAACACCGTGGGCCTCAAGAGGCACGGATTCTCCCAGGAGACGCTCTCCGAGCTCAAGCGGGCATACCAGATACTCTTCAGGGAAGGGCTGCCCCTCAAGGAGGCATTGAAGAAGGTACAGGAAGAACTTCCGTATACGGATGAGATCGCCCACCTGGTCGAGTTCATCAACGCAAACACGCGGGGAATCTGCAGGCCAGGCGGAAAGTCCCGCGGGAGGGGCGCATCCTGAAACCCGGGGCGTTACGCGAATCCGTAACGGCGGCCGGCTCGACGGCGGCCGAGGATCACTTGTAGACAGCTCGATTTCAGGAAGAGACGAAATGAAAAGACTCGGTATCATATCCGGAAAGGGCGAACTTCCCCGCCTCCTTGCCGGAGAGGCAAGGAGGCGGGGCTATCATGTCGTTATGATCGCCCTCGATCCCATCGCCGATCCCATGGACGGCTGTGCCGACGAGGTGAAGAGAGTCAACGTGGCCAAGCTCGGCGAGATAATCGCTGCGCTGAAGTCATCCGGCGTGCAGGAGGCCGTGATGGCCGGCAAGGTGTCCAAGAGTCTCATCTACGAGGGGAAGCTCATTCCCGACATGAGGGCCGTAAAGCTGCTCTTTACACTGAAGGACAGAAAGGACGACACCATACTTCAGGCCATCACGGACGAGATAGAGTCCGAGGGCATTCGGGTAATGAGGACGACGGAGTTCGCTGCCGACATGCTCATGCCGGCGGGACTCCTCACCAGGCGCAGGCTCACCCCGGACGAGGAGAAGGATGTCTCCTTCGGCCTCCGCATCGCCAAGGAGATCGGCAGGGTCGACATAGGCCAGACCGTGGTGGTCAAGGGCCGCGCCGTGATGGCGGTCGAGGCCATAGAGGGTACGGACGAGGCGATCCGGCGCGGGGGGAGGCT
Source organism: Nitrospirota bacterium (assembly GCA_011051565.1). Lineage (GTDB taxonomy): Bacteria > Nitrospirota > Thermodesulfovibrionia > Thermodesulfovibrionales > JdFR-85 > BMS3Bbin07. The sequence continues at coordinate 34,778 of DRKX01000087.1, read as the reverse complement.
TGCGGGTGCCGGGGCCGTCGTGGTGAAGGTGAGCAAGCCCCAGCAGGACATGCGTTACGACGTCCCAGTGGTGGGGCTCGACACCCTCAGGGCGCTCGTAGAGGTGAAGGCGTCTGTCCTGGCCGTGGAGGCCGGAAAGGCCCTGATCCTGCAGCGCAGGGATGTGGTCTCCGAGGCGGACGAGGCCGGTGTCTCGATCATAGGTGTTGAAGTCGACCGGACGCACGTGAGGGATTGAACTGAAAACTGCAAGGGAAAGTGGTATAATATTTTTGAGGATTCCTTCGGTTTTTGCTTTTGATTCGGCGCCCTTGCGCATATGTGTCCGCCTCCCCGGGGGGGTAATGTGCTGATGAAATACATTAACAGGTTGCTCCCGCTTTTTGTCCTCCTCTTCACCGCCCTGCTGCTTGCCCTCCTATGCTACTCCGGAAAGAAACACAACGACGAGATGCTGAGAAGGCATGTCCTCTCCCTGCTCGAAGGGGCGAGGGTGAAGCTCACCGAGACGATCAAGACGAGGGTGCTCGCCATGCAGGCGCTCTCAGAGCACCTGCAGGGCCATGTATGGAGGGGGGATTCGGTTGAGGAGATGAAGGAGATGTTCATCATGATCTCCGATCCGATGTACAGGACCTTCAAGGGATTCCAGTCCATCAACTGGGTGAGGAAGGACGGTACGATCCTCTGGGCATATCCCTCCGAAGGCAATGGTTTCAGGGCCGGAATGCTCGGAGAGTATGCAGAGGAAGCGGTCCTGAAGGCCGAGAAACACCGCTCTTTCAGCATAACGCCGGTTATCGAGTCGGAAGGCAGCAAACCCCTTGTGGCCGTCTATTACCCCGTGGTGGACAGGAAGGGGGAGATAAGCGGATACGTGAGCGGTGTTTTCGAGATTCTCTCGCTGATAGACTCCTCTGTCTCGGACAAGCTCGATGTCGACTTCATGGTCCTGCAGGACGGGCGGGTGATCTACTCATCGGGCGTGGAGCCCCGGGGAGTCTGGAGCGGCGACCGCAGGATGCTCTCCGGCGGCAGCGTGGCGGAGGACGTCGTCGGCATCTCGGGCCTCTCCCTTACCATAAGGATGTGGCCGACTGAGAGGCTGATGAGACTTTACAGGGTCACGCACAGGTGGCAGTGGCCCATCCTCGTGGGTCTACCCTTCATGGCCCTCGCCCTCTCATACGCCGTCTACATACTCCAGAGACATTACGTGGAGCTCAAGACAAAGGACAGAGCTCTGCAGGAGTCCGAGATAAAGTTCCGGTCCCTCGTCGAGCACTCCCTTGCAGGGGTCTACCTCATACAGGACGGTCTCTTCAGGTACGTCAATCCGAGGTTCTGCGAGATATTCGGATACGGTTCTCCGGAGGAGATAATCGACAAGAAGGGCCCGGCGGACCTCACACAGTCGTCCGAATGGCCGATCGTCGAGGAGCCGCACCGTAGGCGCCGCAAAGGAGAGACCGGGCCGGTAAACTATGTGCTGAAGGCCGTAAGGGCCGACAACGAGGTCTTCGATGTCGAGGTGTACGGTGCTGCGACCCTCTTCAACGGCAGGCCTGCCGTAATAGGCATGCTGCTCGATATCGCCGAGAAGAAGCGGCTCGAAGAACAGCTCAGACAGTCTCAGAAACTCGAATCGATAGGCCTTCTGGCAGGCGGGATCGCGCATGACTTCAACAACATCCTCATGGCCATAACAGGATACGCTTCGCTCCTCAACATGAAGCTGAAGGACGGAGACCTCAAGAAGCACGTGGATCAGATACTGAAGGCCTCGGAGAGGGCTGCGAACCTCACGCACGGCCTTCTCGCCTTCAGCCGCAGGCAGCTGCTCCAGCCTCAGCCGGTCTATCTCAGGGACATAATCAGGGATTTCGAGAAGATACTGAGGCGTGTCATACCCGAGAATATCGAGTTCGTCATAGACCTCAGGGACACTAAGGCCGTAATGGTGGACCAGGGTCAGATGGAGCAGGTGATAATAAACCTCGCCACGAATGCGAGGGACGCCATGTCGGACGGCGGAAAGCTGATAATAGAGACCTTCGAGGTCGCATTCGACGAGGCCTACATCGAGAGGCACTCGTGGGTCAACAAGGGCGGTGGGTTCGTCTGCCTCGCCATAAGCGACACCGGTGAGGGCATGACCCCTGAGGTGAGGGAACACATATTCGAACCCTTCTTTACGACCAAGGGCATCGGCAAGGGCACGGGCCTTGGCCTCTCCACGGTTTATGGTATCATAAAACAACACAACGGCTTCATACATGTCTATTCCGAGAGGGGGAGGGGAACGACCTTCAAGGTCTATCTGCCCGTAACAGAGTCGAAGCCGGTCGACATAACTCACACGTCGGAGACGCCGATAAGGGGCGGCTCAGAGACCGTGCTCCTGGCCGAGGATGAGACCAACGTCCGCGAGACGATCAAGGAGACCCTGGAGGAGTACGGCTATACGGTCTTTGTCGCGCGGGACGGTGAGGAGGCGATGAACCTCCTGAAGGAGAGGTCGGCCGAACTCGACCTCATGATACTCGACGTGGTCATGCCGAAGGAGGGCGGCAAGGAGGTTTACGAAAAGGCGAAGATGCTCGGGTTCAGGGGGAAGGTGATCTTCATAAGCGGTTATACCATAAATACCATCCAGAACTTCATACTTGATGAGGGCGTCGGTTTCCTCACAAAACCATTCAGACCTGTTACACTTGTAAGAAAGGTTAGAGAGGTCCTCGACAGCAGTGAAAAAGAACAATGAGTATTCGATCCTGGTGGTGGACGACGATGCAGCCGTAAGGGACGTGCTTGTGACCCTGCTCAAGGATGTCGGCTATGAGGTCGTCGACACCGGCAGCCCGGAGGAGGCCCTCGACCTCGTCTCGAAGAAGACCTTCGACCTCGTCCTCTCCGACATACTGATGCCGGAGATGGACGGCCTTGCACTGCTGAAGAAGATACACTTCAAGGTTCCGGACCTCCCGGTCATACTGCTGACCGCCTATCCCGACCTCGAGCTCTCCATCGAGGCCCTGAAGCACGGAGCACATGACTTCATAATCAAACCCTTCAATCTCGAATACGTGCTTCACGCGGTCAAGAAGGCCCTCAATTATTGTGAGGGGCTGCGGCTCCAGAAGGAGTACAACAAGAGGCTCGAGAACACCGTCGTGGAAAGGACGGCGGAACTCCGCGAGGCCCTCCAGAAGATTAAGGCTGCAAGCAAGGAGATAATAGAGAGACTCACCGTGGCGGCGGAGTACAGGGACGAAGACACGGCCAGCCATATACGGAGGATAAGCCTCTATTCGAGGCTATTGGCCGAGGCGCTCAAGATGCCGCTTGATTTCATCGAAAACATAACGTATGCAAGCCCCATGCACGACGTCGGAAAGATAGGCATACCCGACGGCATACTTCTCAAACCCGGGAAGCTCACGGCTGAAGAATTCACCATCGCCATGCGGCATGCGAGCATCGGGTACGAGATACTGAAGGGCTCCTCTTATCCGGTCATCCAGATGGGGGCCTCGATTGCGCTCAACCACCACGAGAGATGGGACGGGACCGGTTACCCGAGAAGGCTCAAGGGCGAGGACATCCCCGTCGAGGGCAGGATCGTGATGCTCGTCGACCAGTACGACGCGCTGAGGTCGTCGAGGCCGTACAAGAGCGGGCTCAGCCACGAGGAGGCCTACCGTATCATCACCTCAGGGGACGGCCGGACCATGCCGGGGCATTTCGACCCCTCGATGCTCGAGGTCTTTCGAAAGATGCACAGGGAGTTCGGAAGGATATTCGATGAAAACCTTTAGCGTTCCTCTCAGCGCCGTGCAAGCCTCTCGATGCCGCCGCCTCGTCTCAGCTCGGCCCTGAGACTCTCGACCCGATCCTTGAATGCCGGAAGGGCTCCGGCAGGGACCGTCCGGTTCCTCGGCAGCTCGATCTTCAGCGGATTCAGGAACTTGCCGTAGCGCTTTATGCTGTAGTGGAGGTGGGGTCCGGTGGAGAGCCCGGTGCTGCCGACATATGCGATTATGTCGCCCTGGCTGACCTTCTTCCCCCTTCTCATGCCCCTCTTTATTCTCGACAGATGGCCGTAGTATGTCTCGTAACCGTTCGGGTGCCTTATTATGACGAGCTTGCCGTATCCGCCGCGCCGACCCGCGAACTTGACGACGCCGTCGCCTGCGGCTGAGACAGGGGTCCCGCGCGGCGCGGCATAGTCGATGCCGCGGTGGGCCCTGTAGGTTTTCAGTATGGGATGTTTCCTCCTGTAGGTGAAGCCGGAACTTATGTATCTGAACCTGAGCGGCGCTCGCATGAGCGCCTTCTTCAGCGACCTGCCGCTGCCGTCGTAGTAGCCGGGCCTGCCGTCCACTTCAAACCTGTAGGCGTCGTAGGTCTTTCCGTTGTTTACGAATTCCGCCGCTAATATCTTGCCGTATCCCTTGAAGACCCCGTTGAGCCAGAGTTCCTCCACGAGCAGCCTGTAGCTGTCACCCTTCCTCAGCTCGGTGACGAAGTCGATGCTCGACTCGAATATCTCTGCGAGGTCGAAGGCGATCTTCATGTGCTCCCTGTCGTTGCCGATGGAGTTGATCAGGTTGTCCCTTATGGTGCCGGTTATCAAAGACCTGCGCCTCTCGTAGTCGACCCTCACCTTCTCAGCGGTGAAGCCTTCGGGGCCTTTGATTATCTTCAGGTAGTATGAGTCGTCGATCGAATACCTGAAGTTCTTTATCTCGTCCTTGTCGGCACCGTCCATCCTGAGGGTGTTTATCACGTAAGAACGGTTTGGCCTCACATTGATCAGGTTGTAGACCCCTTTCGACGCCTCTGTCAGCTTGTAAAGCGTCTGCATGTCGAGTTCGTGCCGCTTGAAGATGTCGGAGAGCGTCTCCCCTTTCCTGACCACTCCGGCTATCTCCGTGATCTCGGGAAGGGGAAGCGCAACGGGGTGCCCGGGGAAGTCGGGCGGGTTTTCTCTTCCAAAGAGGCTGTTCAGATAGAAGATGAGAAAGAAGCCCGTCACAATGAGTAAGCCTGCCAGTGTCTTCTTCATACTGATATTATATTACGTCCGGCTGCTTATTGCCAAGGAGTTTCGGCGCCGCCCGAGACGGAACCCGCAAAGATTGAAAAGTCGACGATAAAAAGGTGTATACTTTATGTGTGAGCTGGAAGTCGGCATATAAGGCGGCCTTCTTTCTGTGGATCGCGCTGATCGGCGTTCTGTCGGTCGTGCCTGCACCGAACAGTGCGGTCACCGTATCGGACAAGCTGGCACACTTCGTCTCCTACTTCGTAACCGCGCTCCTATGCTATTGCGCCTTCAGAAAGGAGAAGTTCTCCTTCATCATCGCCTCCGGTATCGCGGTCTTTCTTTACGGCATCGCCATAGAGTTCGTACAGTACTTTCTCCCATACCGTGACTTCAGCCTCGGGGACATAGCTGCGAACGCCTCGGGCATAGGATCCTTCATCCTCATATGGGTGGTGTATTCTCGGGTGCTGAGACACGGGAGCTGAATTGTTTGCTTTTATGATAGAATATCGAATCAAGAGACGAGAGCATGCAGAGCACCGATCCGGCCTGCCGTCGGATGCCGGGAGGGCGGATCACTCTCTCTGAAACCCTGTGGCTGACCGGGCCTTCGATTCCTAAATGTCTGGCGGAATTATCGAATCCATCAGCAGCGTATACAAGAGGATCTCGCATGCTGCAATGAGGGCGGGACGGGACCCGTCGGCGGTTAAGCTCGTTGCGGTCACGAAGACGGTCTCGGCTGCATCGGTCAGGGAGGCCGTCGATGCAGGGGTGAGGCTCCTTGGTGAGAGCCGGGTGCAGGAGGCGAGGGACAAGGTTTCGGCCCTGGCCGGAGACCTGCCCGAAACGGTCTCGTGGCATATGATCGGCAGGCTCCAGAGCAACAAGGCGAGGCTTGCAGTTCGGCTCTTCGATATGATACAGTCTGTGGATTCACTCGACATCGCCCGGAGACTGGACCGTTACGCGTCAGAGGCCGGAAAGGTTCAGAGGGTCCTCGTGCAGGTGAAGCTCGGCGGCGGCGAAGCGAGGGCTGGTGTGAGCCCGGAGAGACTGTCGGCACTGCTCGAAGGTGTCGGGAGTCTGAACAACATTGTGGTTGAGGGACTGATGACCATACCGCCGCTGCTTGAGACGCCGGAGGATGCGAGGCCCTACTTCAGGAGGCTCCGCGAGATCAGGGACGAAGCCGAGGCAGAGGGCTTCCGGCTCCCCGAGCTCTCGATGGGCATGTCAGGCGATTTCGAGGTCGCAGTGGAGGAGGGGGCCACCATCGTGAGGGTCGGGACGGCTGTTTTCGGAAGGAGGAATTACGGATGATCGGTTTCATCGGCGGCGGCAGTATGGCGGAGGCGATAATAAACGGGCTCCTCGCCGTGACCGGCGAGGAGATCATCGTATCCGACAAGAGCAGGGAGAGGCTGGATTACCTGAAGGAGAGATACCGGGTGAAGACCGCTTTCGGCAACAGGGATGTGCTCTCCTCTGCGGACGTCGTCGTCCTTGCCGTTAAGCCAGGAGACGTCACGGATGTCGCCGCCGAGGTGAGAGAGGCGGTGACCGGCCGGCACCTCTTCGTGTCTATCGCTGCAGGCGTGAGGCTCGACTACCTGTCCGAGCAGCTCGGCACGGGAAGGCTGATCAGGGTCATGCCGAACGCACCGGCGTTCGTTGGTGAGGGGATGAGCGTCGTATCTCCGATGAGCGGTGTCGGAAAAGAGGACATAGAGACCGTGGTGGAGATGTTCAGGGCAGTCGGAGAGGTGCTCGTGCTGGACGAGGACAAGATGGACGCTGTGACGGCCCTGAGCGGGAGCGGCCCCGCCTTCTTCGCCTACTTCGTGGAAGCGATGGCGGAGGCCGGGGTGAGGATGGGCCTGAGCGCTTCCGACGCCCTCGTGCTCACGCTGCAGACGGCGGCGGGAACGATAAGGATGCTGAGAGAGGGGCGGACGACCGCAGGACTGAAACAGATGGTCACCTCTCCGGGCGGTACCACCGCAGAGGGGCTCTACAGGCTCGACAGGAACTCCGTGAAGGCCGCCCTGCAGGAAGCCGTCGAGGCTGCCGCAAGGCGGGCCGGGGAGTTGAGCAGGAGGCGATAGATGTTTATCATCGGAAATCTCTTCATAGCGGCCGGCAACGTCATTGACATTCTTCTCAGTCTCTATATGTGGGTGATAATCGTCGCGGCCCTCATAAGCTGGGTCAACCCCGACCCGTACAATCCGATCGTCAGGTTCCTACACAGGGTCACCGAGCCGGTCCTCAGCCCCATAAGGAGGCGGCTCGGCGTTTACGGGGGCATCGACTTCTCGCCCCTGATAGTGATACTCGGCATAGTCTTTGCCAGATACTTCATTGTGAGGAGCCTTATAGAAATCGGATACAGACTGAAAGGAGGCCTGTCATGAGAATTACACCCCTTGATATTCAGCAGAAGCAGTTCCCTGTCAAGTTCAGGGGATTCGATGTCGAGGAGGTCTATGCGTTCCTCGAGGTGGTCCGCGAGGAGATGGAGGACCTCCTGAGGGAGAATGCCTCCCTGAAGGAACAGCAGCACAAGGCAGAGGCCCAGCTGCAGGAGTTCAAGGAGATGGAGAACACCCTGCGGGAGACTCTCATGACTGCGCAGCAGATGGTCGAGGACTACAAGACGAATGCACGGAAGGAGGCGGAGCTGATCCTGAGGGAGGCGGAACTCAAGGCGGACTCGATCATAAAGGAGGCTCAGGAGAAGGTCGTGAAGATACACGAGGATATAGTGGACCTCAAGGGTATACGCAGGCACTTCAAGGAGGAGCTGCGGAGGCTCATAGAGAGTCACGTCAGGATGCTCGAGTTCGACGAACTGAGGGATTCCGAGGAGGAGCCTGCAGCGGGGTCGGTGGAGAGTGAAGTTCAGAGCGATTAAGGGGGTCCAGGACATACTGCCTCCTGATGTCTACGTGTGGCAGGAGGTCGAGTCCGCGGCACGTCAGGTCTTCGCCCCCTTCGGCTACAAGGAGATCAGGACCCCGGTCATGGAGTTTACGGAGGTCTTCACCAGGAGCATAGGCGAGACCACGGATATCGTCGAGAAGGAGATGTACACATTCAATGACAGGGCCGGCAGGAGCATTACGCTGAGGCCTGAAGGCACTGCTCCGGTCGTCAGGGCCTATGTGGAGAACCACCTCTACCGCCTGCCCTCGCCCCAGAAGTACTACTATATCGGCCCGATGTTCCGGTACGAGAGGCCTCAGCGCGGAAGGTTCAGGCAGTTCCACCAGATAGGGGTCGAGGCGTTCGGTGAGGACGACCCGAGAATGGATGCCGAGGTGCTCGATATGCTGAGGCGGTTTCTCGAGAGGGTCGGCGTGGAGGACCTCGGTTTCGAGATCAACTCCATCGGCTGTGATGCGTGCCGTCCTGCCTACAGGGAGGCAATGGTGGATTTCCTGAGCGGCCGCGTGGACACCCTCTGTACGGACTGCAGGAGGCGCTACGAGGTCAACCCCCTGAGGGTGCTCGACTGCAAGGCGAAGGGATGCTCGGCGATGAAAGAGGAGGCGCCGCGGATAATCGATTACCTGTGCTCGGACTGCCGCGGGCACTTCGAAGCCCTAAGGGGTCACCTCGAGTCGCTCGGCATCCCCTACAGGGTGAATCCCGGCATGGTCAGGGGGCTCGACTACTACACGAGGACGACCTTCGAGGTCACCACGGAATCCCTCGGTGCGCAGAGTGCCGTTGCCGCAGGGGGCAGGTACGACCGGCTTGTTGAGGAGTTCGGAGGCCCGGCCGTGCCGGGTATAGGCTTTGCCATAGGCATGGAGCGTCTCACCATGCTCATCAGGGACCGCCATGGTGTCGAGGAGCCGGCTCCCTCGGTCTACCTCGCCGTCATCGGAGCCGATGCCGAGGCGGCGGCTTACAAGCTCGCTTCCGAGATGAGGGGATCGGGGATATGGGCTGAACTGGACTACTCGGGGGCGTCTCTGAGGAGTCAGTTCAAGAGGGCTGACAGGCTCAGGGCGGCATATGTCTTCATCCTCGGCGAAGATGAACTGGCAAGAGGGGCCGTGCGCTACAAGAGGCTGTCCGACGGCCTCCAGGGCGAGATCGACATGGATGATGCCGTGCGGTTCCTGTCTTCTCAGTAAGACAGGGGCGGGACGGCGGCCGTCGGGCGGGTATCTATCGGTGCTTGAGAGATGAATATACAGAGCATGACAGGATTCGGACAGGCTGAGGCGGGAGGCATAAGGGTGGAGGTCCGCTCCGTGAACCACAGGTATCTGGAGCCGAGGTTCAGGATACCAGTCTTCATCAACCCCTACGAGATAACCCTCAGGAACATGATAAGGGAGCGCTTCTCGAGGGGGAGGTTCGACGTCACTATCGCACTCACTGACAAGGCGGACGTGAGGCTCTGTATCAACCGGACTCTGGCCGGAAACCTCTTCCATGCCCTAAAGGGGCTGCAGCAGGACCTCGGCATCGAGGAAGGCCCCACCCTCGACCACCTCTTCTGGTTCAGGGAGAGCCTCTTCAGGGAGGAGCCCGAATACAACCCCGAAGACCTGTTCCGTGTCTTTGAGACCGCCCTGGACAGGCTTGCCCTGATGAGGCGGAGGGAGGGCGAACACCTTGCCGAGGACATCCTCTCGACGGTTGAGGCGCTGGAGAGGATACTCGATGCGGTGAGGTCTGAGGTCGAAGGGACACTCGAGAAGACCTGTGCGCGTTTGAGGGAGCGGATATCGGAGCTGCTGAGCGAGGCGGCCATAGACGAGGCAAGGCTGCTCCAGGAGGCGGCCTTCCTCTCCGAGAAGGCCGATGTCTCCGAGGAGCTCACGAGGGTTCAGAGCCATATATCCCAGCTGAGAAAAATCATCTCCGAAGGTGGTACAATAGGCAGGAAGCTCGACTTCCTGCTCCAGGAGCTCCTGAGGGAGATAAACACCATCGGGTCGAAGAGCAGTGAATACAGGGTCTCGGATCTCGTCATCCAGATGAAGACGGAGGTCGAGAAGATGAAGGAGCAGGTCCAGAACTTACAGTAACAACAAAGAGTGGAGGAATGATGAGAAGGGATTCAATGGCCGTGCTTGTCAATATAGGTTTCGGCAACATGGTCTCGTCGTCGAGGGTGATAGCGATAGTGACGCCCGGTTCTGCACCGATGAAGCGCTTGAGGGACGAGGCGAAGAAGAGGGGAAAGCTGGTCGACGCGACTGAGGGCAGGCGGACCCGATCCATAATAGTGACCGACAGCGATCACGTGATCCTGTCGGCCCTGCAGCCGGAGACCATCACCCAGAGGTTCTTCGGCAAGGAGGCTCCGTCAGCAGAGAAAGACGCCGAGGAATGAAGGGCTCGATCTTCATAGTCTCGGCTCCCTCGGGAGCAGGAAAGACGACCCTCTGCAGGAGGCTCACCGACATCGTGCCCCGTTTAGTCCACTCCGTTTCCTACACCACGAGAAAACCCCGGGAAGGCGAAGTGGACGGCAAGGACTACTTCTTCGTCGACGAGGATGCCTTCATGCGTATGGTAGGCTCCGGTGAATTCCTCGAGTGGGCGGAGGTTCACGGCAACCTCTACGGGACCTCGAGGACCAAGCTCTTCGAGATCATCCAAGAGGGTGTCGACGTGATCCTCGACATAGACACGCAGGGGGCGGCACAGATAAGACAGAGGGGGGTCGATGCCACCTTCGTCTTCGTCCTGCCGCCGTCCCTGGAGGCGCTCAGCGAGAGGCTGAGGTCGCGGAAGACAGACAGCGAACAGGTGATAGCCCGCAGGCTCGACAGGGCGAGGGAAGAGATAAGTGACTACAGGCTCTATGATTATGTTATAGTAAATGACAGGCTCGACGTGGCACTCAACGAGCTCGGCTCCGTGGTCCAGGCAAAGAGACTCCATATCAGCCGCATCGACCACGGATGGGTCAAGCAGACGTTCGGGCTGAAAGGAGACGTGTCGTGATCACCCCGGCCCTGCTTCAGGGCCGCGGCGTGGTGCGCGCGTATCGATACATCGAGAGGAGAGAGGTGTAAGTGATGGATATTGTTTCACTGCCGGTCGAGTACGACCGCGACAAGATTGACGGCAGGTTCAGGCTCGTAAATATCGCTTCACAGAGGGCGAAGGACCTGATATTCGGCGGAAGCAAGCCGAAGATACCGACAAGGTCCAAGAAGGTGACCACCATAGCCATCGAAGAGGCGGTCCAGGGTGTCCTGGAGTTCGTCACGGGTGAGGAGGCCCTGAGGGCGAGGGAAGAGGCTAAGAAGATCGATTTCCACAGGCTGATCGAGGAGAAGAAGCGCGAGGCCGAGACAGAGGACCTCTCGGAGCTCGAGAAGGACCTCAAGATCTACATTCACGAGAAAGAGGCCGTGGAGGGATCCGGAAAGCCGAATGAGCCCTTCGAGTCTGAAGAATAGGCGCGTCATACTTGCGGTCACGGGCGGTGTCGCCGTCTACAAGGCCGCAGAACTCGTAAGAAGATTCAAGTCCGAAGGAGCCGACGTCACGGTCGTGATGACCGGGGCGTCGCAACGCTTCGTCTCCCCCCTCACGTTCGAGAGCCTGTCGGGCAACAAGGTCCACACGGATGTCTTCTCTGAACCGATGGCCCACATAAACCTTCCGGCAAGCGCCGACATCCTCGTGATAGCACCGGCTACGGCCAACATGATAGGAAAACTCGCCGCCGGCGTAGCCGACGACATGGTCTCCCTCGTATTCCTCGCCTTCGACGGCCCCGTGGTCTTCGCCCCGGCCATGAACTGGAGGATGTATGCCCACCCGGCTGTCCGGAGAAACATAAGGACACTGAGGAGTATGGGGCTGCACGAGGTGGAGCCTGAAGAGGGCGAGCTCGCCTGCGGTGAGCACGGCGTGGGCAGGATGGCCGGGATCGGCCGCATCATCGAGGCTGCAAAGGGCTGCCTGCGCGGAAAGGACCTCTCAGGGCTCAACGTGCTCGTGACCGCGGGGCCGACGAGGGAGTACATCGATCCCGTCCGCTTCATCTCGAACCGGTCTTCGGGCAAGATGGGCTATGCCCTCGCCTCGGCTGCCTTGAGGCGGGGAGCGGATGTGACGCTGATCAGCGGTCCGGTCGGCATCGATCCGCCGCCGGGTGCAAAGGTGGTGAGGGTGGAGAGGTCCGAAGAGATGCTCGATGCCGTTGAGAGACACATCGAAGGCGCTGACATACTCGTAATGGCTGCAGCAGTGGCAGACTTCATACCGGACGAATACTCGGCCGTAAAGATGCAGAAGCAGGACTCCCTGGTCCTCAGGCTGAGGCCTGCGCCGGATATCGTGAAGGCCGTATCCGGAAGCCGGAAGAGGCCGCGGCTTGTCGTGGGATTCTCTGCAGAGACAGGTCCCGAAATCGCAAAGGCGAGGAGAAAGCTCGACGAGAAGGGGATGGACTTCGTCGTGTTCAATGACGTGACCGCGGAAGGGGCCGGGTTCGATTCCGACACCAACAAGATCAGCATCATAGACAGAGAGGGCATCACCGATTATCCCCTGATGAGCAAGGATGCCTGCGCGGATGTCGTTTTCGACCGCTGCCTCGAGCTCTCAAAGCCGGGAACACGCGCTGCTGAAAATTGTTGACATCATCTGTAAGCAGGCAATATAATGGTTATATACGTGTGCTGTGCCCGAGAGCCGAGTGACGGGATACCTTTATGGCACTGGATGACATAGAAAAACTGAAGGCGAGGCTGGACAAGGACCCGGGGTCCAAGCTCTTTGTGCCGCTTGCCGAGGAGTACCGCAAGGCGGGCATGTATGATGAAGCCATCGAGGTGCTCCTGAAAGAGCTCCAGAAGCAGCCCTCTTACACTACGGCGAGGGTGGCTCTCGGAAAGATATACCTCGAGATGGGTGACGGGAAGAGGGCACAGGAGGAGTTCGAGAAGGTGATCGCGACCGTTCCCGACAACCTCTTCGCACACAAGAAGCTCGCCGAGATATACAGTTCGTCCGGAGACAACGAGAAGGCGGCCGCCTCTCTCCAGAAGATCCTTGAGCTGAACCCCAGAGACGAGGAGGCCCGGGAGAGGCTCGAGGCACTCAGCGGTTCGGTACGGATGGCAGAAGAGGGGTATGAAGAGGCGCCGGCATCCGAAGGACCGGGAGCCGAAGAGGTGCCTGCCGAAGCAGAGGCAGCCGGTGCGGAAGAGCCCGACGAGGGCGAGGAGCCTGAAGACCTCCTCTATTTCGGTACCCAGCCCGTCGAGTCTCTCGAGTTTCCCGACGAGATCGAGGTTGCCGAGACCGCCGGTGCTGACGATACCGACGAGTACGGCCAGCTCGCCGAGCTGGTCGCCGACGAGGGATTGGATACGGCAGCGGGTGACTCACCGATGTTCGCCATGCCGGACGGCTCCAAGGCGGAGGAGACTTTCGAGACGGAAACCTCCTTCGATTTCGAGGAGATGCTCGACGGCCTGACCGACTCTTCAGAGAGACCCGCCTCGTCGGAGGTGGACGCACTCCTGAAGGAGGCCGATGGATACATAGACGCCGGCCAGTACATGAAGGCCGTGGACATATACTCCGGGGTGCTCGATACGGACCCTGACAACAGGCGGGTGAGACAGAGGGTTGAAGAGTTGAAGTATTATCTGAAAATGATCGGAAAGGATACAGGGTCTCTTATCGGACGGCTTGAGGGTTTTTACGAGAGGCTTAAGAACAGGCGGGATGAATTTTTCGGAAGTTCTTAGAGAGGCGACAGAGAGGGTGGATGGTGCCGTAGCAGCGATGATTCTCGCCTCGGACGGGATACCGGTCGAGGAGTATGTGGTGGAGAGGCTGCTCGACTTCAACGTCCTCTCTGCCGAGGCATCAGCCTTGATGAAGGATATCGAGACGGCCTCCAATGACCTGCAGCTCGGGCAGGCGAAGGAGTTTCTTTTGATCGCCGAGGTCTGCGGGATAATCATGAGGAGAATAAACAGGGATTACTATCTCGCCCTTGTCGTGAAACCCGACGGCAACTACGGCAAGGCGAGGTTCGTCCTGAGGACGACCGTACCGCAGATAGAGAAGGAGTTTTAGCCCTGCATCACCACAGGGCCGTAACCCGAGATTCCGTTCCCGGGCAATTCAGGAAACCGATCCTATCCTCGATCCCTTTCCACCTGATGATCTGCGGGTGTCTGCGGCCAAGTCATGGAGAGAATGGAAGAGATAAGGGAGCGTCTCTCGGCGCGGCGGCTGAAGGCCTTCCTGGTGAGCGACCTGAAGAACATCCGGTATCTCACCGGGTTCCGCGGCTCTTCGGCGCTGCTGCTCGTGACCGGCGGGGACGCCTTCTTCTTCACGGACTTCAGATACAGGGAGCAGGCCCGCCGTGAGGTGAAGGGGTGCGAGATCGTCGTGCCCGCGGGCGCGCTGCTCCGCCACGTGAGGAAGACCCTGAAGGGCCTCGGCATACGATCCGTCGGGTTCGAGTTCAGCGCCCCTTACGGCCTGTATCACGGCCTCAAGGGTGACTTCGCCCTGAGGGCCGTAAGGGGGATGGTGGAGGACCTCAGGGTGAGGAAGGGGAGGGAAGAGCTCAGGCTGATCAGGAAGGCCGTGAGGAGGGCCGAGGAGGCCTTTTCAGAGATAAGGCCCGGCATAAGGGCCGGCGTGACCGAGAGGGCTGTCGCCCTCACGCTCGAGGAGTCGCTCAGGAGGAAGGGCTGCAGCCGCATCCCGTTTGATATAATAGTGGCATCCGGAGAGAACGCCGCCCTGCCGCATGCCTCACCCTCGGATAAGAGGCTCGGGCCTGGAGACCTCGTGGTCATCGACTGGGGCGGTGAGGCCGACGGCTATTTTTCCGACATGACGAGGACACTCCTGGTCAGAGGGGGGGCCGACACCGAGAGGAAGGTGGAGATGTACAATACCGTGCTGAAGGCGAACCGTTCAGCGATCAGGACGGCCGGCGCAGGGGTGAGGGCGGCGGACGTGGACAGGGCCGCGAGGGACTTGATAGGACGGGCCGGCTACGGTGACTTCTTCGGCCACGGAACTGGTCACGGCGTCGGGCTTGATATACACGAGTCTCCTCGTATATCATTGATAAGCAAGGATATCCTCGGTGAAGGGATGGTCTTTACCATCGAACCCGGCGTCTACATCCCCGGAAAGGGGGGAGTGAGAATCGAGGACATGGTCCATATCGGAGAGAAGGGACCGAGGCTGCTCACGCGCCTGCCCAAGAGGCTCGATATCGTCTGAGATCGATGCCGCACGTCGGGCTGAAAAAAACAGCAATGGAGGAAGTTGATGATTTCTACGAGTGATTTCAAGCGGGGTACGAAGATAGAATTCAAGGATGAACCCTACGAGATACTGGACTTTCAGCATGTGAAGATGGGCAGGGGCGGTGCCTTTGTCAGGACGAAGATGAAAGGCCTCAGGACGGGCAAGATCATCGAGGAGACCTTCTCTTCCGGCGACAAGTTGCCGAAGCCGGAGCTGGTGGAGAAGGAGATGCAGTATCTCTACAGGCAGGACGATCTCTATTATTTCATGGATACCGTCACGTATGAGCAGGTCCCCTTGACAGAGGAGCAGCTTGGTGACTCCAAGAGGTATCTCAAGGAGAACATGAACGTCTCCATCCTCTACTACAAGGGCGAGCCGATCGCCGTCGAGCCGCCCATGTTCGTCGAACTCGAGGTGGTCGAGACAGAGCCCGGGTTCAAGGGAGACACGGCCTCGGGAGGCAGCAAGCCGGCCGTGCTCGAAACGGGTGCAAGCGTCAAGATACCCTTCCACATAAACGTGGGTGACGTCATCAAGGTCGACACGCGGACCGGGGAATACATAGAGAGGGTGAAGGGATGAACCTGGACGAGATAAGGGCCCTGATCGACCTCCTGAAGGACACGGACATATCGGAGATCGAGATCGAAAGGGAGGGTGTCAAGGTAAGGCTCAGGCGGGAGAAGCAGCAGCAGGAACCGTCGGTGGAGGTGGTTGAGAAGAGGGTTGCGATCCCTGAAGCGCCTTCGGTTGAACCTGAGGATACGTCCCACCTCTTTACCGTGACCTCGCCTATCGTGGGTACCTTCTACAGCGCGCCTTCGCCGGATGCCGAGCCCTTCGTCGAGGTGGGCTCGAGGGTCAAGGTGGGGCAGGTCCTCTGCATCATCGAGGCGATGAAGCTGATGAACGAGATCGAGAGCGAGGTGGAAGGCACGGTGGTGAGAATACTGGTCGAGAACGGCCAGTCCGTGGAGTACGGCGAACCCCTCTTCCTCATAGACCCGGCATGAAACTCTTCAAGAAGATCCTCATAGCGAACCGCGGGGAGATCGCCGTTCGTATCATACGGGCCTGCAGTGAGCTCGGCATAAAGACCGTTGCGGTCTACTCCGATGTGGACAAGGAATCGATGCACGTGAAACTCGCTGACGAGGCCGTGTGTATCGGCCCGGCAAATCCGCAGCAGAGTTATCTCCACACGCCCGCCATACTGAGCGCATCCGAGATCACGGACTCCGAGGCCATCCATCCGGGGTACGGCTTCCTGTCCGAGAATCCGCAGTTCGCCGAGGCATGCGGCAAGTCCGGCATCACGTTCATAGGCCCGAGGCCCGAGAACATACGCCTCGGCGGCGACAAGGCGAGGGCGAGATACATACTGAAGAAGAAGGGCGTGCCCGTAGTACCCGGCAGCGACGGCATCGTGAAGAGCGCCGAGGCGGCCAGGAAGATAGCCGACAAAATAGGCTATCCGGTGATACTCAAGGCCTCTGCCGGAGGCGGCGGCAGGGGGATGAGAATCGTAGAGAGCGCCGACGGGATCGAGAGCGCCTTCAACACTGCACAGAGGGAGTCCCTCGCGGCGTTCGGGTGCGGAGACCTCTACATCGAGAAGTACATATCCGAGATGCGTCACATCGAGGTCCAGATACTGGCCGACAACAAGGGCAACACCGTGCACCTCGGCGAGAGGGACTGCTCGATCCAGAGGCGTCACCAGAAGCTGATAGAGGAATCGCCCGGCCCGAACATCTCCGAGAGGTTCCGCAAGAAGATCGGAGAGTACGCGGTTAAGGCGGCAAAGGCCCTCAAGTACAGAAACGTCGGGACCCTCGAGTTCATCGTCGACCTCGACGGTAACGTCTACTTCATGGAGATAAACACCCGCATACAGGTGGAGCACCCGGTTACGGAGGCCGTCACCGGGATCGACATCATAAAGGAGCAGATAAAGCTCGCTGCCGGAAATCCGCTCGAGTTCAGGCAGAGCAGGGTGAACATGACCGGCCATGCGATCGAGTGCCGGATAAACGCAGAGGACCCGAACAGGTTCATCCCATCGCCCGGACGCATATCGTTCCTCTACCTTCCGGGCGGTCCCGGCGTGAGGGTGGATACGGCGGCCTACAGCGGTTGGACGGTGCCGAGCAATTACGACTCCCTCATCGCAAAGCTGATCGTCACCGGGAGGGACCGTGCAGAGGCCATAGAGCGGATGCGCCGCGCCCTCAGGGAGTTCATAATAGAAGGCGTCCAGACGACCATTCCGTTTCAGCAGCGGGTGCTCGCCTCCAGGGATTTCCAGCGCGGCGACTACACCACGAGGTTCGTCGAGAACCTCCTCTACGGGTAGCGGGTGACATCTCGATGGAGCCGGCCTTGCTCCACTGTGTGGACAGCCTCGGCCGGGCTGGGGGAGGATGCATTGAGCGGCAGGAGCCGGGATAGGCTGAACGGCGGCATCTGTTTCATAGCGGACGGAGGCCTGTCGGCCGGGGGAGTCGAGGATGCGGTGAAGGCGGTGCTCGATGCCGGTGTCAGGTGGATTCAGTACAGGGAGAAGCGTCTCTGCAGGAGGGATATCTTCTTCGCGGCAGAGAGGCTCCGCGTGCTGACGCAGGAGTACGGCGCCGTGCTCACCGTCAACGACCATGCTGACATAGCCCTTGCAGTGGATGCAGACGGCGTACATCTCGGCCAGGACGACCTCCCACTGGCGGCTGCAAGGAAGATCATGGGCGGAAAGTGCATCGGGATATCCACGCACGATATGGATCAGGCCCTTGATGCAGCACAAAACGGTGCAGACTACATCGGCTTCGGGCCGGTATTCAGGACCTCCACCAAGGATGCCGGAGAGCCGAGAGGGCCGGAACTCCTCGGCGACGTCGTCTCCTCTGTCGGCATCCCGGTTGTCGCCATCGGTGGAATCAACCTCGGGAACCTGAGGGAGGTCCTCCGCCGGGGTGTCGCGGCTGTGGCCGTGGCCTCGGGAATACTCGTCAGCGGCGACCTGTACAGTACTGCGCGGGATTTTGTTAATATAGTAGATGCAGAGATATAATTCGTTCGGCAGCTACATGAAGTCCCTCTTCGGCCTGACCGTCTACAAGGTGAACGTGGACGCGGGTTTCACCTGCCCAAACAGGGACGGGACCGCCGGCTACGGCGGGTGCATCTACTGCAACAACGACAGCTTCAGGCCCTCCTCTTGCCGTCCCGCAATGCCGCTGAGCGAGCAGATAGTCAACGGCCTCGGCTACCTCAGGAAGAGGTACGGTGCAGAGAAGTTCATAGTCTATTTTCAGCCCTATACGAACACCCATGCTCCTGTGGAGAGGCTCGATGAGATGTACAGGGAGGCGCTTAAGGCGCCCGACGTCGTCGGTCTCGCCATAGGCACGCGGCCGGACTGCGTGGATGAGGCAAAGATCGGGCTCCTCGAGGAACTCGCCAGGGACAGCTTCATCCTCGTTGAATACGGCCTCCAGTCGGTCTATGACAGGACCCTCGAGTTCATCAACAGGGGCCATGATTATGCCGCCTTCGTAAGGGCCGTAGAGCTCACCTCAGGAAGGGGTATCCATGTCGGTGCACACCTGATCGCCGGTTTCCCGACCGAGACCGAAGAGGAGATGCTCGGTATGGCCGACGCCGTATCCTCCCTGCCCGTGGGGTTTCTCAAGATACATCAGCTCCAGGTTGTCAGGGATACCAGGCTTGCGGAACTCTACAGCGAGGCCCCGTTTCACCTCTTCGGTTACGAGGAGTACGTGGACTTCGTCGTGAGGTTCATAGAGAGGCTCTCCCCCTCGATCGTACTCCAGAGGGTCTTTGCAACGGCCCCTGACGGCATGTTGATAGCGCCGCTCTGGGGAAAGGGGCGCCACGAGATACTGAGGGACATCTCAGAGAGGTTCGTAGAGCTTGATACATACCAGGGAAGGCTTTACAGGTCCGCGGCCGAGGAAGTCCTCCATGGAGCACGAAGGAGTCTTTAGCCCCCTCAGCGCATCCTGTGCCCCTTCTTGTGCCTTCTGTACTTCTTGCCCGGTGGAAACTTCTTCCTGTGCTTGTCGAAGTATATATAGGGCCTGTCGACGTCGAGCTCGATGGTCACGTAACTGTCGGGCCTGATGACGATCGTCGGCGGCAGTGCCGGTGCAGCCACCCATGCACCGTTGGAGAGAAAGAAGTAGAGCCTCCTGTCGACGTCGAAGTAGACGAAGGCCGAGGGGTAGTAGTAATAGACGTGCCTCGCCCTGCATCTGTGCGCCGGAGGCGGCGGAAACGGACCCCGCCTGTCTTCCACGGCCACGCAGGCGCTCACTGACAACGCCAGCGCCAGCACGACCGCTGTGGCGGCTGCTCTCTTCACGTGGTCCACCATCACAGTTCAATTATCCTGCATTCCATGGTTTTTGTCAAGTCTCCGATGCCCTGCAGGGAACGCCTTCCCTGCCGCAGCGGGTGTTGCATTTATCCATGTGCAAGTAGCAAAATAGTTCAGAGGGAGTTTCACATCACGTTAAGGAGGGGCCATGAAGAAAGAGAGAGAAGACCTCAGGAGATCACCTCTTAAGGAGGGCAGGAAGCCCAAGTCATCGAGGAACTCCACGGCGGCTTCCGGAAAGAAGGCATCCGGTGCATCCGTGAAGAGTCCCGAGGTTCCCCGGATCAAGAAGCAGTATCTCAAGAGCCGCCCAGCATGCAGGGTGACCTTCAGGCTTCCAAGGGAGGCCGCCCCGGATGCACGGAAGGTCAGCATCGTTGGGGATTTCAACAACTGGGACAAGGGGGCAATGGTGATGAAGAGGCTGAAGAACGGTGACTTCACCATCACGATGGAACTCGAGACCGGGCGCGAGTACTGCTACCGCTACCTCATAGACTCCTCCAGATGGGAAAACGACTGGTGGGCCGACCGATACAGGCCCAACCCCTACGGCAGTGACGACTCAGTGGTCGTGCTCTGAGGCCGCTTCATAAAGGGGCCGCCCGAGATCCCCACAGGGCGACGGTGCGGCCGCGGCCGGCCGCTCGATTCCGCAAGCGACTGCCGGAACAGCATCATGTTGCGGGGCGGTTTCCGGCAGGTTCTGCGCGATGTATTTTCTTCATCCGGGAGATCATCATTGTCGGCGTGTTGTCCGGGGTGAAGACGGTGGCCGGAGTGCGGTTGTTCAACATATTAGTGTACGCTTATGGCTATAATAGATGATATTGACAGGCATGTCGGTGAAGCGGTCGCTCATTACTGGCGCACACGGCGCCTGCAACGAGAAAGGCAGAAAGAGAGAGGCTTAAATGATGCCGGTTTGAGAAGTGCCGTGACCGGAGGAGCACAGATGGATGGATTTGTTGATCTGTTTAGAAGGTTGGTCATGGAGTCCGGAATCACGGAGGAGTGTATTTTTTATAAGCGCCACATAGAGCTTCCCGGGTTTTTCAGGCCGACAAAAGAGTGGGACCTGCTCGTGATTAAGGACGGGTGTTTGGTCGCAGCCATTGAAGCAAAGTCGCAAGTGGGTCCTTCCTTCGGCAACAACTTTAATAACAGGACCGAAGAGGCAATGGGCAGTGCCTTAGACCTATGGACTGCATACAGGGAAGGGATATTTAATGGAGGCAGGCAGCCGTTTCTCGGGTATTTCTTCATGCTGGAGGATTGTGAGGCGTCCAATA
Organism: Nitrospirota bacterium; assembly: GCA_011051565.1. GTDB lineage: Bacteria > Nitrospirota > Thermodesulfovibrionia > Thermodesulfovibrionales > JdFR-85 > BMS3Bbin07. The sequence continues at coordinate 13,759 of DRKX01000087.1, read as the reverse complement.
GGCCGGTACGCGTGAAAGAGCCTCATTTTAGAGTCTTCCCGGAATTTGTAGGTGCGTCCTACATGAAGAGGTACGAGATTTTTTGTCGAAAACTGGTGTTGGAGCGCCATTACACCTCGTCTTCGTTTATCGTCTCGGACGGCACCCGCGGTGAAGAGGGTTTATACAGGGAACCTGCCGCGGACCTTGCCTTTGCCGGTTTTGCCAAAACTCTAAGCTCTCACGTGAGGTCTTTCACATAATCATGGAGCGGATATCGACTGTTCATAGGTTGATCAACGGTGACGCCCGCGACCTCTCGTTCATTGAAGACGAGAGCGTTCATCTTGTGCTCACCTCTCCGCCGTACTGGAATCTTAAAAAGTACAGGGACAGTCCGGGACAGCTTGGCCATATTGATCAGTATGAGGCGTTCTTGTCTGAACTGGAAAGGGTATGGGGGGAAGTTTACCGCGTGTTGGTTCCAGGCGGTCGTCTCGTGTGCGTTGTCGGAGACGTGTGTGTCTCCAGGCGTGCCTTCGGTCGTCATCTCGTCTTTCCGCTGCATGCAGACATCTGCGTAATATGCAGAAGAACAGGTTTTGACAACCTGAATCCTATAATATGGCATAAAATATCGAATGCCAAATATGAGGTCGCCAACGGCTCGAAGTTCCTTGGGAAACCCTATGAGCCGAACGCCATCATAAAAAATGATATCGAGTTTATCCTGATGCAGCGCAAACCTGGTGGATATCGCAGGCCGTCCAATACGCAGAGAGAGCGCAGCAGAATTAGCAAGAAGGATTTTAATGAATGGTTCCAGCAGATATGGAATATACCGGGGGCCTCAACCAGAAGCCATCCTGCCCCGTTTCCTCTTGAGCTGGCGCTGAGAATAGTGAGAATGTTCTCTTTCGTGGAGGATACAGTGCTCGATCCGTTCTGCGGAACAGGGACGACCATGATAGCGTCACTGAGAAGCGGCAGGAACAGCATAGGTGTCGAAATAGAGCCTGAGTATTGCAGGATGGCCGCCCGCCAGCTCAAGCTTGAAGCGAGCTCATTGTTCAACAGCGTCGGGTTGAAATTCGAGAGGATCGAACGGCAGCCGGAGGGTAAACTGCAGGTGTGTGAAGACCAGGCCATGTATAATGTCAGGCCTGCAAGGAGAGTATTGGCATAGGGCGACACGCATCCCCGTCCGGCCTGTTGCAGGTTCGTACGCTGCACGCGGGCTGTCGCCTCTAAGCGGCGGGGCATGCTGTTCAGACTACAGACCCCGGGAAACAGGAGGCGTGAAATGAGAGACGAACAGGAGTGCCAGGTGACGGAATCCTTTTTCAGGCACACCACTCTGGGCGGAAGCACGATCGGAGACTGGTGGCCCGACCAGCTGAACCTTAAAATACTTCACCAGAACCCGGACGCGCTCAAGCCGGTCGGTGCGGACTATGATTACGCGGAGGCGTTCGCCGCGCTCGACTACGGGGCCCTCAAGGAAGACCTGCGGAGGCTGATGGCAGAGTCCCGCGACTGGTGGCCGGCCGACTACGGCCATTACGGCCCCCTCTTCATTCGCATGGCGTGGCACTCGGCCGGTACATACCGGATAATGGACGGCCGCGGCGGCGGGGGTACAGGCAACCAGCGCTTTGCACCGGTCAACAGTTGGCCGGACAACGTCAACCTCGACAAGGCCCGTCGCCTGCTCTGGCCCGTCAAGAAGAAATACGGCAACAGTATCTCTTGGGCCGACCTGATGATCCTCGCGGGCAACGTCGCCCTGGAGGACATGGGCTTCAAGACCTTCGGCTTCGGCGGCGGTCGCGTGGACGTCTGGGAGCCCGAGGAGGACATCCAGTGGGGACCGGAGACGGAGTGGCTGGGCGACGAACGCCGCATCAGCGGAGGTGAGATTGAGAAACCGCTTGCCGCCGTCCAGATGGGCCTGATCTATGTCAACCCTGAAGGTCCCGGCGGTGAGCCCAATGTCCTCGCCGCTGCCGAGGACATCCGAGGGAGTTTCAGGCGCATGGGGATGAACGACGAGGAGACGGTTGCCCTCATCGTTGGCGGACACACCTTCGGCAAGTGCCACGGCGCTGCTGATCCGCAGAAACACCTCGGTCCCGAGCCTGAGGCTGCACCGCTCGAAGAGCAGGGGCTCGGGTGGAAGAACACCTACAAGAGCGGCAAGGGCCCCGACACCATCACCAGCGGTCTCGAGGGTGCCTGGACTGCGACCCCCACGAGGTGGGACAACAGCTTCCTTGAAATCCTCTTCAAGTACGACTGGAATCTCGAAAAGAGCCCTGCCGGAGCATGGCAGTGGGTGCCCACGGCTCCGGAGACCGCGGGTATGGTGCCGGACGCCCACGATCCCAACAGGCGACACAAGCCGATCATGCTGACCACCGACCTTGCGCTCCGCATGGATCCCGTCTACGGGCCGATCGCACGGCGGTTCCTGGACCGGCCCGACGAGCTGGCAGACGCCTTCGCACGCGCGTGGTTCAAGCTCACCCATCGCGACATGGGACCGAAGGCCCGCTATCTCGGTCCCGAGGTTCCCCACGAGGACCTGATCTGGCAGGATCCGCTGCCTCCGGTCGATCACCCGCTGATCGACGGGCAGGATGCCGCGACCCTCAAGAGGCAGATACTGGATGCCGGGCTTTCCATATCCGAGCTGGTCTACACCGCCTGGTCGGCGGCCTCGACCTTCCGTGCTTCGGACAAACGCGGCGGCGCCAACGGCGCCCGCATCCGGCTGGCACCGCAGAAGGGCTGGGAAGTCAACCAGCCCGGACAACTCGCCAGAGTCCTTGCCGCGCTCGAGCGGATACAGGGCGAATTCAACAGAACGCAGGTGAACGGCAAGAGGGTCTCCCTTGCCGACCTCATCGTCCTCGGCGGCAACGCCGCTGTCGAAGAGGGCGCCCGGCTCGCCGGCTTCACGCTGGAGGTCCCGTTTGCTCCCGGACGTGCCGACGCCGCTCAGGAACAGACCGACATCGAATCGTTCGGCTACCTAAAGCCGGTGGCCGACGGTTTCCGGAACTACATGAAGCCTGGATGCGGCTTTCCTGCAGAGCAGGCGCTCGTAGACAAGGCACAGCTGCTCACGCTCACCGTGCCGGAGATGACGGTGCTCGTCGGCGGAATGCGCGTGCTCGGCGCCAACTACGGAGGCGCCTCCCACGGCGTATTCACCGACCGGCCGGGTGTGCTCACCAGCGACTTTTTCGTCAACCTCCTGGACATGGCGGTGGAGTGGAGACCCGTTTCAGGAGACGCCGGGCTCTACGAGGCCTATGACCGCAAGACAGGCGAGCGCAGGTGGACCGCGACGCGCGTGGACCTCGTCTTCGGCTCCAACTCACAGTTGCGCGCCCAAGCTGAATTCTACGCCCAGGACGACAACAGGGAGAAGTTCGTGCGCGACTTCGCGGCTGCCTGGAACAAGGTGATGAACCTCGACCGTTTCGATCTCACCTGGTGGTAGGCGGCCGGCTGAACCGGAGATATCGGAATGTATCTCGTGTGTACCCGAACCCGTGTCGAGCGGTGCGGCGGTATCCGGTATTGCGGGGAGCGGGCTGGAATGGACTAAACCGCCGGGCCATCTTTATAATATAGCCTATGAAAAGAAACGTCCTCTTGATCGCAGCAGCCGCAGCCGCGTTCGTCCTGGCAGGGGCTTTTTTCGCATCGCTCGGCTTCTACACCGACTGGCTCTTCTTCAGGGAGGTCGGTTACGAGGCGGTCTTCACCAAGGGCTTCCTTGCAAAGGTCCTCACCGGGACGGCTGCCGGCGTGGCTGCAGCCCTCTTCCTCCTGCTGAACATGCTCGCTGCAAACAGGCAGGAGTTCCCCCAGGGCCGCATATACAGTATAGAAAAGGAACTCTACGGAATCAAGAAGTTCGACATCAACAGGCTGGTCAAGCACCTCGGTATCTACCTGTCCGTCTTTGCCGCCCTGATAGTCGTACCTGCTGCTGCGGGGTACTGGGAGGAGGTGCTCCTCTTCATGGGGGCTCAGCCTGCCGGCATGCAGGATCCCGTGTTCAACAGGGACATCTCCTTTTATCTCTTCAGACTTCCCCTCATCGACTCCTTGAACGGCTTCGCGGGTGTCCTCCTGCTGACTGGTGCGGCCTTCACAGCGCTCAACTACATGCTCAGGGGCGGCATCACCTACATCGAGGGCCTGATAACCGTCGACAGGAGGGTCAAGAGGCACCTTGCACTTTTGGTCTCCCTCTGGATCGTCAACCTCGCCGTGAAGTTCCACCTCGACCGGTATGCGCTCCTCTTCAATGAACACGGCGTGCTCTACGGTGCGTCATACACGGACGTCAATGCGAGGCTCCTGATGCTGAACGTGATCACGCCGGTAGCGCTCGCCGCTGCAGCGGGCCTCTTCATCGGCGTGACGCGAAGGTCGATTTATGCCGCCGTGCTTCCGCTGGCCGTTCTCGGCGGCGTCTACATCCTCGGTGTCGTACTGTACCCCTCGCTGCTGCAGAACTTCAAGGTCTCGCCCAATGAGATCGTCCTTGAAAGACCCTATATCGAGCGGCACATAAGGTTCACCAGGTACGGCTACGGCCTCGGGAAGATCCGGACCGAGCCCTTCGAAGTGAATGACGAGCTCACCTTCAACGACATCAACAAGAATATCTCCACCATCAGGAACATACGCCTCTGGGACGAGGGGCCGCTGCTCAAGACGTACAGCCAGCTGCAACAGATAAGGACATACTACAAGTTCGTCGATGTGGACAACGACCGCTACGACCTCGACGGAGAGTACACGCAGGTGATGCTCTCTCCGCGGGAACTCTCCTACGAGGACCTGCCCGGCAAGTCCTGGATAAACGAGAGGCTCGTCTTCACCCACGGCATCGGGCTCGCCATGGGGCCTGTGAGCGGCATAACGAGGGAGGGCCTGCCGGAGCTCTTCATCAAGGACATTCCCCCCGTATCGACGACCGGCCTCAGGGTGACACGTCCCGAGATATACTATGGCGAGCGCCCCAACGACTACGTGATCGTCAAGACCAAGGTGAAGGAGTTCAGCTATCCCACCACAGAGGGCAACGTCTATACGGTATACGACGGCACGGGCGGCGTCAGGTTGTCGTCCGTGCTGAAACGCATGCTCTATGCCGCGTACTTCGGCAACTTCAAGATATTCCTCTCGACCGACATAACCTCCGAGAGCCGGATACTCTACTACAGAAACATCATCGAGAGGGTGGACGCCATCGCTCCCTTCCTCCTCTACGACTCGGACCCCTACATGGTCGTCTCCGAAGACGGGAGGCTCTACTGGATCATAGACGCCTACACGTTCACGGACAGGCTTCCCTATTCGAAGCCGCTGCAGAGGGGAGTCAACTATATACGGAATCCGGTGAAGGTGGTGGTGGATGCGTACAACGGGACCGTCTCCTTTTATGTCGTGGATGGCGAGGACATCATCATCCGGACGTACGAGAAGATATTCCCCACGCTCTTCAGGCCGTTGTCCGAGATGCCGGAGGGGCTCAGGAAACACATCCGTTATCCCCGCAGCCTCCTCCGGGTCCAGGCGAGGATGTTCGCCCTCTTCCACATGACCGATCCGAGGGTCTTCTACAACAAGGAGGACCTGTGGGAGATACCCGTATACAGGGGCAAGGAGATGGAGCCCTACTACGTGGTGATGAGGCTCCCCGAGGGCAGGGAAGAGGAGTTCGTGCTCCTGCTGCCGTTTACACCGTCCAAGCGCGACAACCTTGCCGCATGGATGGCGGCCAGGAGTGATGGTGACGATTACGGAAAGATCATAGTATACACCTTCCCGAGGGACAGGCTGGTCTTCGGTCCAAGGCAGGTGGATGCCCGCATCGACCAGAACGCCTACATATCGCAACAGCTCACCCTCTGGGGACAGAGCGGATCCGAGGTTATCAGGGGCAGCCTGCTCGTAATCCCCATAGAGCGCTCGCTCATCTATGTGCAGCCGCTCTACCTCGTCGCCACAGACAGGGTGGGGCTGCCGGAGCTGAGGAGGGTCATAGTAGCCTACGGCAAGGACGTCGTGATGGAGGACAACCTCGAGTCGGCCCTGAGGCGGCTCTTCAAGGGCTCGCTGCCTGAGCCTGAGCCTCCAGGGAAGGAGGAGCCGGCAATGGAAGGGCTCACTTGGCGGGAACTCGGCAGAAAGGCCCTCGACAGCCTCGAAAAGGCGCGGGAGTCTCTCAGGAACGAGGACTGGCCTGCGTTCGGTGAATACCTGAAGAAGACCGAAGAACTGCTGAGGGAGCTTTCGAAACAGCCGGGACGCTGAGGTCACCGGCGATGCAATGGAGGTCTTGATGAAGACAGTGGATGCCAGGGGGCTCGGCTGCCCCAAGCCCGTCGTGCTGGCCGAGGAGGCGCTCGATGCGATAGACGAGGGCACGGTCGAGGTGCTCGTGGACAACGAGGCGTCGGTGAGCAATCTCGGCAGGTTCGCCGCTAAGAGCGGTATGCACGCAGAGACGGAGAAGAAGGACGGCTACTGGTCAGTAAGGATAACCAAGGGATACCCGTGTGCCGCGCGTGAGGAGGCGGCGGGCATATCCGCATCGAGGGGAGGCGGGGGAAACATGAAGCCGGCAGGCAAGGGCCTGCTGATGATAATCGGAACCGACACCCTCGGAAAAGACGAGGATATCGGAAGGATCCTCATGAAGGGCTTTCTCGAGACGATGAAGGTCACGCGTGACCTGCCTGACATGATCTTCTTCCTCAATGCAGGAGTGAGACTCACCACGGTAAACGACGAGACGGTCCAGCTGATAAGGGACATAGAGTCCATGGGTGTGGAGATATTCTCCTGCGGCACGTGCCTCGGACACTACGGCCTCGAGTCCGAACTCAAGGTCGGCTACAGGGGGACCACGAATCATGTGGTCGAGGGGCTGAAGGACTTCGGCAAGGTGGTCTGGATTTGACAGTTCTTCTCTGATTTCTATATAATTTCAGTAGCTTTCAATCCGCGAACACTTGCGGATCTCCGCGGACGGCCCTTGTCTCTCGGCGTGCCGTCTGCGCATATCCGCAGCAGGCAAGTCACACGGCGTGGGCGATTAGCTCAGTGGGAGAGCGCTGCCTTCACACGGCAGAGGTCGGTGGTTCGAAACCACCATCGCCTACCATACATCCCGCCTCCCTGCCCGATACTCTCTGCGTGAGGGGCCGGCACACCGCGGTTTTTTTGGTCTCTTGATCATTTCAAAGGATAAAGTCAAAAAATTTTTGCCTTAATGTGCGTAAATCCTGTAAAATGTCAGCATTATCAAATCATAAGGAGGTTTATTCATGAACAAATCCGAATTGATCGAGAAGGTATCAGTCGCCATGGAGATGACGAAGACCGACGCTGCAAAGGCTGTGAACGCCATGCTCGGCACCATAACCGCGGCACTCAAGAAGGGGCAGAAGGTCACCATCGCGGGCTTCGGCACGTTCAGTGTCGTGAAGCAGAAGGCGAGGAAGGGTAAGAACCCGAGGACGGGCGAGACCATAAAGATACGCGCAAGGAAAGTGCCCAAGTTCAAGGCTGGCAAGGGGCTGAAGGATACGGTGGCCGGAAAGAGCAGGAAGAAGTGACCCGAGGGCATCCCGATACGGGTCTTTGAGATAGATGTCTCCAGTATGAACCGGGGGCATGAAGCAGAGGTCGCTTCATGCCCCTTTTTGATGTTCGTCGGTGTTCAGCCCAATGCGCTCAGCACGAGGTCAGCAATGATCGCAGCCACGGAGAGCAGGAATATGACGGCGTAGTTCATGTCTTCGAGAGAGGCCTTTATGGATGAGAGCAGATACAGGAGCACCTTCCTGTCCTCGTCCGATAGGGAGTCTCCGGACTTCAGTTTCTCGATCAGCCTGAACTCGTCCACGGTCCTCTTCCTCTTCTTCGAAATCCTGTAGCGGTAGAGGAAGAAGAAGCAGTATCCGATGATTCCCACGTACCAGACAGGCCTTACCCACCGGGGCTCCACGTGCTGGAAGATTATCAGCGACCTGAAGGCGACGGCGGATATCAGCCCGAGCAGGAAGAACCCGTAGATGACGTATTTCGGGACTATGTGTGGCCTTTCAGTATGCATTCTTCACGGAGACGGCGAGTGAGCCTTACGCGGAGTTGAGGAGCTTCCTCGCCCTTTCGAGGATGTTTTCGACCGTGAAGCCGAACTTTTCAGACAGCACCCGGTAGGGGGCGGAGGCGCCGAACCTGTCCATGCCTATCACGTCGCCGTTCAAGCCGACGTACTTGTACCAGCTCAGTGAGCAGCCGGCCTCTATTGCAAGCCTCCTGTCGCACTTCGACGGCAGGACGCGCTCCCTGTATCTCGTGGACTGGCTCTCGAAGAGCCTGAAGGATGTCATGTTGACGACCCGCACCTTTCTGCCTTCTTCCCTGAGCCTCTCCCATGCCGAGAGGGCGAGATGCACCTCTGAGCCCGAGGCCAGGAGTATCAGTTCGGGCGTCCCCTTCGTGTCTGCAATGACGTATCCTCCCCTCGCCGTCCCCTCTGCCGGGGCATACCTCTTCCTGTCGATCACGGGCAGCTTCTGTCTCGTCAGCACGAGTGCGACCGGGCCCTCCCTGTGTGTGAGGGCGGTCTTCCAGGCCTCGCGCGTCTCGTTTGCGTCGGCAGGCCTGATCTCGACGAGGTTCGGGATAGACCTAAGCGAGGCGAGGTGCTCGACTGGCTGGTGGGTGGGGCCGTCTTCTCCGAGGCCGATCGAGTCGTGCGTGAATACGTATATGACATGGAGCTTCATCATGGCCGCGAGCCTGACGGCAGGCTTCATGTAGTCGGAGAATACGAGGAAAGTGCCGCCGTAGGGGATGACGGCGCCTGAGAGGGCCATGCCGTTCAGGGCCGCTGCCATGGCATGCTCCCTCACGCCGAAGTGGAGGTTCCTGCCCCTCTTCTTTACTCCGAAGTCGGCGTACTTCTCGAGGTACGTGTTGTTGGACGGCGCGAGGTCTGCAGAGCCGCCGACGATGTTCTGTATCGTGTCGGCAAGCACGTTCAGGACCTTTCCAGATGCGGAGCGCGTGGCTACTGCTCCATCGCCGGGTGCGAACTCGGGCAGTCCCGCGTCCCAGCCATCCGGAAGAGTGCCGTTGTTGAACTCGCGCCACTTCCTGTAGAGCTCGGGATGCTTCTTCCTGTATGCCTTCATCATCTCCTTCCACCTGCCCTCCGAGGCCTTGCCCTTTTCCACCGCCTTCCTCATGTGCTTGAGGGCCTTTGCAGGGACCATGAACTTCGGGCTCAGGGGCCAGTTGACGTTCATCCTCGTCAGCCTCACCTCTTCGGCCCCGAGGGGGGCGCCGTGTGAGTCGGGGGTGCCCTCCTTGTTCGGGCTCCCGAAGGCTATCTGTGTCCTTGCGATGATGAGCGAGGGCTTTTCCTTCTCTCTCCTCGCCTCGCGCAGGGCCTTCTCGACCCCCCGGAGGTCGTTGCCGTCGACACGCTGTACGTGCCAGCCGTAGGCCCTGAAACGGGCCGCCACGTCTTCGGTGAAGGTGAGGTCGGTCGAGCCCTCGATGGTGATCCTGTTGTCTGAGTAAAGGTAGACGAGCTTTCCGAGCTTGAGGTGTCCGGCAAGCGAGGCTGCTTCCGAGGATACACCCTCCATGAGGTCACCGTCACTGCAGATTGCGTATATGTTGTAGTCGACGACGGGAAAGCCCGGTTTGTTGAAATACTCCCTGAGGTACCTCTCTGCGATCGCCATCCCCACTCCGGTGGCAAAGCCCTGTCCGAGCGGGCCGGTGGTCGTCTCTATGCCGGTCTCAGGGTCGTACTCGGGATGTCCGGGGGTCTTGCTGCCCCACTGGCGGAAGTTCTTTATCTCCCTGAGGCTGAGCGGGTAGCCGCTCAGGTAGAGGAGGCTGTACAGGAGCATGGAGCCGTGCCCGGCCGACAGTATGAACCTGTCCCTGTTGGGCCACTGCGGGTTCTTGGGATTGTGCCTGAGGGCCTTGGTCCAGAGCACATACGCCATTGCCGCATCCCCCATCGGCATGCCCGGATGTCCGGACTGCGCCTTCTCCACCGCGTCCACCGCGAGAAAGCGGATGGTGTTGATACAGAGTTCATCGATGTTCATTCTTTCTTTCCTCCAGAGGGGTAAGGATTTCTTGTTGTACGTCCAAACCGGCGACAGCGAGCACACCGCCAGGCGATCTCTTGTCCCCGGATGTCTCAGCTCATGATCTCTTGAATGCCGCTACTTGCGGGAGAGGTTACAGTCTCACGACGATACCCTTTGACCTCAGGTATTCCTTTGCCTCTCTTATCGTATATTCCCTGTAGTGGAATATGGATGCAGCGAGCACGGCGTCCGCCTTGCCGTCGGAGAGTGCCTCGTAGAGGTGCTCGAGGTTGCCGGCGCCTCCAGAGGCTATCACGGGTATGCCGACCGCCTCTGCTACGGTCCTCGTGAGCTCTATGTCATAGCCGTCCTTTGTCCCGTCTCGGTCCATCGATGTCAGCAGTATCTCCCCTGCGCCGAGCTCTTCCATGTACCGTGCCCATGCGACTGCGTCGATTCCCCGCGGCCTACGGCCTCCGTGCGTGTAGACCTCCCAGAGCGGTGAGCGCCTGCATGCCGCAGACGATCCGATGTCCAGGAAACCGAGCGACTCGTCCCGCTTCAGCCACTCGGGCGGCTCTCCGGACGCACCCCTGCACCTGCGGGCGTCGATCGCCACCACTATGCACTGGCTGCCAAACCTCTCGGATGCCGCCTTGATGAAGAGGGGGTCTCTGACCGCCGTGGTGTTGATCGAGACCTTGTCGCAGCCGGCGTTCAGCAGGGCGCGTATGTCGTCGAGGTTCCTTATGCCCCCGCCCACGGTCAGCGGCATGAATACATCGTCGGCCGTCTTTGCGACCACGTCGAGTATGATGTTGCGTTTTTCGTGAGATGCCGTTATGTCGAGGAATACGAGCTCGTCCGCTCCCTGTTCATCGTAGTACAGGGCGTTTTCAACGGGATCGCCGGCGTCACGGATGTTTACGAAGTTTACTCCCTTTACCACGCGGCCGTCTCTCACGTCAAGGCACGGTATGATCCTCTTTGCAAGCATAGTTGAATATTATAACAATCCGGTTGAAAAAATGGACAGTTTAGGGCTAAAATCCAGAACAGCGACATCGATTTCACGAAGGAGAGATGATGGAGGAGATCAGGGTCGAGCTCGAGGAGAGGAGCTACGGAATATTCATCGGAAGCGGCATACTCGGGAGTATCGGCGGTAAGTTCAGGAAGTATGAGTTCTCACCGAAGGCGGCGCTCGTCAGCAATCCCACGGTGTACGGTCTCTACGGCGAGGCCGTTGTCGACTCCCTCAGGAACGAGGGCTACGAGGTCACCGTCATACTCATCCCCGACGGTGAGGAGTACAAGGACTTCCTGTGGGCATACCACATACTAAGCAGGCTCCTGAAGGCCGGACTCGACAGGAAGTCGGCCGTCCTCGCACTCGGCGGCGGCGTGATAGGGGACATAACGGGTTTTGTTGCATCGACCTACATGCGCGGCATCGCCTACATGCAGCTTCCGACGACACTGCTTGCACAGGTGGACAGTTCTGTCGGGGGAAAGACCGGCGTCAACCACTACCTCGGCAAGAACATGATCGGCACCTTCTACCAGCCCCGCCTGGTATGGATCGACGTGGATACGCTGAAGAGCCTGCCAAAGAGGGAGTTCCTCGCGGGCATGGCCGAGGTGATAAAGTACGGCGTCATATGGGACAGGGAGTTCTTCGACTACCTCGTGACTGAGAGGGAGAGGATTTTGAGCCTCGACCCCGGGTGCCTCACGCACATAATCGGCCGCTCTTGCGAGATAAAGGCCGACGTGGTGTCGAGGGACGAGCGGGAGGAGGGGCTCAGGGCCATACTCAACTACGGCCATACCGTCGGCCATGCCGTCGAGACGGTGACCGGCTACAGGCGCTACCTGCACGGCGAGGCGGTGGCGATCGGCATGGTCTGCGAGGCGGAGATATCCGAGGCCCTCGGCATCTTCGACAGGGCCGAGGCAGCCGAGATAAAGTCACTGATAGAGTCCTACGGGCTGCCCTCGACAGCCGGCGACGCCCTTGAGGCCGACTCGATGCTGAAGGCGATGGCCCTCGACAAGAAGGCGGTCGCCGGCACGCTCAGGTTCGTCCTGCCCGAGGAGATCGGCAAGGTGAGGATAGAGAGCGGGGTGAATGAGGATGTCATCAGAGGCGTCATCGGAGACTGAGCGGTATCTTTGCCTGTTGAAGTGCCGGGGCAGCAGTGGAGAGATGCAAGGGAGGCGAGGGGTAGAGGACTTGTATTCGACCTCCGGGAAGAGGAGACGGGCGGATGATTCCGTCGAGCCGGAGTCGATGTTTCGGGATGGTTGAAGATGGCAAGATCGTTGATGATACAGGGGACGGGTTCCGGAGTCGGAAAGAGCTTCATCGTTGCCGGGCTCTGCCGCATATTCAGGGACTCGGGGGTGAGGGTCGCTCCTTTCAAGTCGCAGAACATGGCCCTCAACTCCTTTGTCACCAAGGAGGGCGGCGAGATAGGCAGGGCACAGGCGCTTCAGGCAGAGGCCGCGGGTGTGGAGCCGTCCGTTTACATGAATCCCATACTGCTCAAGGCCTCGGGAGAGGCCGGCGCACAGGTCATAATCCTCGGCAAGGTCCACTCCACCATGAAGGCCAAGGACTACTACAGGTTCAGGGAATCGGCATGGGAGGCGGTGATCGGGGCATGGGAGAGGTTGAGCAGTGAATACGATCTCATCGTGATCGAAGGAGCCGGAAGCCCGGCCGAGATAAACCTGATGGAGGAAGAGATCGTAAACATGGCCGTGGCACGGCATACCGGGGCCCCAGTGATCCTCGTCGGCGATATCGACAGGGGGGGAGTATTCGCCTCCCTGTACGGCACGGTCTCGCTCCTCGACGGTGATGCGGACCGCGTCAAGGCCTTTGTGATAAACAAGTTCAGGGGAGACATCGACATACTGACGCCCGGCAACCTCCTGATCGAGGAGAAGACCGGAGTACCCGTCATAGGGGTGCTTCCCTATATCGCCGACATCGGCCTTCACGAGGAGGACGGGCTTGCCATCGAGAGGATGAGGCCTCCGGCAGGGGAGAGGCCGGTGAGGATAACCGTGTTGAGGCTGAAATACATATCCAACTTCACGGACTTCGACCCGTTCCTGTTTGAGCCCGACGTGGAACTCCGCTACAGCCTCAGGGAGGAGGATATCCGCAACTCCGACCTCGTGATCATCCCGGGTTCGAAGAACACGGTCAAGGACCTGCTTCACCTGAGGAGGTCCGGGATCGAAGACCTGCTGAAGGGTGCCGTGTCGAGGGGGCTCCCCCTGATAGGCATATGCGGCGGATACCAGATGCTCGGCAGAATCATCAGGGATCCCCACGGCGTCGAAAGCCCTGAGCATGAGGTCGAGGGCCTCTGCCTGCTCGATGCCGAGACCGTGATCGAGACTGAGAAGAGCACCTTCCAGGTTACCGCATCCGTCGTGTCGGATGTCCCCCTGAGCGGCGAGGATTTTGAAGACCTGAGAGGATACGAGATCCACATGGGAAGAACAACGACTGACCATGCCCTGTTCAGCATGAGGAGGATAGGGGCCGGCGGTGCGGTGATTCCCGACGGGGCCTCGCGCGGCGATGTCTGGGGCACTTACATGCACGG
>DRKX01000086.1 GCA_011051565.1 Nitrospirota bacterium | reverse complement strand
GCCGTTGATCGTGGATTCTCAGTCCGAAGTCGGCGTTGTTGTCTCTGGGAAAGGAGGTAGAACCTGAAAACCAGAAAGCAGAAGTCCGAGGAACTCGATGCACTGAAGGACAAGTTCCAGAGGGCGAAGGGAGTGGTCTTCACGGACTACAAGGGTCTGACCGTGGCGGAGATCTCGGAGATGAGGAGGCTGCTCAAGGCGTCGGACATCGAGTACAGGGTGGTGAAGAACACCCTGGCGAGGATCGCCGCCGAGGAGACCCCTGTGGCCGTGGCCAAGGACCGGTTCGTCGGTCCCGTCGGCATCGCGATCGGATATGACGATCCGGTGCTGGTTGCAAAGAAGGTGCTCGAGTATGCGAAGCAGAACGAGACCTTCGAGGTCAAGGACGGCGTGATCGAGGGCAAGCTGGTGGACCTCGACGAACTCAAGAGCGTGGCGACCCTTCCGTCGAGGGATGTGCAGCTTGCGATGCTCGCCGGTGCCATGGCTGCTCCCATGTCGAAGATGGCGTCTCTGCTGCAGGCGACCATACAGAGGTTCGGCTATGCCCTCAACGCGCTGAAAGAGAAGAAGGGTCAGTAGCGGCCGGTTTTGCCGGAGGAGAGAAAACAACAATTCCTACAGGAGGATATAAAGAATGGCGGAAGTTACGAAGGAACAGGTCTTTGAATTCATCGACAACATGACGGTCCTCGAGATGTCGCAGTTCATCAAGGAGTTCGAGGAGAGGTACGGCGTGCAGGCAGCGGCCCCGGTGGCCATGGCCTCGATGCCGGCCGGTGCTGCTGCGGCCGAGGCACCTGAAGAGGAGAAGACGAGCTTCGACGTGATCCTCTCCTCTGCAGGCGACAAGAAGATACAGGTGATCAAGGTCGTCAGGGAGATCACCGGGCTTGGGCTGAAGGAGGCGAAGGCCCTGGTCGACGGTGCTCCGGCTCCTGTCAAGGAGGGTGTCTCCAAGGATGAGGCAGAGGCCGTGAAGGCCAAGCTCGAGGAGCAGGGAGCCGCCGTGGAGATCAAGTGATCAGGTTTAAGTAATCCGGTCGGCCGTCATGTGCTGCAGCGGGGGTCTCGGGGCGGCGCATGGCGGCGCGGCCGTTTTCTTGATGCGTGATGGCACGTATACAATTCAACGAATCTTGAAAGGAGAACCATGAAAAGGGTTTTAAGAGAGAGACTCAGTTTTGGAAAGGTTCCTCCATTGCTGGACGTACCCTACTTGATCGAGTTTCAGAAGGTTTCCTATGACAGGTTCCTTCAGAAGGACACCCCCCCGGATGAGAGGAAGGACATAGGACTGCAGGCGGCCTTCAAGAGCGTCTTTCCGATCTCGGACTACAACGAGACGGCGACCATAGAGTTCATTGAGTACGACGTAAAGAAACCCAAGTTCACGATGAGGGAGTGCCTTCACAAGGGCATCACCTACGGGGCTCCCCTTAAGATAAAGGTCAGGCTCGACCTGTACGAGATGGACGAGTCCAAGAACAAGGTTCTGAAGGAGTCGAGGGAGCAGGAGGTCTACATGGGCGAGATACCGCTCATGACGGACACGGGCACCTTCATCATAAACGGCACCGAGAGGGTCATCGTGAGCCAGCTGCACCGCTCTCCCGGCGTCTTCTTCAGTCCTGACAAGACGAAGACCCACGTCAGCGGCAGGCCGCTCTACACATCGAGGGTGATCCCCTCGAGGGGGTCGTGGCTCGACTTCGAGTTCGATACCAAGGACGTGCTCTACGTGAGGATAGACCGGCGGAGGAAGATACCGGCCACGATAGTGCTGAAGGCCCTCGGCTACAGCAACGAGGACCTGCTCAGCACGTTCTATCCCTCTGAGACCATCAAGATAAAGGGCAAGGAGGAGTTTGCGAGGCCGGTAACCGAGATACTGGCAGGCGTGAAGTCGAGGTTCGAGGTCAAGGACCCGAAGACCGGCGACGTGATCCTGAAGGAGGGGAGCAAGATAACGAAGGTCTCCCTCAGGAGGCTCGCAAACGCGGGCATCGAGGAGATACCCATCGCGCGCGAGGAGATAATCGGCAGGATCACGCTGAAGGATATCATAGACCCCGAGACCGGCGAGGTGATCCTCGAGAGCAACGAGCCCATAACCGAGGAGGTGCTCGACAGGCTCGTGGCACTGAAGCTCGACTCCGTAGAGCTCCTCTTCATAGACAACGTGAGGTACCTGCCGTCACTGAGGGACACCATCATCACCGACAGGGTGAACAGCAGGGAAGAGGCCCTCATCGAGATATACAAGAAGCTCCGTCCGGGCGAGCCCTCGACCGTCGAGGCGGCAGAGGAGCTCTTCAACGGGCTCTTTTTCGACGAGAAGAGGTACGACCTCTCACCGGTCGGCAGGCTGAAGATCAACAAGAAGCTCGGGCTCGACATTCCTCTGGAGACGAAGGTCCTGACGGACAGGGACATAATAGAGATAGTGAAGTACCTCCTTAAACTCAGGACCGGACAAGGCGAGGTGGATGACATAGACCACCTCGGAAACAGGAGGGTGAGGGGGGTCGGCGAACTCCTGGAGAATCAGTTCCGCATCGGGCTCATCCGCATGGAGAGGGCGATAAAGGAGAAGATGACCCTCACCGAGCTCGAAGAGGTGATGCCCCACGACATCATAAACGCCAAGCCTGTAATGGCAGCGGTGAAGGAGTTCTTCGGTTCGAGCCAGCTGAGCCAGTTCATGGACCAGACCAACCCGCTCTCCGAGATAACCCACAAGAGGAGGCTGAGCGCGCTCGGCCCCGGTGGACTTACGAGGGAGCGTGCCGGGTTTGAGGTCAGGGACGTACACCCGACGCACTATGGAAGGATCTGTCCCATCGAGACCCCTGAGGGGCCGAACATCGGCCTGATAACATCGCTTGCCACTTACGCGCGGATAAACGAGTACGGATTCATAGAGGCTCCGTACAGAAAGGTAAAGGCCGGAGTGGTCACCGACGAGGTCGAGTACCTCACGGCCATAGACAGCGAGAAGTACGTGATCGCCGAGGCCACGGTCCCGATAGGCAAGAAGGGCAAGCTCCTCGGCGAGGCCGTTCCTGCGAGGCTCGCCGGCGACTTCAAGATGGTGACCCCGGACGAGGTCCAGTACATGGACGTCTCGCCCAAGCAGATCGTCGGTGTCTCGGCGAGCCTGATTCCGTTTCTCGAGAACGACGACGCCAACCGGGCGCTCATGGGTTCGAACATGCAGCGCCAGGCGGTACCGCTGCTTACCTCGGAGGCCCCGCTCGTCGGCACGGGCATGGAAGGGATCGCGGCGAAGGACTCCGGTGTCGTCGTGATCGCAAAGAGGTCGGGAGTCGTAGAGAGCGTGGACTCCACGCGGATCGTCGTCAGGGTGACCGACAACGGCGGCGGTGGCGAGGAGTCCGAGCTCGGGCTGCTCGACCCCGAGAAGGGCGGAAGGGTCGACATATACAACCTGATGAAGTTCGCCCGCTCGAACCAGGGCACGTGCTTCAACCAGAAGCCGATAGTGAAGGAGGGTGACAGGGTCGAGAAGGGAGACGTGCTCGCCGACGGCCCGTGCACCGATCTTGGAGAGCTTGCACCAGGCAAGAATGTGCTCGTCGCCTTCATGCCATGGGGCGGTTACAACTTCGAGGACGCGATACTCATATGCGAGAGGCTCGTGAAGGACGACGTTTATACCTCGATACACATAGAGGAGTTCGAGGTGGAGGCCCGCGAGACGAAGCTCGGTCCTGAGGAGATCACGAGAGACATTCCCAACGTTGGAGAGGACGCGCTTAAGGACCTCGACGAGAGCGGCATAGTGAGGATCGGCGCCGAGGTGGGCCCGGGCGACATCATAGTCGGCAAGGTCACGCCCAAGGGTGAGTCCCAGCTCACGTCCGAGGAGAAACTGCTCAGGGCGATCTTCGGTGAAAAGGCCGAGGACGTGAAGGACTCCTCGCTGAGGGTGCCGCCGGGCATCTCGGGGGCGGTCGTGGACGTGCGGATATTCTCGAGAAAGGGCGCCAAGAAGGATGCGCGTTCGAAGAGCATAGAGGAAGAAGAGATGAAGGAGCTCCAGCGCGACCTGGAGGAGAGGCTCCGCATAGCGACCGAGGAGGTCTACCAGAGGATAAGGGAACTCCTCGTGGGGCAGAAGGCCGCCGAGGATGTCAAGATGCCGAAGACCAAGGAGGTCATCTGTGCGAAGGGCAGGAAGATCACTGCAAAACAGCTCGATAAGGTGAAGGACCAGCACCTCGGCAGGTTCAAGGTGCAGAACGCCGATGTGCAGGCGAAGATAGACCGCTACATGAAAGAGATAAAGGACTATACCAAGCACCTTCAGGCAGAGTACGACGAGAAGGTGGACCGCCTCAGGAAAGGCGACGACCTCCCGCCGGGCGTGAACAAGCTCGTGAAGGTATACATCGCCATGAAGAGGAAGATACAGAGCGGCGACAAGATGGCCGGGAGGCACGGCAACAAGGGAGTGATTGCGATGGTTCTGCCCGAGGAGGACATGCCTTACCTCCCGGACGGCACGCCGGTCGACATAGTCCTGAACCCCCTCGGTGTCCCCTCGAGGATGAACGTGGGCCAGATTCTCGAGACACACCTCGGCTGGGCTGCAAGGGCGCTCGGTCTGCACGTCGCCTCGCCGGTCTTCGAAGGGGCGAAGGAGAGCGAGATAAAGGCCCTGCTGAAGAAGGCCGGACTGCCCACCAACGGCCAGACGGTCCTCTTCGACGGAAGGACCGGCGAGCCCTTCCAGAGGCCGGTGACGGTCGGAACCATGTACATGATGAAACTGCACCACCTCGTCGACGACAAGGTGCACGCGAGGTCGATAGGCCCGTATTCGCTCGTCACACAGCAGCCTCTCGGCGGAAAGGCGCAGTTCGGCGGGCAGAGGTTGGGAGAGATGGAGGTCTGGGCGCTCGAGGCGTACGGAGCGGCATATACACTCCAGGAGTTCCTGACCATCAAGAGCGACGACGTCCAGGGCCGCGGAAAGATGTACGAGGCGATCGTCAAGGGCGAGGCCTCCCTCGAGTCCGGTGTGCCGGAGTCCTTCAACGTCCTCATCAAGGAGTTGAAGAGCCTCTGCCTGGATGTCGAGATACTGGAAAAAAGGAAGAAGGGGGAATAGATGATGGATGCTTTGCAGAGTGAAGCAAGGTCGGCCGACAAGAAGGCCCCTGAGGTCGAGACGAAGTCTCCGATGGAGGAGATTTACTCCCTGTACCAGAAGCCGAGGAACCCGAGGGATTTCGATGCGATCAGGATAAAGCTGGCCTCGCCCGACAGGATCCGCGAGTGGTCTTTCGGTGAGGTCAAGAAGCCCGAGACCATCAACTACAGGACCTTCAAGCCCGAGAGGGACGGACTCTTCTGCGCGAAGATATTCGGTCCGGTGAAGGACTGGGAGTGCCTCTGCGGCAAGTACAAGAGGATGAAGCACAGGGGGGTGGTCTGCGACAAGTGCGGGGTCGAGGTGATACAGGCGAGGGTCCGCAGGGAGAGGCTCGGCCATATCGAGCTTGCGACCCCAGTGGCACACATATGGTTCCTGAAGGGGGTCCCGAGCAGGATAGGCACGCTGCTCGACATGACGATGCGCTACCTCGAGAAGGTCCTCTATTTCGAGAACTACATAGTGATAGACGCCGGAGACACCCCGCTCAAGGAGAAGCAGCTCCTCACTGAAGAGGAATACAAGAAGATGACCGCCGAGTACGGGAACGCGTTCAAGGCCGGCATGGGAGCGGAGGCCATACGGGAACTGCTCAGAAAGGTCGACCTCGACGCCCTCAGCGTGGAGCTCAAGACGAAGATACAGGAGTCGACCTCGGTCGGCCAGAAGAGGAAGCTCACCAAGCGCCTCAAGGTGATCGAGGCATTCAGGAAATCGGGCAACAAGCCCGAGTGGATGATACTCGACGTGGTCCCCGTGCTTCCGCCGGACCTGAGGCCGCTCGTCCATCTCGACGGCGGAAGGTTTGCCACGTCAGACCTGAACGACCTCTACCGTAGGGTGATAAACAGGAACAACAGGCTGAAGAGGCTGATGGAGCTGAAGGCCCCGAGCGTCATCATCAAGAACGAGAAGAGGATGCTCCAGGAGGCCGTGGACGCCCTTTTCGACAACACCAAGCGCACGCGGGCGATGAAGACCTCCTCGAAGAGGCCGCTGAAGTCGCTGAGCGACATGATAAAGGGCAAGCAGGGACGTTTCCGCCAGAACCTCCTCGGCAAGAGGGTCGACTACTCGGGCCGTTCGGTCATAGTCGTCGGGCCTGAGTTGAAGCTTCACCAGTGCGGCCTGCCCAAGGTGATGGCCCTGGAGCTCTTCAAGCCGTTCGTCTTCAACAAGCTGGAAGAGAAGGGCCACGCGACCACCATCAAACAGGCCAAGCGGCTGGTGGAGATGGAGACCCCCGAGGTGTGGGACGCCCTTGAGGACGTAATCAAGGAACACCCCGTGCTGCTGAACAGGGCGCCCACGCTCCACAAGCTCGGCATCCAGGCGTTCGATCCCGTGCTCGTCGAGGGCAAGGCGATAAAGCTCCACCCGCTCGTCTGCACGGCCTACAACGCCGACTTCGACGGCGACCAGATGGCGGTGCACGTGCCGCTCTCCATAGAGGCGCAGATCGAGGCGAGAGTGCTCATGATGTCCGTCAACAACCTGCTCTCGCCTGCCAACGGAAAGCCGATAGTCTTTCCCACTCAGGACATGGTCCTCGGCCTCTACTATCTCACGAAGGAGCGCAAGGGTGCCCGCGGTGAGGGAATGGTCTTTGCGGACCGTGAAGACGTGAGGGACGCCTATAATGCCGGGGTCGTCTCCGAGCATGCGAGGATAAAGGTGAGGATGGACGGCGAACTGGTGGAGACCACCGTCGGCAGGGTCGTATTCAGCGAGATACTGCCCGAGGAGATCCCCTTCTCGACCATAAACAAGGAGCTGAGCAAGAAGGAGATACAGAACCTCGTGGACCACTGCTACAAGAACGTCGGCAGGAGGACGGCGGTCATACTCCTCGACAACCTCGAGAGGCTCGGTTTCGAGTATGCCACCAAGTCGGGCATATCGATATGCATCGAGGACATGCACATACCCTCGAAGAAGGCAGAGCTCATAAAGCAGGCCGAGCAGCAGGTCCTCGAGGTCTACAAGCAGTATTCAGACGGCCTGATAACCCACGGCGAGCGCTACAACAAGGTCATCGACATCTGGGCGAACGTCACCGAGAGGGTCGCCGAGGAGATGATGAAGGAACTCGGCGCCGAGGACGGCAAGAAGCTCAGTGAAGAGGAGCTGATGGAGAGGCGGTCGTTCAACAGCATCTTCATGATGGCGGACTCGGGCGCGAGGGGATCGGCGGCCCAGATAAGGCAGCTTGCAGGCATGAGGGGACTGATGGCCAAGCCTTCGGGCGAGATCATAGAGACGCCGATCACGGCCAACTTCCGCGAGGGTGTCAGCCCGCTCCAGTACTTCATCTCGACCCACGGTGCAAGGAAAGGCCTCGCAGACACCGCGCTCAAGACGGCAAACGCCGGGTACCTCACGAGGAGGCTCGTGGATGTCGCCCAGGATGTGATCATAACCGAGCACGACTGCGGCACGCAAGAGGGAATTGTGGTCACCGCCCTGATAGAAGGCGGAGAGATCATACAGTCGCTCGAGGACCGTATTCTCGGCAGGACCGCCGCAGAAGACATAAAGGACCCGCTGACCTCGGAGGTGATTCTCAAGAGGAACGGTGAGATTGACGAGGCGGCCCTCAAGAGGATATCCGAGGCCGGCATAGGGAGCGTGAAGATAAGATCAGTGCTCACGTGCGAGACCAAGTTCGGGGTCTGCGCCACCTGCTACGGCAGGGACCTCAGCAGGGGCGCGTTTGTCGAAAACGGTGAGACCGTTGGCATAATGGCTGCACAGTCGATCGGAGAGCCGGGCACGCAGCTCACGATGAGGACGTTCCATATAGGCGGCACGGCGACCAAGGTGATCGAGCAGGCCGTTCTCGACGCCAAGAACTCCGGCAAGGTCAAGTTCATAAACGTCAATGCCGTGCGAAACAGGGAGGGGAGCCTCGTCGTACTCAACAGGAACGCGACCTTTGCAATAGTGGACAGCCAGGGAAGGGAGAAGGAGAAGTACAACCTCGTCTACGGCGCCAGGCTGCTGGTCGAGGACGGGCAGACCGTTAAGATAGGCCAGAAGCTCGTCGAGTGGGACCCCTACTCGGTGCCCATCCTGACCGAGGTCGGCGGCCGCATAGCGCTCGGGGACATAACCGAGGGCGTTACCGTCAAGGAGGAGGTCGACGAGATAACCGGACTGAGCCAGAAGGTGATAATCGACTATCCGCCCAACATGAGGCCCCGTATCTCCATAAAGGACGAACACGGTAAGGCCACGCTGAAGATACCGGGCACCAACCACCTCGCGCGGTACCTCCTGCCGGCAGGGGCCCACATACTGGTGGAGAAGGGCGACATAGTGCGTCCCGGAGACATACTCGCCAAGATACCCCGCGAGACCACCAAGACAAAGGACATCACCGGAGGCCTCCCGAGGGTCGCCGAGCTCTTCGAGGCGAGAAAGCCGAAAGAGCACGCCATCGTCTCGGAGATAGACGGGGTCGTTGAGTTCAAGAGCGCGCCCAAGGGACAGAGGGTCGTTGTGGTCAGGGCCGGTGATACTGCCAAGGAATACGTGATTCCCAAGGGGAAGCACGTGACCGTGCACGAGGGTGACTGGGTGAGGGCCGGCGAGCCACTGATGGACGGTGCCGTCAACCCGCACAGCATACTCGACATCCTCGGGCCGCGTGAGCTGCAGGGCTACCTCGTTGACGAGGTGCAGAAGGTCTACAGGCTGCAGGGCGTCACCATCAACGACAAGCACATCGAGATCATAGTCAGGCAGATGATGCGGAAGATAAAGATCGAGGACCCGGGAGACACGGTCTTCCTGATGGGCGACCAGGTTGACAGGCTGGAGTTCATCGAAGAGAACGAACGCGTCAGGGCAAAGGGAGGCAGGCCCGCAACCGGCAAGCCCATGCTGCTCGGCATAACAAAGGCTTCGCTGTCGACTTACAGCTGGGTGGCTGCTGCCTCGTTCCAGGAGACCACCCGCGTCCTGACCGAGGCGGCCCTCGAGGGCAAGGTCGACGAGCTGAGGGGCCTCAAGGAGAATGTGATAATGGGCAGGATCATCCCCGCAGGGACCGGGATGCTGAGATACAGGAACACGTTCGTGAAGAGGGACTCGGAGGAGATCGAGGAGACGCAGGAGACAGAGGAGACAGAGGAGACAGAGACCCAGGATGCTTAAGGCGGGCCCTTTTGTCATTGCCGTTGAACGAGTACGTGTTGCTCGTCAGGCATTGAGCCTCAGCTTGAGGCCCTCCAAGCCCCTGAAGAGAGGCACGTGCCTCTCTGTTGACAAAGCATTACACGGTTGTTCCATGACATCTTGAAGACTTGTGCCTGTCACTAATCGCGTTTACAGGGGCCCGTCCGCCGAACTGTGCCTTCGTGGCTTGTCAGTTCGCTCAGTTTACGAGGCGGTCCCGATTATTTGTCGGTTTTTTTTCCGGAAGTCTAAGGTTTTACCTTGCATGATCAGCATTTTTCTGTTAAAATTACAACAGACTTAAAAGCGATTTCTTATCTGTCAGTGAAGGAATAATGCAGACATGAAAACATTCAAGCAATTAGTCGAAGAAGCATTATCTGAAGTCGACGAGCTGTTTCCCTGGGACCTGGAGGAGAAGCTGGCGGAAAACGACAGTATTCTGTTGGTGGATGTTACCGAGCCGGATGAATACGCCACTGTTCATATTAAGAACTCCATCAATGTCCCTCGCGGTATTCTTGAGGCCTCCTGTGACTGGAACTACGAATATACAGTGCCGGAACTGGCAGGTGGCCGGGACCGGGAAATCGTGGTGATCTGCCGTTCCGGCAATCGCAGCGTATTGGCGGCTTACACCATGAAGCAGATGGGTTTTACGCGAGTGAGCTCACTGAAGACCGGATTGCGCGGCTGGTTTGATTACGGGCTACCGCTCTATGACGGGAATGAATCAGAAGTGCCAGAAGAGGTTGCCGAGGAATACTTCTCCCGCAAGCCACGTCCTGATCAGCTGCAACCGAATTGAATTGAGGAGAGGAGTCAGCCCCCGCAAAGGACGAAGTCAAGCAGAATAAAACCAGCGGTTTATTCGAAATGGAATGCGATGCTCGATGCAGAAGCGGCTCATTTGTACAGTCCAGATTCGTTGACCATTATCTAAATATCTAAGCTTTTTCATAAAAAGCTACTCAGCAAGCCAATTTTCAAACTTTATGTCTTTTATTCTTTCAAAATGTTTGATATTGTCAGTCACAATTACACAGCCATGTTGTTTACATGAGGCAGCTATTAAGATATCCGCATCTTCAATTGGTTTACCTTTTCTTTTTAGAGTTGCATATATTTTAGATGCATCATCAAAAACGGCTCTATTATCAAGAAAAAGAATCTTAAATTTATTCACAAAATCTTCAAAACGCTTTAATTGAGATATAGCATCTGCTGCTAATAAGCCCCTCTTTATTTCATAGTAACATATAGAGTGAATTAGAACTTCTTTTCCATCTAATAATACCTTTTCAATATTTTTTTTGAGTTCTTGATTTCCTTTTAGGATCGAGGAGATAATATTAGTATCAAGGATATAATTCATTCAAAGAGTGGTCTCCTTTTTATTTCCTCTTCAAAAATTTCTATTTGCTTTGGAGTTAGCTCGTTTAATATTCCTGTTATAGATTCTAAGGCATTGAGTTGCTCTAAGGTTTTTTCAAAATTACGCAACTCAAAGATCTGAATAGGTAATGGATAATTTGGTAAATTTTTCCATTCAATAAGTTCTCCAAACAACTTAGCTTGGATATCTATTGTTACAGAAGAGGAAATAGAAGAATAAAAAGACCCCTCAGTGGCCTCACTTTTTGCAAAGGTATACGAGCTACCTTTATAAAGTGAAGAAGAAACTTCTTCAGATATTGTTGATTTATATTTACTGTGAGACAGTTTCATGACCGGACCTCTTCAAATAAAATTCTACACTTGTCAGTTATACAAGACTCAAAGGTGGATTCTATAGTAGCATGAGCTATTTCTAACCAGTCCTCAACCTCGCCTATAGAGAGGGCTTCGTGTTTAGCTAATATATAATCAAGGTCTAAAACAATACTTAAAACTTCTTGATTCTCAGGTGGTGAAGTTGCAACTGTTAATAGCATTAAATCCCTTTCTTTATTATAAGGGACTTCCACACGACAAATAAAGTTTGTATAGACTGATGGTATGTCTTCAGGTACTGATGGGTAGAAGTTTAAATAATCGCTAATTTCAATGGTTTTATCATTAATATTTAATTTGTTGATATATCTTAAACCAATTCTTTTAAATCCTCTTGGTGAAACAATTTCTATGTAAGTTTGCAAGGCGTTTAAAATCAGGGGTTTAAAGTTTTCCCATTTAGGGTATGGGCGTAATTGATTAACTACAAGCAGATCGGGGGCTACCTGTATTAATGCAGTCTTATCCCTTCTATGAAACTGTATACGTGGAGGGGCAGGCTCTATTTTATGTTCAATTCCTTTCTCTGTTGGTGTAAATTGCACCCCAATGCCTAATTGCTGTTGCCGATCAGGGAATTGGTCTTTGACCTTTTCATATATCAAGCCAGGTATTGTTAAATCCCATGGCTGGCTTGGGATAAATTGAAATTCACATAAAGCTTCAATAATGGGAGGATTACTATAAACTCTGTTCATGATAAGTACCCTTTAAGTAATAATTTCAAATATAACAAATAATACAGAAGCAAGGCGGTAAAACGCAATAGCTTGAATGCATTTTTAGTAAGTTCCGTATCAGGGACTGTCCACCGACTGTGCAAATGTTGAACTAACTCAAAAACACGGGAGGTGGACAGTCCCCCGTATTTATCCTGTTTTAGAAAATGGGGGTATATCCGTCTTCTTAGGCCTCGATCATCTCCTGCACGATAAGCTGCTTCCCCCATTGCAAAACCGAACTCAACAGGTTCTCCCCCACCAACCTTCCTGTTGAAAGCTCCTTGAGCTCCCTGCCTGTTTCCCTGCTCGGCGCATCCTTTCCATGGGCCTCGGTTCTCCTTTCTTTTGAGTTTCGGGGTGTAAAAGAATAACCGAAGCATTCTCCTTTTTACAGGTATTTCAGGGCATCACCTGACGCACTCCCTCTCGAGCAGTTTTTTTAAGAGAAAACTGCAAAATCTTCGTGAAATGACCTTGGCTTTTCAGTCAAGGTGTAGCAATCTAACCGCCGAGTGGTCAAAAAGTCAACCACCCTCCGTCCCCTCCCGAGCGGTCTCGCGCCGGTGATAACCCGGTCATTCAAGCAGAGCGCTCCTACTCCTTGTCAGAGCCCTTCTTGTCCTCTTCGAACATGCCGCTCAGTATCTCGTTTGCGCAGAAGCTGCCGCACATGGTGCAGGTGTGGGAATCGCCGTTTCCCCGCTTCGCCTTTATCTCCCTCGCCCTCTCCGGGTCTATGGCGAGGGCGAACTGCTTGCGCCAGTCCATGTCCCTCCTCGCCATAGACATCTCCTTGTCCCTGTCCCGTCTCTTGTACTTGATCATGTCGCCTATGTGGGCCGCTATCCTCGCTGCCGTAACGCCTTCTCTCACGTCTTCAGGGTAGGGTAGCCCGAGGTGTTCAGATGGGGTGACGTAGCAGATGAAGTCGGTCCCGTAAGCAGAGGAGAGGGCTGCACCTATGGCGGACGTGATGTGGTCGTACCCCGGCGCCACGTCCGTCGTTATCGGCCCGAGCATATAGAAGGGGGCCTCTCCGGACATCCTCTTCTGGAGGATGATGTTCGCCTCTATCTCGTCTATCGGGATGTGGCCCGGGCCTTCGACCATGGTCTGGCACCCCATCTCTCTGCCGGTCTCGGCGAGTTCGCAGTTTATGAGCAGCTCCTGGATCTGGACCCTGTCGGTGGAGTCGTGGATGGCGCCTGCCCTGAAACCGTTTCCGAGGCTCAGCACCACGTCGTATCTCTTCAGAATCTCCACCACGCGGTCGAAGTGCTCGTAAAGGGGGTTTTCCATGTTGTTGTGCTCCATCCATGCAACCATGTATGAGCCGCCCTTTGAGACGAGCCCGCCGTAGCGGTAATGCTGTCTCCTCAGCATCTCGACGGTCCTCCTGTTGATGCCGCAGTGGATCGCCATGAACGCCACACCTTCGGCGCACTGCCTCTCCGTGATCTCGAAGAGGAGTTCCGCCGGCATCTCCACGGCGGCGCCGTACTTCTCGATCGCGGTCGAGAAGGCCTCGTAAAGGGGGACCGTGCCGACCGGCAGGCCTGTTGCATCCATCACGGCCCTCCTTACGGCGGCAATGTCTCCGCCCACGCTCAGGTCCATCAGTGTGTCGGCCCCGTATCTTTCGGCGACGCGGGCCTTTTCGACCTCCATGGCCATGTCGGCAATGTCCGTTGATGTCCCGATCGAGGCGTTCACCTTGGTCCTCAGCCCCTTGCCTATGCCCACCACGCGTGCGGAGCGGTTCCTGTTGGCCGGGATCACTATCCGGCCCTCTGCGACCCTCCGCCTGACGGTTTCCGGGTCAATGCCCTCCTCTGCTGCGACCTCTCTGATCTCTTCGGTTGTCTCTCCCGTTCTTGCACGTTCAATCTGGGTCATTCACCGGCCTCCTCTCTCTATTCGGTTTCATCCTGTTCGGTTTCAGGTTCCATGAGTTCCGGAACCACGCACTCGAGCCCTCGGCCGCCCGCCCGGTGCTGCGTTATAATTCGTACTTGTCGGCATATCCCCTCGGGGTGACCATCCGGCCGTCCCAGACGAAGGTCCTGCTGTTGCCGACGATGATCGTGCTCTGCATGTCGACCTCTTCGAAGGGCACGCTGCCGAGTGCTGTGACTATTATCCTCTCGTCTTCCCTCGTGGCGGCCTTCACGATCCCGACGGGGGTGTCGGCCCTCCTGTAGCCGGATATGATGCCGACAGCCCTCTCGAGGTGGTCCTTCCTGCCCCTGCTCCTCGGGTTGTAGATGACGATGACGAAATCGGCCCCAGCCGCTGCGTGGAGCCTCCTGTCGATCTCCTCCCAGGGCGTGAGCCTGTCCGAGAGGCTTATTGCAGCGAAGTCGTGCATCAGAGGGGCGCCGAGCCTCGATGCCGACGCCGACAGGGCGGGAACCCCGGGGATGACCTCGATCGCCGGCACCATGCCGGAGGCGGAGCGGTTCCTCGCCAGCTCGAACACGAGGCCTGCCATGGCGTATATGCCCGGATCTCCGCTGCATATGAGGGCCGCGGTCCTGCCCGAGGAGGCGGCCTCCAGGGCCTTTGTACAGCGTTGCACCTCCCTGGTCATGCCCGTGG
>DRKX01000085.1 GCA_011051565.1 Nitrospirota bacterium | reverse complement strand
TTTTCCGTCGTTCAGACTCTCGATATAGGAGACGATGTTGCTCATCTCTTGAGAGTCCTTCTCGAGGTGCTCACCCTGCAGCGCCATCTTGATACAGGAGTTGACCGCATCCTCAAGGCCCTCCGGTTTTTGACCCATGATGTTGAAGGTCTTTTTGCCGCCTGCATTCTCCACTCCGGCAGGATGGCAGCTGGCACAGCACTACCACAATACGGCGCTTGTTCTGAGAGTCAGAACCTCAGGACAGCACCTATGCTGCCCCTCTCCTTTAATGGCTCTGTCTCGTAAGCCAGGACCTCGACCGTTGCCCCCTGCTCAACGGCCCTCTGTGCAACGAGCTCCACCAGGTACTCGATGGACTCTGTTTCGCTGCCGCAGTACGGGCACTTGGGCATTTGCTCGATAGAGAGAAAGGTGCAGTTTGTACACCTGCACCCGGGCTCGTTGTAGTCCTTTACGACGACGAGCCTGTGGACCTTGCCTTCGGCCACGGCCCCCATGACGTCGGCGAGGCCCAACACGGCCTGACCGCCCTTCATCGCCCGGGTTATGAGTTCGTCAACGGTCCTCCTCTCCTTCTCCCTCTCGTAGACCGAGAGAAGGGGTTCGGCCCGTTTCAGGACCTCGTCGGGCTTCAAGAACATCTCGGCGGCGAACCTCCCCTTGATCTTGGCCCTTACCGTGTCGGGCAGCATATCCTCGAACATGGTGACGGCCTCGTCGGGTCCACCGACGAAGACCACGTCTATCCGTTCCGCAGACAGGAACGTGTCGAGCCTCTTTATCACCTCTTTAAGGTGCAGGCCCACGTGATAGTCGATGTGCCGCTGGTAGTGAGGTTCGGCGAGTGCAAACCAGCCGCCCTTCTTGTGCCTTCCCGGCACGTCCATGGTCTTGACCTCGCCGTATTCCACGATCTCGCCCATGTGGACGACGAATATCCTCGCCTCTTCCTTCTCGACTATGAGGATGAGGTATCGCGGGTTGTTGTCTATAAGGTCGAGCAGGGGCTCTATGTAGGGGGCGTGGTCGACGATCAGGGAGTTCCTGACCGGT
Organism: Nitrospirota bacterium; assembly: GCA_011051565.1. Taxonomy (GTDB): domain Bacteria; phylum Nitrospirota; class Thermodesulfovibrionia; order Thermodesulfovibrionales; family JdFR-85; genus BMS3Bbin07. Next base: position 9,390 of record DRKX01000085.1, on the reverse strand, counting down.
ACGGAGAGGTTGTACTCCCTCCAAAACCCCGCTCCCTCGGAGCTCAGAACAGCCAGGCCCTTCCTGAACCCCCTCTTGTTGGACGTCACGTAGGCGCTGAGCCTCTCGAGGTCGGGCTTCACCTTCTTGTAGACGTCCTTGCCTATCTCTTCGGTGACTTCCTTGATCATGTTCTTGAGGTGCAGTACGTACTCGCCCTTCGGGTTCGTGACCGGATTGACGTTCAGATACAGGCTTACATAATAGTCTTCCTCACTGCGGGTCTCGGACAGTTCCTTCAACTCCTCACGATTCAGCATTCAATCCTCCTTCAAGGTTCCTGAATATTTCAAACACGGATATGAACATCGCCATGACCAGCGGGCCGAGAACGAGCCCTATCAATCCGAATACCTTCAGCCCGCCGATTACGCTGAAGAATATGACCAGCGTGGGCATGCGGGTCCTGCCGCTTATTATTATCGGCTTGAGTATGTTGTCTATGGTGCTTATGATGAATGTGCCCACGAAGAGCAGTATGACGGCCTTGATGAAGGCCTTCTTGATGAGCAGATAGACCACCACCGGCCCCCATACGGAGAACGTCCCCACACCGGGAATGAATGACATCAGCCCGATGGCCGTTCCAAGCAGCACCGGTGACTTCATGCCGAGCACGAGGAATGTGAGCCCGCCGACCGTGCCCTGTGCCATGGCTACCACAACCCCGCCATAGATGGTCGATATGACCATGTCTTTCATCTGTGATTCGAGCCTGTCTCGCTGGGCCTCGGAAAACGGCATGTAGTCGTGGAACTTCCTGATGAAGTCGGGTGCGTCTCTCAGCATGAAGAACATTGCAAAGAGCATCAGGAAGAAGTTTATGAAGACCGAGGCGATGTTGGCGACACCCTTCGTGACCTTGCCCAGGATGTTCTTTCCCATCCGGGAGAGGTTCTCCGAGAGGATGGATGCCAGGTCGAGTTTCTCGATGTTGAGCGTGGTCTTGATCCTCTCCTGCAGCCAGATCGCCTGCGGGCTGTTTATCCAGTCCTGGAGCTTGCCGATCCCCTCGGTGTTTATGTAGTCAGCGAAGTTGCTCAGCTCGTTGGCGAGCGCGATGGTCAGGTACGAGAACGGTCCCAGGATGATCACCACGGTGATCGCGAGCGTCAGGAGGGATGCGAGCACCTTCCACTTCAGAAACCTGCACATGTATGCATATACGGGGTAGAATACGGTGCTGAGGACCACGGCCCAGGCGATGGAGGTGAGGAACGGCTTCAGTATCAGGTAGCTCAGATACCCGAGCAGGGAGGTCAGGGCTATGAGCATGAAGATGTAGAATCTATTCGCTCCCACTTCCGGCTCCCTTGACTGTCTTCTCCATGCCGGACTCGACGATCTCTTTCTCCGGCAGCAGCTCCTCGGGCGACTGCATGATCTTTATCATCAACGGCAGAACCAGGGTTGCAGCGATCCGGGCCCTGCTCAGGAGGCCTCCGCCCGTTGCAGCGCTTACACCATCCCTGTAACTCTCCACGGCCCTGGCCCTGATGCCCGGCAACAGCCTGAAGGTCAACGCCGCGGTCTCGAAGAACTCGCTCACCGGCACGCGTATCCGTTCAAGCGGCAGAAAGAACCTCTCGAGGACGCCGAGTATCTCCACCACCGGGGTCTTCGCCGTCAGGACCTTTGCCCCGGCTATCAGCCCCGAGACCCTCGCGGTCCTTACGAGGGCCACCCTGAGGGATTCGTCCGTTATGCTGAGCGGGCCTGCCTCCAACAGTATCCTGCCCGGGTGGAAGAAGAGGTTTCCAAGAAGGGTCGCGAGCAGAAACAGGCTTATCGGTACAATCCCTCCTCTCATGCCCGGAAGGAATAAGAGGGCGAGGCTGGCGGCGAGCAGGCACAGGGCCGCGACATTGTTCTCCACCAGAAACAGGGAGAAGGAGAAAACGATATACAGCAGTATCTTTGCCGATGCACTCAAAACGGTCCTCCCCCCGGGTAAGTCTGCTATAGTCCTGATTGAGAGTACGGCAGTGAAGTACTCCTGATACAATTGTGGCAGATTGCCTTACTTCATTGCAAGCTTCGGGGCATCGGGCAGGGACATGATGTACCTGTATATTCCGGATGCTATAGCCTCGGCGGCGGTGCTCCTGAACCGCCTGTTTCCAAGCAGCCGCTCTTCGCGGGGATTGCTGATGAAAGCGACCTCGACGAGCACGGACGGCATCTCCGCATCCACGAGAACATAGAAGAGGGCCTGCTTGACTCCAAGGTTCCCGATGCCTCGATACCTGCTGGCCAGTCTCTTGAACAGGGAGTCCTGGATGAAATGGGCCAGCTTCAGAGACTCGTCCCTCTTGGTCTCCCTCTCGAGAGAGGCGAGTATAGTGCCGAGTTCGCTCTTCGCCCTCTTCAGCTTCTCCAGGGATATGGCGTTTTCCCTCGCAGCCACGCGCATCGCCTCTGTATCGTTGGTCCAGTTGAGCAGGTACGTCTCGATGCCGCCTGCACGCCTTCTGCGGCTGGCATTGGTATGTATGGAGACGAATATGTCGGCCTTCTTCTTGTTCGCCACGGCGGTCCGTGCATCGAGCCCTATGTAGACGTCGCTGTTTCTCGTCAGGTAGACATCGAGGTTGTAGCGCTCCTGTAGTATCCTCTTCAGTCTGCGCGCCGTGTCGAGTGTTACGTCCTTCTCCTTGAGGCCCCGAGGGCCGGTTGCTCCGGGGTCGTGCCCGCCGTGTCCGGGGTCTATCACCACGATCTTCCTCTCCCTGTAGAAGGGGTTTTTATCCCGCCCTATATCCACAACCAGCCGCGGGGGGGAATCGAGAGTGAAGGTCTTGTAGTCTTTCACCTCACTCAACTCGAGGACCACCCTGACCGTATCCTTGTCGTATCGGGCGATGCGTATGCCCTTGAGGATTCCCCTGTTTGGGGTCTGGACCGGCTCTATCCGGGGAGAGATATCCACCCGCTTCAGGTCGAAATAGACCCTCTCGGGATTCCTCAGCCGGTGGACGGAGTAGGCGGGAAGCCGGTCGAACTCGAGGACGACGCGCATACCCGTGCCGTTTACGCTGTACCGCAGTCCTTTAATCTCAGCCGTATCACCCGCTGCAACAGGTGATGTCAGGAGGTGGAGACAAAGCACCAGTAGGAGAGAGAATAACGGAAATGCCCTTATGGAAGGCTGTCCAGCCATCTTCGGTACCTTCTCCTTCAGAGGGCCTTCACCTCTGTTACCTCGGGGACCTCTTCCCTGAGGGTCTTCTCGACCCAGTTCTTCATTGTCAGGCCCGCCATCATGCAGCTGCTGCACTCACCCTTGAGCCGCACGTATACCACCGTTCCCACTATATCCACGACCTCGATGTCACCGCCCTCCTTGTGGAGGCCTTCCCTTATCTTCACGATAGCCTTTTCGACCCTTTCGGCATCCATCTTTAATCCCCAGTCCTTTCTATGACATTATAGATAATTTTTTTTTGTAATTCAACCCCTTTTTGGTGTATCCCTGTTTCAGTGGTTTAGAGTGCTTCAATAAACATCCTGAAATGAAACGTTTCCTTTACGGTTTGAGCATTCAGGCGGGCATCGGTGGTTTGACGTCGACCGGGGGCCTTTTCCCGCTGGCCCGGGCTGGTGATTTATTAACCCCGGTCTTTTCTGATAGAATAGGTTTATTGTGAACCGCGGCATAAACGAGAACGTGAGTTACAAGGGCCGGGTATTCCACGTGCAGACCGAGGAACGCGGAAGGGATCGGCGCGCTCTGGTGTGCACGCTATTCTACGGGGGGGTGATCCTCTCAGAGGAGCGGCTCGCGTACGAAGATGCAGATGCAAGTCCCGGCCGCTTCCAGGAGATGCTCAGGCGCCTCCACAATAAGATGATCGAGAACCTCGTGAGCGGGCTCTACGACGACAAGATAAAGGCATTTCCCGTTGCTGAAGAGGTCTCGGAGTACGACCCGATCGAGGTGCTCTTCAGGACCCATCTGCTGCCGTCTCTCAGCAGCGAGCTGAATACGGACCTGTCAGAGCGCGATGTGCAGTCGATCGCCGAGAGGATTCCGCTCATGAAGGGGGCCTCTGAAAAAGACCGGTTTCTGTTGCTCTGTGCCGAGATATACTCTCGCGTCAAGGACCGCTGTGACAGCGAGGCATTCAAGCACCTCGTGAAGAGGTGGTCCAGTGAGCTCAGGTTCCGTCCTGATACGCCAAGCGACGGACCCGAGTGATCGTGACGGCAAAAGAGGTACTGATGCCGTCAAGCCCGCTCAGGTTCAACAAGCTGCTGATAGTGAAGCCGAGTTCCCTCGGCGACATCATACATGCACTTCCTCTATTGAACGCTGTAAAGCAAGCCCGGCCTGATGCAGAGATAGACTGGGTCGTTGCAAGGGGCTTCGAGGGCATCCTCCGGGGGCATCCGATGATCGGGCGCCTGTGGATAATAAACAAGGATGACTGGAAAAGGCCCGGGAGGCTCGTGTCAACGGCCTCAGAGGTGGTGTCTCTGCTCAGGGGGCTCAGGTCGATCGGATACGACATCGCCGTGGACCTCCAGGGGTTGTTCAGGAGCGCTATCATAGCGGCGCTCTCCGGTGCGCCGCTGAAGGCGGGGTTCAGCGATGCAAGGGAGTTGAGTCCCCTACTTTACAACCTGAAGGTCGAGGGAGGGAGGGGTGTCCATGCGGTCGACAGGTATCTCAGGCTCGCCTCACTCATCGGCATAGAGGCGGAAACGGTCGACTTTCCGCTGCCGCCTCCCGCCGGAGACTTTAATCCTGGAACGCCTTACTACGTGGTTGTCCCTGGAGCGAGGTGGCCCACCAAGAGGTGGCCTGTCGAGTACTTTGTCGAGGTGATAAGAGAGCTGCCTATGACCGCCGTTATAGTGGGAGGCAGGGATGATCTCGGCATTGCGGAATGGATCGTCTCGAAGACCGGAGACAAGGCGGTCAACCTGGCTGGCAGGACTGATCTCGGGGGCCTTCTCTCCGTCATACGCGGTGCAGCATTCATGCTCTCCAACGACTCGGGGCCCATGCACGCGGCTGCAGCCCTCTCGGTACCCGTCTACGCGCTGTTCGGCCCCACGAGCGAGATACTGACCGGCCCCTATGGTGACGGACACCGGGTTTTCAGGGCCGATGTCGACTGCGCTCCCTGCTTCAGGCGCAGGTGCAGGACGGTCAAGTGCATGAGGGAGATTCAGCCGGCCTGGATCGTTGAGGCGGCCCTTGAGAATGCGGCCTCCCGGGTATAGGGGAGAGATTGACTTTTTTCAAGAATCTCTATATACTTTCTGGCAAGCAAAGACGGGCCTGCGTTTGAGTAACTGGAAAATCCGCACGAAAGGAGGTTCTGAATGTCTAAAAAGATTGCCGTGCTTGTCAGGGACAGACAAGGCGAAGCCCTCAGGATGGCCGTGGGGATAACCCTCATGGATGACGTCATCGATGTCTACGTGTTGGACAGGAAGGTGGAAGAGACAGAGGACAACACGCTCAACATCGAGACCATGAAGGACATGGAGATGAATATCTACACAAATACCAAGGAGAATGCGGACTTCGAGTTCCTCTCCACAGAGGAGATCGCACGGAAGCTGCTCGAGTACGACCATATCATACCTTATTAATTATTAATTTAATTAACAAGCCGGCCGAGCAGCGGCCGGACTTGCTTTTTAGGTATCAGCCGGGCTTTGATTCCGGAGAACTTTGTTGAACCCGATGCCGGGTTGTCTCAAACTTCAATGAAGGAGAGGTGGATACCATGAAGATCCTATATATCCTGAAACAGGAGCCTGACGGGACACTGACGAAGATAATGGATGAGCACAAGAAGGATCAGGAAGTCACGGTCGTAGACCTGAGGGAGAACAAGAACTACGACCAGATCGTCGACCTCATCGCTTCCTCGGACAAGGTCATCTCCTGGTGAGGGGCCTCGGGACGCTCCCTGCACCATGATCAAGCGAGCCTTGCCGTGAAGTGAAACAACAAATCTGTCCGCGAAAGGAGGAGCATTGAAGATGAAACTAGGAATACTGGTTAATACAGACAGGCACCTTGACGATGTCGTTGGGATTACAAAGGCAGCGGTATCAAAGGGACACGAGGTGATACTCTTTGCCATGGACGACGGCACGAGGCTGCTCGAAAAGCCGGATTATACGGACCTCAGCAAACTGCAGGGTGTCACGATGAGCTTCTGTGACCACAGTGCGCAGAAGATAGGCGTCAAGACCGATGGGGTTCCGGAGGCGATAGTTTGCGGGAGCCAGTACAACAATGCGGCCATGGACCACGATGCTGACAAGGTGATCGTGCTTTAACCCTTTGGTGTTTTAAATGAATCCGTACCCGATTGACAACCGCCGTACCTACGTGATATATTAATGCAATTTAATGATAATAATTGTTTATAGACACGAGGCGTTACCACCTGTTTCCCGAGTCCTGCGGAGGATAAAATTTAGAGAGATTTTAGGGGGGTGAAAGGCTTACTCCAAAAAACTTTGCTTGTTTCGACGACATCTGATCTGAGACGATCCAGAACATTAAATCTTAAAAAATGAAGATCCTGCGCCGGCCGGGGTATGTTTCAGGGAGTGTTTCCGGGCGGCCTGAGTTGCAGTTTTTTCCGTTTTGAGAATCCCCTGAATAAATTAATTGATAAGGAGGAGATGAGGTGGAGAAAGAGAAAAAGAGTCAACGATGGGCTTTTGTGGTGGTCGGATTCTTCGTTGCGGTCAGTCTGTTTGCCTATTTCGAGAGTGAGCTGTATGTCTATCTCATGGCCTATCTCTGGTTTGGTTTCATCTACGGGCTGGTGCTTCAGTATGGACGGTTCTGTTTTGCCTCGGCTTTCAGAGACCTCTTTGCCGTCGGTGTCCCTCGAATGGTCGTGGGCATAATGATAGCCACCATACTGTTCGGTTTCACCGCTTCACTGGTCACGTTCACCGGTGCCAGTACGTTCCACCCGGCACCCTTCGGCATCCATGCATTCATCGGAGGGCTCTTCTTCGGGGTTGGAATGGTCTTTGCCGGTGGATGCGCCTCGGGTTCTCTGTACAAGACAGGTGAGGGCAACGGTGTTTCCGCAACGGTCATCCTATCTATAAGCGTCACCCAGGCCATATTCGCCGATATCGGCGGCTGGGCGAACAAGTTCGTTCCCGAGTCCTGGACGAAGTCGGCGGCTGCCAAGGGCCTACCAGCAGCCATCAACGTGACGGACGGATGGGTGGACCAGTACCTCGCCGGATACGTCTGGAATAAGCCGGTCTACACCGTGGCAAAGTGGCTCGGGGTGAGTAACGAGTCCTTCACGGGGGCCTTTGTGGGCAACTTCTTGCTCGGCTCAGTCGTGCCGGGGGCGCTGATGCTTATCATCGTCTATCTGGTCTGGGTGAGAAAGACCTACGTGAAGAGGCTGAGGCAAGAGAGGGGCGGCAATGTGACCTTCGCAGACGAGCTCTCAGGTTACTGGCAGATGATCCTCGCATCGAAGAGGACGGCCATTGCAGGGCTCTTCCTCGGCATTGCAAGCGGTCTGCACATGTTTGTCATCGAGGGCCTACGCCTCAAGTTCGGTGTCGGTAACGCCGGCCAGATTCTGAAGGCCATAGGGCAGGACTACGGTCTCTCGGTCAGGGGGACGGTCTTTGATCCGGGCTACTGGTACGTCACCACTCAGGAGGCCCAGTGGGTCGGATGGGTGCTGCACAAGCTGGGCTGGGACAACATGGACAACATATACTTCGGATACACAAACGGTATCCCGAACCCCCTCTTCAACCCGGCCGACTGGATGTCCCTCGCCCTCATAGGCGGTGCCGCAACCATGGCGCTGCTGCATAACGAGTTCAAGTTCAAGAAGCCGACCAAGGAGCTGGCTACCTGGGCTATAATCGGCGGGTTCTTCATGGGCATAGGCTCCAGGCTCGCCCTCGGCTGTAACATAGGGGCGTTTTTTGCAAGGGTGGCAAACGGTGATCCATCCGGCTGGCTCTTCGGTTTCGGCATGATCGGTGGTGCATACATAGGCGTCAAGTTCTTCAACTGGTGGACTGAGAGGAAGATGGCAAAGGAGATGGCGGCCTTTGACCTGTAACAAAAAGCCAAACTTTAACAAAATATAAGTAAGAAGGAGGTATCAGTCATGGCAATGAAGTTTGAGAAGAAGAGTGAAGGAGAGTACCTGCTCGATGTTCAGGGGTATGTTTGTCCCCATCCCCAGATCTATACGAAGAAGGCCCTTGAGAAGCTGAAGAGTGGAGACGTCTTGGAGGTGCTCTTCGACAACCCGTCGTCGTCGGAGTCGATCGCCTCGATGTGCGATTCCAACGGTAACGAGATCATCGAGAAGAGCCAGCTCGCCGGTAAGTTCAGCTGGAAGATCAAAAAGAAATAAGCGAGTAAAAATTCCCCAAAGGAGGATTAGAGGACATGAAAAGCGGTCTCTGGTTTGTGTTTGTAGTGGTGGCGCTGTTTATAGGGTTTCTGCTGGGCTATAGCGTTTCGTCCTATACAGGTTATCAGAAGGTGGCCGGGTATGTCGAAGAAGTCGGAGCCGGCGGTTACGGCGGTGAGGCAGGCGGCTACGGAGGTGGAGCCGGCGGTTACGGTGCTGGAGCCGGAGGCTATGGTGCCGGTGCTGGCGGTTACGGTGCAGGTGGCTACCAGTAGACCTTGCGTTGCGTGAGACGTTCGATCAGGTTGGAGCCAATAGACTGCCGCTTGTAGGTGTTTGCACGGTTCGAGTCAGAGTTTGAAGCTGGAGCGTATTCCTGCAGCATGTTGTAAATGGGTGACCATTGCGGCCTGCTGCAGGAATAATTATAATTTTTAGAGTCTTTAAAGTGTTTTGCGCTTAGGCCTTCCTGTGCAGGCGATCTTTAAAGACAGACGAGGGAGGAGGGACGTAATGAGAGACAGCAAGCCAGTTATAGTGATGGCGCTTGGGATAATACTGCTGCTGCTTGCCGGGTATGGTCTGTCCCCAAACGGTATAGTGATCAAGAAAGCGATAGCTGCGACAGGCGACTACGGAGACAGCGGCGACTACGGAGACAGCGGCGACTACGGAGACAGCGGCGACTACGGAGACAGCGGCGACTACGGAGACAGCGGCGACTACGGAGACAGCGGCGACTACGGTGACAGCGGCGACTACGGAGACAGCGGCGACTACGGAGACAGCGGCGACTACGGTGACAGCGGTGACTACGGTGACAGCGGCGACTACGGAGACAGCGGCGACTACGGAGACAGCGGCGACTACGGAGACAGCGGCGACTACGGAGACAGCGGCGACTACGGAGACAGCGGCGACTACGGAGACAGCGGCGACTACGGAGACAGCGGCGACTACGGTG
>DRKX01000084.1 GCA_011051565.1 Nitrospirota bacterium | reverse complement strand
TGACCACCCGGTCTGCCACGGCCTGGAGAGGGGCCTTGCGCGCCTGTGCATCCTCGACGGCCTTGACGATCTGTGAGAGGACCGTGTCGCCTCCGGTCCTCTTCACCTCCACGACGAGCCTCCCGTTGAGGTTCACCGTGCCCGCGAAGACCTCTGCCCCGGCCTGCTTCCGGCCGGGAGAAGACTCGCCCGTGAGCATAGACTCGTCGACCTCTGAAACGCCGTCGATGACCAGGCCGTCGAGTGGAATCTTTTCTCCCGGCAGCACTGAGACGACGTCGCCGGGCTCGATCTCCCGAAGCGGAAGGGTGAGGGGGCCTGAATCATCCGTCCGGCGCTCTCCGGCCTTCCTGAGCAAGCGCGCCTCCTTCGGCTGCAGTGTCATGAGTGCTGCAACCGCCTCGCCTGCCCTGACCCTTGCACCGGCCTCGAGAAGCCTGCCGAGGAGGACGAGGGTAACTATCATGGAGGCGGTGTCGAAGTAGACCTCTCCTCCTGTCAAGACCGCGTAAACACTGTAGGCGTATGCCGAGAACGACCCTATGGCCACGAGCACGTCCATGCCGAAGAGGCCTCGCCTTACGCCCCTGAACGAGTTCCTCAGGAACGGATGACCGGAGTAGAATAGCACTGGGGTGGCAAGCCCCCACGAGATGAACTGGAAGGCCTTCTTGTAGAGCGGGTCCATGCCCTGAAAATAGCCCGCATAGAGTGCGACCGTGTAGAGCATCAGTTGCATCGTGAAGAAAGCGGCGGTTCCGAACCTGACGAGCAGGTCCTTCCTCTCGCGGTCGAGGCCTTCCCTGTAGATCGACCCTGTATACGGCTTCGGCGTGTAGCCCAGAGAGCATATCCTCCGGAGTATCTCCTCGATAGAGGTCTCCTCGGGACGCCACCTTATCCTCGCCCTGTGCGTGGCATAGTTGAGGCGCACGTCTTCAACACCGTTCAGCCTCGAAAGGGCCCTCTCGATCAGCCACACGCAGGACGCACACCGGATTCCGGCAATGAGCAGGTCGGCCTCCATCCCGGCACCGGCTTGGCGCACGACCTCGGAGAAGAGGCTCGGGTCGGCCGTTGCAGTCTCCGGAGGCCCGGGCCGCCAGCCGTGCCTCCTCGAGTAGAAATCCCCGAGGCCCTCACCATGGATCAACCTGTATATCGCGAGGCAGCCGCTGCAGCAGAAGGGCATAGTCTCACCGCCGGCATCATCCACGACCGCATCCTCCCGCACAATCTCCGAGAGACAGTGCGCACAGAGGACTCGGCCGCCATCAGGCCCTCGGCCGACCTGCAGGCCTCCTCTTCTCAATCCACTGTGATGAACCACTTCTTGCCAGTCCTTATCCTTCGGTCCTCGATCCCGAGGTTCAGGAGCCACCTGCCGCTGACGGGAATCTCCACGTCAGCGGAGTAAACACCGGCTGCTCCCTCCACGAGCGGGTATGTCCTGTCGTACCCCGTTGTGGAGATGTTTCCGACAAAGAGCCTCACGTCAGCACCGCTCAGCGGCCTTCCACCGGCGGATATCCTCACTGAAAACCCGTTCCTGCCCCTCTTAAGCCTCTCTCCTTCGACCGCGACCTCGAGGCCCAAGGCCTCTTCCATGCGGCTCGACTCAAAGTAATCCCTCGCGCTCTCATAGTAGTTCGTATCCACCAGCCCGTCATAGACATCGGCAGCCACATAGAACGTGGTCCCCATGAGAAAGAAGAAGACCCCGTACAGTCCGTATATCAATGCCTTCATAGGAAACCTGCCCTCCTTTCGATCCTCGTACGTCCGGCCTCGATGACGAAGACGACCATCCCTGCTCCGTCCAGGGCCTTAACCATGACCCTGCCGCTGCCCGCCTCGTAAGGGCCGATCTGCATCTCGGCCGCACCGATGAGCTCGAACGGACCGTCCACCGACAGCCGGAGCCTGAGTCGCTCGTTCCTGTTGTTCCTGACCGTATACATGTAGCTGTTGACACCCCCCGCGGCCTGCCGTGCATCCCTCGTGACGGTGAAGTCGAGGGCCGGCCTTGCAGAGAGGAGCAGGATGAACGCGACACCTGAGGACAAGGCCACGGCGGCGAAGACAAGGGCCTTCGGCCGTTTCACCCTGCCCCTGTAACCGACCGGGAGCACCCCGTCTCTGCCACTGCCCGCTGTTGCGCAGGCGTCGATGCACTCGGCACAGGCTATGCACTCCCTCGCAGCCCCTCTCCTTATGTCCAGCCCGACGGGGCAGACCTCCACGCAGCGGTTGCATCCCGTGCACCCCCTGCCCCGCTCATAGGCTATGACCATGGTGTCGCCGTCGAAGAGCGCACTCTGCAGCATGGAGCACGGACAGACAGACCTGCAGAAGGACCTGCCCAGCACCGCGGTGACCGCATAGACGGCTCCACCCGTTACTGCAAAGAACGCCGTCACCGTTCCTCCCCCGAAGAGCCGTGCCGCCGCCTCGGATGGAGGGACGAAGTACGATATCGCCGTGAAGGAGACCACTGCCGACAGCAGCAGCAGGACCGCCCTCTCCACCACGGGCCGCGGCTTCGGTGAGACGCCTGCACTCATCCATCCGGCCAGTTCGAGCAGGACCGTCTGCGGACAGAGCCAGCCGCACCACACCTTTCCGAACACGACCGTGACGGCTGCGAACAGCAGCACCAGGAACACAAACCCGGCCAGGACGAGATGAAACTCGTTTATCCACAGGACCGTACCGAAGAAGTGGAGTTTCAGGCCAGAGATGTCGAACCTCAGGGCACTCTCCCCGTTCACATATAGGAAGGGAAGCCCTGTCAGCGCCGCTGCCTGCAGGAGGAAGGCAGCCCTCCGGTATCTCCGCCACATGTCTCAGGGCCTTCCTCCGCGTTCCCTGACAGAGCCGACATATGCCAGCACCTTCCATATCCGCTCTCTGCCGAGCTGCTGCCCGAAGGCCGGCATGCCTCCAGGCCTGCCCTCTGAGACGGTCGTGAACATCTGCCCGTCATCATCGCCGTACTTAAGGCGTCCGGTCAGGTCGGGGCCGACACCACCCTTGAGGTCGGCACCGTGACACATGGAGCAGTTGGATGCAAAGAGGGCCCTGCCCTCTTCTACCGCGGCCGCGGAGTTCTTGTAAGGGTTCTCTCCTGCGACTCCAGCGGTCGAGACCGCAGCGGCCTTCATCTCCTCCTCGAAGACCTTGTACTGCGACCAGCCGCTTATCTGCGGCGTGTAGGAGACTATGTACCACACCAGCCACACGATGACCCCTACGAAGAAGAGCACCCAGCCGCGCGGGATCTTGTTGTGCGCCTCCTTTATGCCATCGAATTCAGCCATAAGACACCTCCTTGCTTGTCTTGCCGATCCTCTCGATACCATCCATGGATACGAGAGAACCGTTGAAAGGCCTTGCCAGGTCGTGGCTCAGCCTCCGGGGAGATCAGTCGTCCTCCTCGAGCATCTTGTACTTGGGCTTTTCCACCTTCTCCTTCCTCGCGGGTCCATAGAAGTACAGGATTATGCCGAGGAAGGTGGCGGCCAGTACCGTGACGAAACCGAAATAGGCCCATACAGTCCAGTCCATCTCTATCGCACCTCGCTCATTCCAATGGTTTTATCGAGCATGGCGGCCCGCCTGCTCTTCTCGAGTTCTTTAACGTCCCTGCCGAGCTTCTGGAGGTATGCAACGAGCGCATCCATCTCGGTGAGGGTATCCCTCAGCTCCGGGGGAGTCACCCTGTTGCGGACGTCCCGGGCCGCATAGTCGGGGGCGGTGACCCTCTCCATGTATGCAGCGATCTGTTGCTCCACCTCCTGCCGGGTGTAACCGTATCCGAGAACCGAGACCTTTCTGAACGTATAGCCGGTATCGAGCCTCCTTCCGGCCAGCCAACCGTAGGCCGGCATGTTGGATACCGGGGAGATCGAGGCCGGGTCGTAGAGGTGCTGGTAGTGCCACGAGTCGGGATACTTGCCTCCGACACGGGCGAGGTCAGGGCCGGTCCTGCGGGAACCCCAGAGGTGCGGCCTGTCGTAGGCGAACTCCTCGGGCTTGGAATACTCGCCGTAACGGGCCACCTCGGTCCTGAGGGGCCTCACTGTCTGCGTATGGCAGTTGTTGCATCCCTCGCGGATATAGATGTCCCTGCCCTCGAGTTCGACAGCCGTATAAGGCTTTATGTAGCTGCTGACCGGCTGTGTCGTGGGCAGGTATATCGGCAGGATCGTCGTGACGAACGTCCCGACAAGGATGAGCACCACTGACAACAGTGCGAAGAGTGCCGGTTTTGAGTAAACACCCATGGTCGAGCCTCCTTTCTATGCGGTCTTCATGCCAGCGTCGAGGGCCGTCCTCTTCGAGGCCCTGCCCGTCATGATGAAGTTGTATATGAAGACTACAATCCCGAGGAAGTAGACGAGCCCGCCTGCGAACCTGATCTTCCAGTACGGGTAGAGAGACGCAACGGTCTCGATGAAGCTGTAAGTGAGCGAGCCGTCGGGGTTCGTCGCCTTCCACATGGCGCCCTGCTGAATGCCTGCGATCCACATGGTGACCGTGTAGAGCAGCTGTCCGGCGAGAATCAGGTAGAAGTGGAGGTTTGCGAGCCTCACGCTGAAGACCTCGGTCTTGTTCATCTCCTGGATCATGTAGTAGAGCGCTGCAGAGATTATCATGGTGACCCATCCCATGGTCCCCATGTGGACATGACCTACGACATAGTCCGTATAGTGGAAGAACGCGGTGAGCGTCCTCAGTCCCTGTGTCGGCCCCTGGATGGTCTGGAGCCCGTAGAATGTTATGCCGACGATGAAGAACTTGGTCAGGTAGTTCGTCTTCATGAGCTCCCAGTTGCCGCGCATCGTGTAGTAGCCGTTCACGACGGAGCCCCATGAGGGGGCTATCAGGAAGATGCTGAAGGCAATGGCGACCGTCTGTATCCACTCGGGTACGGGAGTGAGCATCAGGTGGTGCGCCCCTGTCCAGAGATACGCAAAGACGAGCGACCAGAAGGATATTATGGAGAGCCTGTGGCTGTAGATGGGCAGGTTCACGGTCTTCGGGAGAAAGTAGTAGAACATGGCGAGTATCGGCACCGTGAAGACGAATCCAACGGCGTTGTGCCCGTACCACCACTGCACGTTTGCGTCATTCACTCCCGCGTAGATCGGGTATGACTTGAAGAGGTTCACCGGTACCGACAGGTTGTTGACTATGTAGAGAACGGCGACAGTGACGGTCATGGCGATGATGTACCAGAGCGAGATGTACATCTGTTTCTCCCTGCGCCTGGCAAGGGTCGCAAAGACGTTGACGGCGAATACGACCCACATGATCACGACGACCACGTCGAGCGGCCACTCGAGCTCGGCGTACTCCTTCGACGTGTTCATGCCCGCAAAGAGGCTCAGTGCGGCAAGGGCTATCGCAGCATTGAAGAGGTAGAGGTGGAACTTCGCCAGCCTCGGAAAGACGATGGGGGTCCGAGTCAGCCTCTGCAGCATGTAGTAGGTGCATGAAAAGATGCCTGCCAATGCGAAGCCGAAGGCAAGCCCATTGGTGTGCACCACCCTGAGGCGGCCGAAACTGAGCCACGGTGTCAGGTTCAGCTTGGGATAAAACATCTCGGCGGCGAGCCACAAGCCCACGACCAGCCCGATCACCAGCCAGAAGAGGGCCGAGTAGGCGAAACCGCGCACCACGGAATAGTCTTGAACGCTCTCTCTCATTCTCTCTCCTCCTTAACTTGGAATTCGGTCCTTGCTCTTCCTCAACGAGGACTGCTGTTCAAAAGCCGCTCGAAAGTGTATGATTCGAGCTTCTTCTTCATGTCGGCCTGCACCTCCACCCAGACGGGATGCACCGAGCATCGCGAGTTCCTGTCGCAGTTCTTCCTGTCCACCACGCATATGTTCAGCGCCAGCGGACCCTGCACGGCCTCGATCACCTCGAGAAGGGTCGTCTCCGCTGGCGGCCTCGCGAGCACGAAACCTCCCTTGACACCGCGCCTCGACGCCGCGATACCTGCATTCACGAGCTTCTGGAGTATCTTGGCCGTGAACGCAGCCGACATCCCCTGGGCCTCGGCTATCTCGCCGACGGCCGCCGGCCTCCCGCCGGCCGATGCGAGATACAGAACGCACCTCACTGCATAGTCCGCCTCTCTCGTTAGCTGCATTGGCCTCCTCTCCGTGAAAGCCGCATCGGTCTCCCGAAACACCGGGCAAGACATCGCGCCTTAAATTAGGAGTAATTTTATCCTATTTCGAGGAATCTGTCAAGCCCCCTTCATAGGCGGCCGAATTTCGTGCCGCAGTCACCTGCTGCTGAAAGGCCCGAAAGGCGGCGGGCCAAAAAGCAAGTATTTGTTGTAAAATAGTATCTTACCGGCGGCTGTCTTGGTGCTGCGAGACGTCGGCCGTGAGGTCCTGATGCGGAAAACAGCCGAGATACTTAAGGATAAATGGGAGTCGGTCAAGAGGGAGTCAGAGATTGCTGATGTCGGGTTCCTGATCCTGAGGGTCATCGTCCTCGCCGGCGGGTACGGCTGGCTGGCTTATTCGGAACTCCCCGAAGAGAACATTCGCATCTTCACGTCGATACTGAAGTACTTCATAGCATACTGCGTCTCCATCTACGTCCTCCTGTTCCTCAAGTTCGAAAGAAAGAGGGCCATTTACGTACTCTCCCTCGCGTTCGACCTCTCCTTCGTCTACCTGCTTACGAGATACTCCGGGGGGTTCGACAGCAACTTCTTCATCGGTTTCTATCTCCTGACGGCACTGCACTCCTTCTACTACGGATACCTGTTCGGACTCGCGGTCGCCGTCATATCGACCGTCACCTACATGTTCAGCGGAAACCTGGACTTCACGGCCCTCCGCTGGACCGACTTCTCACTCCGTGTTTCCTTCCTCTTCCTCATAGCGATACCGCTTGGCCTGCTGTCCGAGAAACTCAGGAGGGACAAGGAGGAGATCGAGTCCCTGAACAGGGAGCTCCTGGCCTCGATCGATGAGCTGAGAAAGCTCCAGCACAAGCTCATACAGGCTGAAAAACTCTCCGCTCTCGGCAGGCTCACCGCGGATATCGCCCACGAGATAAGAAACCCGCTGACCGCTATCGGTGGGTTTGCAAGGAGACTCGAAAAGCGCGTAAAGGCGGGTACAAAGGAAGAGGAGTATGCAAAGCTGATCGCGTCGGAGGTGGATAGGCTCGAGCGCATACTCAGGGATGTACTCAGCTTCTCGAGAGAGGCGAAGTACCACCTGAACTACGAAGACATCAACGACGTCGCAAGGGAGTCGTTGAAGGCCTATGTCGAGCTCTGCAGGGAGGAAGGCATCGAGGTGAGGATGGAGCTCGCCGGAGACCTGCCGAAGATACTCATGGACAAGGACCAGGTCGTTCAGGCTATAAACAACCTCGTCATAAACGCCGTAGACGCGATGACTAAGGGCGGCACGCTTACGGTGAGGACGCGGATGGAGGAGAGGAATTATATTAACTACGTTGTATTTGATATAATTGATACTGGTACCGGTATTCCGGAAGAGAAGCTCGAGAGGCTCTTCGAGCCGTTTTACTCGACCAAGCACGTCGGCCACGGCACGGGGCTGGGGCTCTCCATATGCAAGAAGATCATGGACGAGCACCGCGGCCTCATAAGGGTCTCCAGCACCGTCGGCAAGGGGTCGGTCTTCAGCCTATACTTCCCCCATGTGCCGGCAGGAGAGGCGTTCAAGACGCAATGCTGGGAATTCAACAACTGCGGGATCGACAAGGGGGGCGACGGTGAAGTAAAGACCTGCCCTGCCTACCCGAACTACGGGCGTATCTGCTGGGCCGTGGCTGGCACGTTCTGCGAGGGCAAGGCGAGGGGCATATTCGCACAGAAGATCGGCGATTGCAGGAAGTGTGAATTCTTCAAAAGGGTCGTCGAACGTAAAGACCTTTAGTTCCGCGCTCGACGGAAAGGAGGCGCATGGACAACGCGACGAACAAGGCCAAGCCGTTTGAATTCATGCAGTGCATAAGCATAATCAAGTCGACTGCGAAGAGGGCGGCGGACCTTCACGAGTTACGCGACCTCATCGCCACGGTGAGCGAAGAGTCGATATTTCACCACACCTGCCAGTATTTCCTGAAGGGCCGCATCCGCGAGTACACGAACGATTTCGCCCACTGGGTGGGAGAGTCTCTCGAAGAGAGCGCCCTTGCCGAACAGCTGTCGAGCATTGATCCCTACGAGTTCAAGAGCATCTCCGAGCTCAGGAGCGCCCTCCTAACCGTGATTGACAACTACTTCGAGAGCTTTCCCGAACCGAGGGAGGCCCTTGCCGGTGAAGAGTTCTACTTCAACGAAACCATAACCATCGTCTTCCCAGCCAGGATAAGGGCGAAGAACCTCGCCGAGTTCCTCATCGCCATCAGGTACATCGACGCAGCCTCCATATACTACCACTTCCACGAGGCGAGGACGAGGCTCGGCAGCGGGACCGACGACTTCTCGAAGTGGTTCGACGAGGTGCTGGGCGAGCAGGAGCTTGCGAGACGGCTCTGGGCCATCGACCCGTTCATGCACAGCATCGAGGGCATCAGGGAACACATAGTCGAGATCGTCGACGAAAAGGTCAAGAGGGACATGGAGATCACGGGAGTCGAGGAATGATATCGAAATACACGGGCATAGCACCGAAGGGTGACCTGATTCTGCTCCAAAGGCTCGGCGAGATATTCCGCGACAAGTCCTTCCTGCATGTGAACTCCACGCGCGCAGGCGGCGGAGTGGCCGAGATACTCCAGAGGATGATACCCATACTGCAGGACCTCGGCATCAACGCAAGGTGGGAGGTCATAGAGGGCGACGAGAGGTTCTTCGACATAACGAAAAAGATACACAACGCACTGCAGGGCAACCACGAGACCATAACGGAAGAGATGTGGCGGCATCACTACGAGGTGAACAGGCGGAACGCCGAAAAACTCGATCTCGAGGCTGATGCCGTACTGATACACGACCCCCAGCCCGCTCCGCTGATCGAGTTCAAGCCCCAGGGCGGGGAGGCGGATCGAGTCCCCTGGCTCTGGCGCTGTCACATAGACGTGTCGAATCCGCTGCAGGAGGTCTGCGACTACCTGAGGCGGTACTGCGAAAAGTACGACGCCGCCGTGTTCTCGGTCTCGAAGTTCGCAAGGGCGATGTCTATTGACGAGTTCATCATCCCCCCATCCATCGACCCCCTCAGTGAAAAGAACCGCGACCTGACCGAGGAGGAGATCAGGCAGACCCTCGAAAGATACGACATACCCGCTGACAGGTCCATCATACTGCAGGTGTCGAGGTTCGACAGGTTCAAGGACCCCATCGGCGTCATAAAGGCATACAGGATGGTCAAGAAGTACAACGACTGCATCCTCATACTCGCCGGCAGCCCTGCAAGCGACGACCCAGAGGGCGAGATCGTGCTGAACGAGGTGCGGGAGTACGCGTCCAACGACCCTGATGTGCACATACTCCTGCTTCCTCCCTTCAGCGACAGGGACATAAACGCATTGCAGAGGAGTGCGACCGTGGTGTTGCAGAAGTCGATCAAGGAAGGCTTCGGCCTCACGGTCTCAGAGGCTATGTGGAAGGGAAAACCGGTCATTGGAGGAGCCACAGGGGGGATACCTCTGCAGATAGTGCACGGCTTTACCGGTTTTCTCGTACACACACCAGAAGGCGCGGCGTTCAGGATAAGACAGTTCCTGAACAACCCGCACATGGTCGAGAAGATGGGTCAGCGAAGCAAGGAGTACATAAGGACCAACTTTCTCATAACTCGGCAGATACGCGACTACCTCTCCGTGTGGTACGCAATCAAGAACAACGGCAAATCGGTATACGAGCTATGAGTTCCAAGAGACTGAGGACGTTCATTGAGGACAATTTCATAGACAAGGGCCTCTTCATCGTCTCCAACAGGGAGCCGTACGTACACAAGAAGACCGTAAAGGGCCTGAAGGTGGACAAGCCCGCCGGCGGTCTCACCTCGGCCATGGATGCGGTCCTGAAGGCGACCGGCGGCACCTGGATCGCCTGGGGCAGCGGAAGCGGAGACAAGGAGGCCTCTGACGAGAAAGACCGCGTGGCCGTGCCGCCGGAGAACCCCTCTTACACGCTCAGGAGGGTCTGGCTCAGCAAGCGTGTGTCGGACAACTACTATCACGGCTATTCCAACCAGGTGCTGTGGCCCCTCTGCCACATCGCGCTCGACAGGGTTTACTTCAGGAGGAGGTTCTGGGAAGACTACGAGAAGGCGAACCACCTCTTTGCAGCAGCCGTTATCGAGGAGACCGAGGACGACTGCGTGGTCTGGATCCACGACTACCACCTCTGCCTCGTCCCCCGAATACTGCGCCAGAAGAAGCCCTCTCTCACCATCGCCCACTTCTGGCACATCCCCTGGCCGGACTGGAGCGTGTTCAGGGTATGCCCGCAGTCCACGCAGATACTGGAGGGCCTGCTCGGCAACGACATAATCGGATTCCAGATCCCCCTCTTCGCCAAGAACTTCATGGACTGCGTCAGGGAGACACTCGATGCCGAGATAGACTACGACGAATCGACCGTCACGTACAGGGGGCAGACCACGAGACTGAAGGCCTTCCCCATAAGCATAGACTACGACAGGTTCAACTCGACCGGCCACTCGGAAAAGGTCACCGGCCTGATGAAGAAACTCAAGGCGAAATCCAACCTCCCCCAATACACCGGCGTAGGCGTGGACAGGCTCGAGTACACCAAGGGGCTGATCAAGCGCCTACAGGCCCTGAGCCTCTTCTTCGACAAGTACGAGCGTTACAGGAAGAAGTTCACATTCCTGCAGATCACCGTCCCGACGAGGATGAAGGAGCCGTACATAAGCTATCAGAGGACCGTAGAGAAACTCATAGAGAAGATAAACAAGAAACACGCGACCGACGACTGGAGACCGATCATCAACATAAACAAGAAGCTCGACCACCCGGAACTCGTCGCATACTACAGGATGGCGGACATAGGCCTTATCAGCTCGATATACGACGGGATGAACCTCGTTGCCAAGGAGTACATCGCCTCACAGGCCGACGAAAAGGGCGTCCTCATACTGAGCGAGTTCGCCGGGGCCGCGGATGAACTGGAAGGGGCCATTCTCGTGAACCCCTACGACATCGAGAACTTCGCCGACAGCATAAGCATGGCCCTGAAGATGCCCGAAGAGGAGAAGAGAGAGAGGATGAGGCTCCTGAGAAGGCAGGTCGAGGAACACGACATCTACAAGTGGATACTCGACATCTTCCACGAGCTGACGATCGTATCCTCCGTAAAGCACAGCCAGTGCAAGCACCTGTTCGATCACGGCGACCTGATCAGGGAGAGGCTCTCCCGCCACGAGATATTCCTCTTCCTCGACTATGACGGAACCCTGACCCCCATAGTCGACTCACCCGAGAAGGCAGCACTGCCGGACGAGATTCGCACTCTGCTGATGGAGTTAAGGGAGCGTTTTCCCGTAGCCGTGATAAGCGGAAGAACGCTTGCGGACGTAAGAGAACGGGTCGGTATCGACGGGCTCATCTATGCAGGCAACCACGGGGCCGAGATATGGGACGGTAGAGAGACGTTCAGCCCCGAGTTCTCGATGAACGCCGATCGTCTCGATGATTTCCTCGACAGCCTCCGCAAGGCCCTCTCCCACATCCAGGGGGTGCTGATAGAGGACAAGGGCATCACGGTGAGCATACACTACAGGAATGTGAGGATCAAGCTCCTCGGCGAGTTCCTGAACATATTCTGGAGCATCGCGAACGGCTACAAGGATTCCTTCAGGATAACGTCGGGGAAAAAGGTCTTCGAGATAAGGCCGCTGAATGCCTGGAACAAGGGTGACGCCGTGAAGTGGATATGGGAGAGGTTCGGAAGCGGCAGGCTGCCGGTCTACATCGGTGACGATACCACGGACGAGGATGCATTCAGGGTCCTGAAGGGCCGCGGCATCTCCGTCTGCATAGGCTGCAGCCCGGAGGCCGACTATTACCTCAAGAGCCAGAAGGACGTGAAGGAGTTCCTGCGGTTCTTGCTGTCATGAGAGAGGGAACACGGACATACGCTTGGAGCGCGGCACCGGGGTGGATGGTTTCCGCACTGCTCCTCCTCGTGCTCCTTTCGCTCCTGGGAGGCTGTGTATCAAAGAAAGAGCCCGCAGGAGACGGGGTGACCACGATCGTCTTCAAGCACGGCAAGATCGCCGGCGACCCAGCCCTCCTCAGGAGACTTATAGAGACCTTCGAGGCCCGAAACCCGGACATCAGGGTCAAGGACGAGACCCTCCCGGCATCCACGGACGAGCAGCACCAGTTCTACGTGATAAACCTCGAGGGCAAGAGTCGGGACTTCGACGTACTCAGCATGGATGTCATCTGGGTGCCGGAGTTTGCAAAGACGGGTTGGCTTAGGGACCTCTCGCATCTGCTTCCAGAGGGCGAACGGGACGAGTTCTTTCCGGGGCCGATGCAGGCCGTCACCTACAGGGGCGCTCTGTACGCCGTACCGTGGTACATCGATGCAGGCCTCCTCTACTACAGAAAGGACCTCCTCGACAAATACGGCCTCAAGCCGCCGCAGACCTGGCAGGAACTCGTAAAGACCGCCCGCTACGTCACGGAGAAGGAGCCCGGCCTCTACGGCTTCATATGGCAGGGCAAGCAGTACGAGGGGCTCGTCTGCAACGTGCTCGAATACTTCTGGAGCAACGGCGGAGACGTGTTGAAGAACGGCAAGGTGGTCATAAACAGCCCTGAAAACGTGGAGGCCCTCAGGTTCATGACAGACCTGATCGGAAGATACGGCGTCACTCCCCGACTCGTTGTCACGGCGATCGAGGAGCCTACGAGGCATATCTTCGGAAGCGGCAGGGCGCTCTTCATGAGGAACTGGCCCTATGCGTGGAACATCTTCCAGCGTGAGGACTCTCCGGTCAGGGGAAAGGTCGGCGTGTCGAGGCTGCCCTCGTTCCCCGGTAAACCGTCTGCTTCGACCCTCGGCGGCTGGCAGCTCGGGGTGAACAGGTATTCGAGGAATCCCGAGGCTGCCGAGAGGTTCGTCAGGTTCCTCACGTCTGCAGAGGCACAGAAGACCCTCGCCCTCACCATAGGCTATAAGCCGACGAGGAGGTCCCTCTACAGGGATCCGGACCTTATCGCGCAGCAGCCCTTCATAGCGAGCCTACATGACGTCTTCATGACAGCAAGGCCGCGGCCGGTGACCCCCTACTACATGCTCATGACCCAGGTGATGCAGTCCGAGTTCAGCGCCGCCCTGTCAGGCACAAAGAGCCCTGAAGACGCCCTGAAGAGCGCTCAGGAGCAGATCGAACAGATGCTCGGAGCTGAGTAATGCGGAATGAGGAAAGGGGAAGATGGTTCGTCATACCCTCGCTCGTCCTCCTCTCCCTCGTCACCGTCTACCCGCTTATATACGTCATCTACCTGAGCCTGCAGAGGCGGCTCCTGATATTCGACGTCTCGAGGTTCGTCGGCATCGACAACTACGTCTCCCTCGCAGGCGACGCCAGGTTCCTCAACGCCTTCAAGAACACCCTCTACTTCACGGCCCTCTCTGTGACGCTCGAGCTGGCACTGGGCCTTGCGGCAGCCGTCCTCATAAACAGGTCCTTCAGGCTGAAGGGTCTCGTGAGGGCCGTGGTCCTCATCCCCTGGGCGATACCGACGGTCGTCTCGGCAAGGATGTGGGAGTGGATATACAACACGGACTTCGGCATACTCAACCACCTCATCGGGGCGAAGATAAACTGGCTCGGAAGCCCCTTCTGGGCGATCAACGCCGCTGTCTTCATGGACGTCTGGAAGACCACCCCGTTTGTGGTGATCCTGCTCACCGCGGGCCTTCAGGTGATACCCAGGGAACTCTACCAGGCCGCCAGGGTGGATGGCGCGGGAAGGTGGGCCGTCTTCACGAGGATAGTCCTCCCGCTCCTCAAGCCCGTGATCCTCGTGGTCCTCATATTCAGGACCCTCGACGCCTTCAGGGTCTTCGACGCGATCTACGTGCTGACCGGCGGAGGACCCGCCAACTCGACCGAGACGCTCTCGATATACGCCTACAAGGTCCTGTTTCAGACGCTCCGGTTCGGCTACGGCTCTACACTCGCCGTGGTGGTCTTTCTCTGCACCGGTGCCATAAGCGTGTTCTACATAAGGCTGCTCAGCAAGGGGGTAAGGCTGTGAGAAGGGCCGACTTCCATCTGCCGGCAGCCCGGGGCCACACGGTGTACACTCGCAGGAAGGGGAGACCGTGAGAAGGGCCGTCTTTTACATGCTGATAGCCCTGCTCACCCTCTACTGCTCGGGCCCCCTGCTTTGGCAGCTGGTCACAAGCCTGAAGCCTGACACAGAGCTTACGAGGCTTCCGCCCATACTTCCCGAGTCCCCGACCCTCGGGAACTACGTCTCGGTCTTCGAGGGACATCCGTTCCCGAGGATCATCCTCAACAGTGCCGTGGTCGCGGCATCGACCACCGTGCTCTCCCTAATCCTCGGGTCGCTCTGCGCGTTCGGACTGGCGAAGCTCAGGATCGGCGGCAAGGGCCTGATCCTCGGGTTCGTACTCTCCGTATCCATGTTTCCGCCGATTGCAACCGTGAGCCCACTCTACATAATAATACGGGCGCTCGGGCTCAGGGACACGCTGACGGCACTGATAATCACATATACGACGTTCTCTCTGCCCCTGTCCATCTGGGTGCTCACGAACTTCTTCAGGGAGATCCCGGACGAGATATACCGTGCTGCAAGGGTCGACGGGTGCACGCCGTTTCAGGTCTTCTACAAGATCATGCTGCCCCTTGCCGCACCCGGCATCTTTGCAACGGCGATACTCGTGTTCATATTCTCATGGAACGAGTTCCTCTTCGCCCTCACATTCACATCAACGGTCGCCTCGAGGACGATACCCGTGGGCATTGCGCTCTTTCCCGGCCTGCACGAGGTGCCGTGGGGCGACATCGCAGCCGCCTCGGTAGTCGTCACCATCCCGCTGATAATACTCGTGTTCGCATTCCAGAAAAGGATCATAGAGGGGCTCACGGCAGGCTCGATCAGGGGTTGACCCCCGCCTGAGGCCTGAACCTCGGTCTCTTGTTCGCTGCGAGGACCTTCTTTCTGAGCCTCACGGAACGCGGGGTCACCTCGACCACCTCGTCCTCCCTGATGAACTCAACGGCCTGTTCGAGGCTCATCAGCCTCGGCGGCACGAGTTGGAGGGCCTCGTCGGCGGCAGCGGCGCGCATGTTCGTGAGCTTCTTCTCCTTCGTGATGTTCACGTCCAAATCGTTCTCGCGCGAGTTCTCACCCACGATCATGCCCTCGTACACCGGGGTGTTCTCCTTGATGAAGAGTGTGCCCCTCGGCTGTATGTGGTACAACGCATAGGCGGTCGCCTTGCCAGGCCTGTCGGCGACAAGAGCACCCGTCTTCCGCTTGGTTATAGGACCATGCCACGGTTCGTAGCCGTCGAACAGGTGGTTCAGGAGGCCGGTCCCCCTCGTGTCTGTCAGGAACTGGGACCTGAAACCGATCAACCCGCGCGAGGGTATCCTGAACTCGAGGACGGCCCTGCCGTGGCCGTTGTTCTGCATCTTGAGCATCTTGCCCCTCCTCATGCCGACCTGCTGGGTCACCACCCCGACATACTCCTCGGGCACGTCTATCACGAGCAGTTCCATGGGCTCGTGAAGGACTCCGCCGACCTCCTTGGTTACGGTCTCGGGCATCGACACGGAGAGCTCGTATCCCTCCCTCCGCATCATCTCTATCAGTATGGCGAGCTGCAGTTCACCCCGCCCCATAACCCTGAACGAGTCGTTCCCTCCGAACTCCACCCTGATGGATACATTGTAGAGGAGTTCCTTCTCGAGACGCTCCCTCAGCTTCCTCGACGTCACATACTCGCCCTCCTTGCCTGCAAACGGGGATGTGTTGACCGAGAAGACCATCGATATGGTCGGCTCGTCCACCTTTATCCTCGGCAGGGGCTTGGGTCTCTCGATGTCTGTTATCGTGTCCCCGATGGTTATCCCCTCGATCCCGGCAAGGGCGACAATGTCTCCGGCACGGGCCTCCCGGGCCTCGACCCTTTCGAGCCCCTCGAATGCATAGATGGAGGTGATCCTCGTCTTTACGGGCTCTTCCCCGCCGCCGGTGACTGCAACGCGGTCTCCGACCCTGACCGTGCCCGAGAAGACCCTGCCGATGGCGAGCCTTCCGACATAGTCGCTGTAGTCGATGTTGGTAACGAGCAGCTGCAGGAGACCGTCGGGGTCACCTTCAGGCGCAGGAATGGTATCGAGTATGAGGTCGAAGAGCGGCTTCAGGTCTCCGGACCGGTCGTCCATGCCGAGCCTTGCAACGCCGTCCCTGGCGATTGCATAGACGACGGGGAACTCGAGCTGCTCCTCGTCGGCGTCGAGGTCGATGAACATGTCGTAGACCTCGTTCAGCACTTCCTGGACCCTTGCGTCGGACCGGTCGATCTTGTTTATGACGAGTATTGGCGTCAGTCCGAGCTGAAGCGCCTTCTTGAGCACGAACCTCGTCTGCGGCAGGGGGCCCTCGGATGCATCGACCAGGAGCAGCACTCCGTCGACCATCTTGAGTATCCTCTCCACCTCGCCCCCGAAATCCGCATGTCCCGGGGTGTCCACGATGTTTATCGTTACTCCGTTGTATGCAACCGCGGTGTTCTTGGCCATGATGGTGATCCCGCGCTCGCGCTCGAGGTCGATACTGTCCATCACCCTCTCGCGCACCTTCTCGTTCGCCCGGAACGCACCGGCCTGTCTCAGCATGCCGTCGACAAGCGTGGTCTTGCCGTGGTCGACATGGGCGATGATCGCAATGTTTCTCAGGTCTTCACGTCTCATGATACTCCTTATTTTGTCTTTCTACGCATTCAGGCTGCAAAAAGGCGCGGCCGTCTTCATATCGGCAGATAAGCCTTCGGGTTCAAATCGAGCCCGGCCACATCCCCGTTCATCAGGTGCAAGTGACCGGCAGCGGCAATCATCGCGGCGTTATCCGTGCAGAGTGCAACCGGCGGGATGTAGAGTTCCGCTCCAACCCTGCCGGCCATCTCGTTCATCGCGGCCCTGAGCCGCCTGTTCGCCGCAACACCGCCGGACAGGGCTACGCTCCTTATGCCCTCCTCCTTGACGGCCGCCTCGGTCTTCTTGACCAGCACATCCACGACAGCCGCCTGGAACGATGCACAGACGTCCTCCAGCCGGGAGGGCTCCCCCGAAGACCGCTCCACATGGTTCCTGACGGCTGTCTTAAGTCCGCTGAAGCTGAAGTCGTAAGTGCCCGGGATGAGGGCTCTCGGAAACGGTATCGCCTCCGGGTCACCCCTGCCTGCAAGGTCGTCGATCAGGGGGCCGCCCGGATAGCCGAGTCCGAGCAGCTTTGCAACCTTGTCGTAGGCCTCACCGGCGGCATCATCCCTCGTCCTGCCGAGTTCCCTGTAGGAGCCGAATCCGTCCACCCTCACCAGCGAGGTATGCCCCCCCGAGACGATGAGGCTCAGAAACGGAAACGATGGTCTACGATCAAGCAGGAACACCGAGAATATGTGACCCTCGAGGTGGTTTACGCCGATCAGGGGCACCCCCTTTGCATAAGCGACCGCCTTTGCAAAGGAGCACCCCACAAGCAGAGAGCCTATAAGTCCCGGCCCATGGCAGACGGCGATGCCCGAGAGGCCCTCCAACCACACTGAGGCCGCCTTCAGGGCCTCGTCCACCACCGGCCATATCATCTCGATATGACGCCTCGATGCAAGCTCGGGCACTATGCCGCCGTACTTCCCGTGTATCTCCGCCTGGGACGAGACCACGTTCGACAGGATGCGGCTGCCGTCGGCCACCACGGAGGCTGATGTGTCGTCACAGGAGCTGTCTATGCCGAGGATGTACGTCACTCCCGGTGCCCTACCGCCTGATGACCGCCGTTCCAGGAGGCGGGGTGAAGGTGAAGAGCGAATCCTCCACCGCCGCGTTGCGCTTCACATCCGAGAGAAAGAGTTCCGTGCTGTTGCCGTAACTGTCAAGAAGGCGTATCCGCCTGACCGGAAACCCCTCTTCAGAAAGTACGAGTTCGACAGAGTCGACGAGACTCCTCGCCGCCTTCGGCCTAAGCAGAATGCGCCCGTCTCCGGCCTTCAGGTGGAAATTCCGCTCAAGCTCCTCCAAACCGAGCAGTATGCTCAGTGGAGTCGATCCCAGGCCGTAGCCGCCGACCTCCGAGATGAACGCCTGCTCCTCGGAGGGCTGATAGACCACCATTTCCTTGCCGTTCAGATAGACTTCGTCGCTGCTGCCCTCGGTATATATCCACTTCATCCTGTCTGGAACTTTCAGATAAAAGACCCCCTTGAAGGTCTCCTCTTTTCCGAGGTCCTTTATGTATGAGACCTGCACGAACCTGCCCTCCAGGGTCTTGAGTCCCTTGTAAGCTTCCTTCAGACGTGCCGGAGCTGCGGCGGGTGAAGGAAGGAGCAGGGCGGAGGCCATCAGGAACAGTATGACCATGCTGTAGCGTACAGTATGCAGAATTACACCTCTCGGTTTTTTTATCCTCGGCTGAGCATCCGGACAAACTGCGGAACGCTGAGGAGATGACGAACGTCTCGCCTAAGTTGTATTATATAATATCTGACTTCCTGTAAAAATAACAAAGTCGCAGCCTCCACCATGACTCGATATCGAGAGAGAGAGGGTTGAGAGTGCAATTCGAAGAAGGCCCGATAGAAGATATCGTAATAAAACCGCTGAACCTGTTTATCGACCAGAGGGGCTGGCTGACAGAGCTCTTCAGGAGCGACGACGAACTGCCCCGGGGTTATCAACCCGCCATGGGGTACATCTCCCTCACACACGCAGGTGTGGTGAGGGGACCGCATGAGCACATCGAGCAGACCGACTACCTCTGCTTCCTTGGCAGGTTCACCCTCTACCTCTGGGACAACAGGAAGGACTCTCCCACCTACTTGAGGAAAATGGTCATAGACGACACCAAGAACACGGTGATAGTCGTACCGCCCGGCGTTGTGCACGCCTACGAGAACAAGGAAGACACGGACGCCCTCGTCCTGAACTTTCCGGACAGGCTGTATGCAGGCCGGGGGAAGAAGGAGAGGGTCGACGAGATCAGACACGAGAACGACCCCAACAGTCCCTTCCGTGTAAGGAGCGGGTCGTGAATATACTCGTAACGGGCGGAGCGGGCTTCATAGGCTCCAACTTCATAAGACACATCCTGAGGAGATATCCCGGCTATCACGTCGTGAACCTCGACGCGCTCACCTACGCGGGCAACAGGGAGAACCTGCGGGATGTCGAGGCAGAGCCGAGATACCGCTTCATCCACGGCGACATAAGAGACGCTGAAGCCGTCCTCGATGCATTGAAAGGCATCGACATCGTCGTGAACTTCGCCGCTGAGAGCCACGTCGACCGCTCCATCGCGGACACACAGCCGTTCCTCTCAACCAACGTCATCGGCCTCCAGATGCTCCTCGATTGCGCCCGGCACAGGGGTGTCCGGCGCTTCATCCACCTCTCCACCGACGAGGTATACGGAAGCCTCGCAGCAGACGAAGGCGCCTTCACCGAGGAGACACCCCTTCAGCCGAACTCCCCCTACTCCGCTTCGAAGGCCGCAGGAGACCTCATGGTACGCGCCCATGTAACGACCTTCGGCCTTCCCGCCGTAATCGTAAGGCCCTCAAACGTCTACGGGCCTTTCCAGCATCCTGAAAAGTTCATCCCCTTGATGATAACGAATCTGATCGACGGCATGCGTGTCCCAGTATACGGCAGCGGCGACAACATCAGGGACTGGCTTTACGTAGAGGATGCGTGCACCGCCGTTGACACGATAATGCACCGCGGAAGACCGGGCGAGGTATACAATGCAGGCGGTGGAAGCGAGAGGAGGAACATCGACGTGGTGAGAAAGGTCCTGTCGCTGATGGATATGGGGCGGGAGTACATCGAGTTCGTCCCTGACAGACCGGGACACGACTACCGCTACGCGATCGACTCCTCCAAGATCAAAAGCGCTCTCGGCTGGACTCCAAATGTAGACTTCGATGCCGGAATCGAGAGGACCATACAGTGGTACAGGGAGAACGAGAGGTGGTGGAGGCCCCTGAAAGAGAGGCTCGAAGGCGCAAGCAGGGGATTCTGGAGCAATAAGGCATGAGGGTCCTCGTCACCGGCTCGGATGGAATGCTCGGAAGAGACCTGGCGGCCGTGCTCGGGAAGGTTCACGAAACAGTCCCGTTCGATAAAAAACGGCTCGACATAACCGACAGAGAGGCGGTCTGTGAGGCGATCTCCTCTGTCAGGCCCGACGTGGTCATAAACTGTGCCGCTTACACCGATGTGGACAGGGCTGAGGATGAGAAGGCAGCGGCCTTCATGGTCAACGGCCTCGGTGTTCAAAACCTCGCCGTTGCCTGCAAAGAGCTCAAAGCCAGGCTCTGCCACATAAGCACCGACTATGTCTTCAGCGGCAGAGCCGAAAGACCGTATACACCCTTTGACGACGCCTCGGCCGTGAACGCCTACGGAGAGACCAAGCTCGCCGGAGAACGGTA
>DRKX01000083.1 GCA_011051565.1 Nitrospirota bacterium | reverse complement strand
GGTTCTATCTGATAGAGGTTCGAGACGTGCAGGAGCCTCTGTGCCTGCTTCTGTACGGCCACGACCACCCTCGGGTGGCAGTGTCCGAGTATGTTGACCGCGATGCCTCCGACAAAGTCGAGGTACTCCTTGCCGTCGATGCTGTAGACCTTGGTCCCCCGGCCCTTTCTCAATATGATGGGGTACCTGCTGTACGTGTTCATCAGGTACCTGGAGGACTCCTCCAGGAGTCTCTTTATGTCCATGCCGCCTCTCTCACCCCTTGCCGGTCCGCCTCCTGAGAAACTCCTCTTTCACCGCCGCGGCGAGGAGCGGAAACATTATCTCGTGGTGACCGGTGATGTAGTATCCCCGCCCGCCCGACGCCGCAGGCCGGCGTACGACGTTCTCCATAGGCCTGTAGTGCCTGTTGAAGTCCATGGTCACGGTGGTTATGTTCCTCACTCTGTGGCCGAGGTTCCTCGCCACGGTGAGGGCCTTCAGGAAGACCTCGGGCATTATTACTGCAGAGC
Organism: Nitrospirota bacterium; assembly: GCA_011051565.1. Taxonomy (GTDB): domain Bacteria; phylum Nitrospirota; class Thermodesulfovibrionia; order Thermodesulfovibrionales; family JdFR-85; genus BMS3Bbin07. The sequence goes on along the minus strand of DRKX01000083.1, from coordinate 2,803 downwards.
CGAGATTTATGAATACCCCTCCATCGAGGTCTGAGACGACGGATGCCAGGGTCCTGAAGTCGAGTAGGCTCGCCTTGCCTATGGCCTCTCCGCTCGCCTCCGGATGCATGTGTATGATGTCGGTGCCCACGGCCACGTGGACGGTGACCGGTACCGAGAGCCTGTACGCCTCGGCGAATATGCTCATCCCCCTGTTGCGGAATCCGCGGCCTTTCAGTATCATCCTGCCGACGGCACTGCCGAGCCCTATGTCTTCGCCGGCTCCCTTCCGTATCGCCCTGTTTATCATGACAGCGGTCTCTTTCGCCATGCCGAACGTCCCGTCCTCGAGTTCCGATGCAACGTCCTCGGAGGTCTCACCCCTGTAGGAGAGCTCGAAGTCATGGATCACCGCGGCGCCGTTTACGGCTACAGCCGTTATCAGCTCCCTACGCAGGAGGTCTATGATCAGCGGGGAGAGACCAACCTTTATAGGGTGCGCCCCCATGGCGAGTACCACGGGCCTGTCGTTCAGCCGGGCACTCACTATCGAGTCGACCACGTCCCTGAAGTCCCTGACGGCGAGGAAATCCGGCAGGGAATCTATGAAGTCCCTGAATGTGCCCCCTTCGCGGAAGGTCCCGGCCGCCTTAGACGCCTCTACCTTGCTCTTCCTCTCCTCTAAGGAGTATCTCCTGATCCGTTTCAGGGAGATCGGTCCGTATGGTCTCATTTGGCGATCAAGCGTGAAGATATCGAATTTGCCGCATGCGGCATGCCTTACATTGTAGCACAAAGGTGATCCGTTGGGGTAGGTTTTCTTGTATTCAGGGGCCGTTTACATCTATAATAAAATCAAAGTAATGAATACGACGCTGAAACTATTCCTGAGCCGACTGACCGTCAGGACCCTTCCGCAGGCCAAGAGGGTCACCAAGATCGTCATCGGGTTCACGCTCTTGCTGGTAGGCATAGTGCTGATCGTGCTTCCAGGGCCTGCGACGGTGGTGATCCCCCTCTCGCTCGCCATACTGGCGGGTGAGTTTGTGTGGGCAAAGAAGCTTCTCGATAGGTTCAACTCCGGCGTGAGGAACCTGAGGAAGTGGAGGCGATGAGGTTTGCAGTAGGCAGCAGATCGTTCCGCGGCCTCGTGCTCGTGGCACTGGTCGCGCTTCAGTCCTTGCTCATCCTGTCCTGCGGCTACAGGGTCCAGAGGACATCCGTGCTGCCGCTTGCGTCCGTCAGGATCGACGGGGTTGAGAACCGGACGTTCGAACCTGGGCTCCAGGACCTGTTCGTCGATGTCATGGCCGAGGAGTTGCTGAGAAACGGGATAGCCCTCTCCGACTCCTCGGAATACGTCCTCTCAGCGGTCCTTACCGACTACAGGCTCGACACGCTCAGCATAAAAGACGACCTCTCCGTTGAATACATCATCCGGGTAGTCGCCGACGTCACGCTCGGACTTCCCGGCGGAGACAAGCGGGAGTTCAAGGGCGTGAGTTCAGAGTTCATGGAGACTTTCGTCTCAGCAGACGACATCCAGTCCATTCAGTCCCAGAGAGAGGTCGCCACGGAGAAGGCCGTCAGGAGCCTCGCCCAGAGGGTCGTGGCCGACATACTCAACAACACGGAACTCGACGATGACTGAGCTTCACTTTCCGTCTTCCGGGGGCAGCCTGTGAGCCGGAGGCAGTTCCTGAAGGAGCTTCAGAACGGTCTCCCGTCGCCCCTCTACTACCTGCACGCCAAGGACTCCTTCCTCGTCAAGGAGGCCGTTGACCTGATCGGTGGCCTCGTCCCTGAGGAGAGGAGGGAGTTCAACGTCATGGTCTACGACGCCGACTCGGCTGCACCCGTGCATGCGGTCTTGGACGTCCTGAACACCCCGGGCTTCTTCGGCGAGAGGAGGATAGTGATGATGCGGAACACGCAGTCCCTGAAGAAGAGGGACGTCAAGCTCCTCGCGGGCTATGCCGAGAATCCCTCTCCGGGCTCCGTGTTCGTCATGCTCTCACTCAAGCCCCCCGACAGGTTGCTGAGGGATGCGGCAAGGGTCGTCTCGCTGGAGATGAGCCAGCAGGAGACGAGGGCATGGCTTATGGACCTCGGGAGGCAGCGCGGTGTCGAGTTGACGCCGGATGCAGTCGGTCTCCTCATGGCCACTGCTGGCAACGACATAGGCGCACTGCTCGGGGCGGCGGAGAACGCCTTTCTGCTCGGAAAGTCGAGGATCGACGCTGACGATGTGAGCGGGCTCCTGCACGGCCCTGCGTCCTTCAGCGTCTTCAGTCTCGTCGATGCACTGGCTGCCGGCGACAAGAAGAGGGTCTTCAGGATATACGCCTCGGTGCGTGACAGCCTCGACACGCACGCCGTGCTGGGCGCCGTGAACTGGAAATACTCCGAATTGTCGAAGAGGTCGGCCGGCCGTAGGGAGGGATACTTCGCCGATGTCTTCAGGTGCCTTGCCGAGGCCGACATGAAGGTGAAGACCTCGGGCGGCGAATACCCGCTCGAGGACCTCTTCGTCAGGCTGCTTCGGATTTGAGGATGGCGTTCACCTTTTTTGTGAGGCGGGATATCTTCCTCGAGGCGGTGTTCCGGTGGATGATGCCCTTGGATGAGCCCTTCGAGATGACCTTTATGGCCTCTCGCAGGAGCCTCTCGGCAGCCTCCGCATCCTTGGCCGCGACTGCTGACTCGACCTTCTTCGTGAAGGTCTTGATTCTCGACTTGTAGTCCTGGTTCCTGAGTCTCCTCTTCTCCGCCTGTCTCACCCTCTTGAGGGCGGAGAGGTTCTTCCTTGCCATGGTGCCTCCTG
>DRKX01000082.1 GCA_011051565.1 Nitrospirota bacterium | reverse complement strand
CCCTCAAGGAGCGCGAGTGTCTCGGCATGGAGGTCCTCTTCGGTGCCGAGCAGGGAGTTGTACATGTTCTTCACCTGCATGCGCCTGAGGCGCAGGTCCGCGAGAAACTCCTCGGCGGAGAAGAAGCCCATCTTCCGCGCGAGCACCTCTGTCTCTCGGCCTGCCGGCGGGAGTGTATGGGTCTGGAGGTCCTCCTTCATCTGCAGGTAGTGCTCGAGCCTCCTCAGGTGGAGATAGTTGTCCCAGAGTGTCGCGAGGTCTTCCCGGGGCACCAAGCGCATCCACCTCAGCACCTGTATTGCGTTGAAGAGCCTATGGGTCCTGAGCGCCCGGTTCTCCCCGCCGTAGATGAGCTGGAAGGTCTGCACGAAGAACTCTATCTCCCTGATGCCGCCGTAGCCGCGCTTTATGTCGTCCCTCGACAGGGTCGAATCTATCCTCTTCTTGAGCCCGCGGATCTCCTCTATCTCCGAGAAGTCGATGCTCTTCCTCCAGACGAACGGGCTGACCGCCTCGATGAACCTGCTCCCGAGCTCGGCGTCACCGGCCACGGGCCTCGCCCTTATGAGCACCATGCGCTCCCACGTGCGGCCCCATGACCCGTAGTACGTCCTGTAGGAGTCGAGCGGCAGCGTCAGCTCGCCCTTCTGTCCCTGAGGCCTCAGCCTCAGGTCGACCCTGTATGCTATGCCGTCCTCTGTTTGGAGCGAGAGCATCCTGTTGAGGAGCTCGACGACCCTGCAGTAGAACTCGTGGTCGCTTATCCTGTTCACCCGCACGCCCGAGGTGTTCAGAACACCGGATGTCTGGCCGTCGGCCTGACCGTAGACGGCTATCAGGTCCACGTCGGAGCTGTAGTTCAGCTCTGCACCCCCGAGCTTTCCGAGTCCGATGACGGTTATCGCTTTCTCTGAAGGATCGCCGAACCTCCTGCGGTTGATCCCTACGGACCAGTCGAGGGAGAGCCCGATCAGCGCCTCCGCAAGGATGGTCAGCTCGTCCATGGACGACAGTATGCCTGTCTCACCCGTGACGTCCCTGAGGGTGATCCTGAGGAGGTAACGCCTCTTGAAGTCCCGGAGCGCCTTCATCATCGCCTTCAGGTCGTCCCCCACACCGGCGTGGTCGATCTCGCTTTCCACCCTCTGCATGAGCAGCTCCCTCGATACGGGCCTCTTCGCCTCCTTCAGCGCCGAGAGGAGCTCCTCGGGGTTCGCCGTCGAGTAGTTTGCAAGAAACTGGCTCACTGCGAAGAGCCTGCAGACGTCGGCAAGGTATGGAAGGAACGGCCCTGCCGGTGCCTGTTCGAAGAGCCTCAGGGCGTTCCTCTCCGCCCTTGCCGGGTCGGGTGTATCCCGGCAGAGTTTCCCTATCCTCGCCTGCAGCCCCTCATCGACGGGCATCACCTATCACCCCCGGTAGTGAACACCGACAAATCCCGTGTTGACCCCGCACTCTTTTTTCACGCATCGAGCACAGGGGCGCTCCTGCGTTGAATTTAGGCATCCCTAAATGCTAACATATTCAGTCTTTAATTGATAATTAAACTCGATTCAAGAGGTTCTCTTGACAGCGGAGGCGAGGAAACCGGGCAATGACGGAGATTCTACCATTCAGAGGCATCATATACGACACCGGCAGGGTCGATGGTGAAGACGTAGCCGCACCTCCCTATGACGTAATCACCCCTGAAATGAAGGAAGAGCTCTATGCGAAGAGCCCGTACAACATCGTCAGGATAGACTTCGGCAAGGACCTGCCCGGAGACGGGGAGTCGGAAAACCGCTACACGAGGGCCGCCGGATACCTCGAGGAGTGGTTGGAGGCCGGCATCCTGAAGGAGACCGAGAGGCCGGCGTTCTACCTCTACGAGGTGACCTACCGCCTCGGCGGTGAAGAGAAGGTCATGAGGGGGATATTCGGCAGGGTGAGGATAACCGAGCTCTGCGACGGCGTATATCCTCACGAGGCCACCCACTCGAAGCCGAAGGCCGACAGGTTGAACCTCATGCACCACTGCAGGGCCAACCTGAGCCCCATCTTCTCCATCTACAGCAGCCCCAGGCGCGGCTATATCGGCCTCTTTGAAAGGTACCTCTCGGCCCATCCCTACATGGCGGCCACTGACCCTTCGGGCGCGGCGCACAGGATGTGGATCATCGACCGGCCTGACGACGTGAGGGCGATCGAGGAGGAGTTGCGGGGCTCACCCATATACATAGCCGACGGACACCACCGGTATGAGACGGCCCTTGCCTACCGGAAGGAGATGGAGGCCGGAAATCCCGCGCACACCGGTTCCGAGCCGTACAACTACGTGTTGATGTACCTCGTTAACATCGCCGACGGCGGCCTCACGGTGCTGCCGACGCACAGGCTCGTGAGGGAGCTGGCCGGCGATGGAGAAGGGGCGGCGGAAGTACTGAAGCCCCTCGAGCAGTACTTCGAGGTAAGACCGGTCGATGCCGGACGGGAGATAACCGCCGAGATAGCCGGGCACGAGCATGCCCTCGGTGTTGCACTGCGCGGGGAGGAGAGGCACCATATACTGCTATACAGGGGCGGGGACCTCGCAGACGTGCCCGAACCCCTAAGAGGGCTTGACGTAACGCTGTTGCATGAATTAATCTTTAGGAAGTTGTATAATGTCCAGGGGGTTGACTATGAAATGGACCCTCGGGTCTGTCTTTCAAGGTTGAAGGACGGCAGCCATCAGGCGGCCTTCTTCCTGAATCCAACGAGGGTGGAGGATGTGGAGAGAGTGGCGCGTGCCTGTCTCAGAATGCCCCCGAAGTCGACGTACTTTTTCCCCAAGATACTGACAGGCTTCGTCATAAACAGGCTTCAGTAGCTGCAGGCAGCAGGGGACGATCCCGTTGACTGCTGCCGAAACACAGGAGGAGGCTTTGTCTCCTTAAAATGTTCAGTTTCCTTGATACAAGGAGGGGAGTATGGCAGTCAAGATTGGAATCAACGGGTTCGGAAGGATAGGACGGAACTTCTTGAGGGCTTCCATGGCCCAGTCAGACTTTGAGATCGTTGCCATCAACGACCTTACCGATGCTGCGACCCTGGCTCACCTTCTCAAGTACGACTCCGTACACGGCATATTCCCGGCCGATGTCTCCGCGAAAGACAGCTCCCTGATAGTCGACGGGCGCGAGATAAAGGTGACCGCGATCACCGATCCGTCGAAACTCCCCTGGAAGGACGAAGGAGTGGAGATCGTCATAGAGTCGACCGGCAGGTTCACCGACAGGGCTTCGGCCTCGAAGCACCTCGACGCAGGTGCCGGCTGGGTCCTCATCTCTGCCCCTGCAAAGGAGCCTGACATAACCGTCTGCCTCGGTGTCAACGAGGGGAGCATAGATGTCGCCAATCACAGGATCATATCGAACGCATCCTGCACAACGAACTGCCTCGCCCCGGTGGCGAAGGTGATCAACAGCGAGTTCGGTATCCTGCGCGGCCTGATGACCACGATTCACTCCTACACCAACGACCAGAGGATCCTCGACCTTCCGCACAAAGACCTGAGGAGGGCGAGGGCCGCTGCCATGAACCTCATACCGACCACGACCGGAGCTGCAAGGGCGGTCGGTCTCGTGCTGCCCGAGCTCAAGGGCAGGCTCGACGGTATGGCCATAAGGGTCCCTACGCCGAACGTCTCGCTGATCGACCTGGTGGCGGAGGTGTCGAGGGACGTGACCGCCGAGGAGGTCAACACCGCACTGAAGAACGCGGCCGAGGGCCCGCTCAAGGGCATCCTCATGTATTCAGACGCTCCCCTCGTCTCGATAGACCTAAACGGAAACAGCCACTCGTCCATCCTCGACTCCACCCTGACCAAGGTCATAGAGAAGAGGATGGTGAAGGTCCTCGCCTGGTATGACAACGAGTGGGGTTACAGCTGCCGCCTCAGGGATCTCGCGCAGTTCATCATAAAGAACCGGTAAGGCCGTTATGTTGAAACACTCATCACACTCTACAGCTGACAACGGGAGGCTACGATGTCCACTGAAATGAGTCCGGCCCCGATCCGGGACATACTCAACAAGCTCACCATCCAGGATTTCGATCTCAAAGGCAAGCGCGTGTTCATCCGCGTGGATTTCAACGTCCCACTTGATGACAATCTCAACATCACCGATGACCGGCGGATACGTTCCGCACTTCCCACCATCAACTACGCCATAGACGAAGGGGCGAAGGTGATACTCGCCTCGCACCTGGGAAGGCCGAAGGGCAAGGCCGACCCTCGCTACAGCCTCGCACCGGTTGCAAAGAGGCTCAAGAGGCTGCTCAACAAGGACGTTGTCTTTGCACCGGACTGCATAGGGCCCCAGGTAAAGAACATCATAGACAAGATGCAGCCGGGCGATGTCGTGGTGCTTGAAAACCTGAGGTTCCATCCAGGCGAAGAGAAGAACGACGAAGAGCTGGCGAAGGCTCTCGCCTCCCTTGCGGACTTCTACGTAAACGACGCCTTCGGGACCGCGCATAGGAACCACGCATCCATCGTGGGCGTGCCGAAGTTCCTCCCTGCTGCTGCGGGGTTCCTGCTGAAGAAGGAGATCGAGTACCTCAAGGGGGTGGTCAACAATCCGGTAAGGCCGTTCGTAGCCATCCTCGGCGGCGCAAAGGTCTCTGGGAAGATCGGAGTGCTGGAGAACCTCGAGTCGAACGTGGACAAGGTGCTCATAGGCGGCGGCATGGCCTTCACGTTCATAAAGGCGATGGGATACGAAGTCGGCGACTCCCTCGTGGAAGGAGATATGCTTGAGACGGCACACAGGATCAGGACGAAGCTGAAAGAGCGGGGGGTGAAGTTCTACCTCCCGGTCGATTGCGTGATCGCACAGAGCCTCGACGCCGGGGCCGAGACGAAGATAGTCCCCACCCTCGAGATACCGAAGGGTTGGAAGGCCCTCGACATCGGGCCGGCCACTGCAAAGCTCTTCTCAGAGGCCATCCAGAACGCAAAGACTATACTCTGGAACGGCCCGATGGGTGTCTTCGAGATCGACGCCTTCTCCCGCGGCACCTTTGCAGTCGCCCGTGCGATTGCCGACGCCTACGCCCTCACCATAGTCGGAGGAGGCGACACGGACCTCGCGGTCCACAGGGCGGGCGTCTCAGACAGCATATCCTTCATCTCTACCGGCGGTGGGGCGACCCTACAACTGCTCGAGGGAAAGGAACTGCCAGGAATCGCAGCTCTCTCTGACAAGAAGGTTGACTGAGGGGGGCTCCCCCCTTCTACCAGCGGTGGGGCGACCCTACAACTGCTCGAGGGAAAGGAACTGCCCCGAATCGCAGTTCTCACTGACAAGAAGGTTGACCGGGGGCTTCCCCCCCTCTACCAGCGGTGGGGCGTCACTGCAGCTGCCCGAGGAGGGGAAACCGCCAGGTATCGCAGCTCTTTCGGACAAGTCAATGCTGACCGCTGGTGCCGTCTCCCTGAAACCCGGCGCCCTCCCCGCTCGGAGAGGGCGTGCAGATTGAGGAGCCGTCTCCCGCTATGCCGCTTTCTCGACAGCCTCCCTGCAGTTCACGATGCAGTCCACCATGTAGAGCCTGCAGGTCTCGTACTCGTAACTCCCCTCGTAGCAGCAACCTCCATCGGCACACTCGAGGTACTCCGGCTCGATCCCAGCGACCGAGCAGATGCCGTTGTCGAACTTTGGACACATAGTCTCACTCCCTCCGTTCAGGTTTGAGTTTCCATCAGGGTGTCCCTGATCCTTCTTCCTCGTATCGAGGCTTGCCATATGTATAGTCTGGATGATACCACGGCAATGTTACGCGACTATTACGGGGGCTTTAAGTTTTCATTGTCGGTGGTGCAGGGCCCTGCCGGAGCCTGCTGAGAGGAAAAAATGCGGGCAGGGGTCCCGGCCCCTGCCCGAAAGGAGGATTGGAGAAGATGAGCCTTCCTGTCACGGTTCAGAAGACATACTGTGTCTGGATGAAGAGTTCGTCTTCGTCGTTGCCGGAGACGCCCTTGAGGTTCTTGCCGATCCTGTAAGTCAACTGGACCTTTATGTCGTGTTTCCGTATGAACCAGTTCGCACCGACCGAGGTCCGGCTCCACGTGTCTTCATAGTTGTCGGCGTCCTGCGCCTGGTAGGCTGCAACGAGCTCGATCGTGTCCGGCACCACCATGTATCCGCCTTTGATCGCGTAGTTCTCGAGGTCGGTGGAGCCGTTCCTGTAGATACCATTTGTGAGGTTCGCCGCAACCGTGTCGGCCTTGAACAGGTTGTACTCTGCATCTACCGAGAACCCCGACGCCCTGAACGCACCGCTCAGCTCGAGGCCGGTCACCTTGTCCACGTCGAACTTCTTGCCGTCCGTATCCGGGGAATCGATGTAAGTGTTGTTGTCGTCGTCATTGTTCCATGTGAAGGCTGCTATCCCAATGGTCGCTCGGGTCTTGCGCTTGAAGTCTCCCTGCGAGAACTTCAGGTTGCCGAATGGGTGGTAGTCTACGCGGCCTCCGATGATCCAGCCCTCGTTGAAATCCGCGTCCCTGTTGACAGGCGAGTCGAAATCGAGCTTGCCGGCATCGGGATCGATGGAGGCCGAGGCCACAGAGAAGCCGTAGGTGAGCCTCTTGTCGTTGCTGTGGCCGGTAAGATGAATCCCGACGTTACGGTCGGGAGTGCCGTAGTTGTGGTCTCCCACGAACGTACGCTCCACGAGCTGCTGTTTCTTGGATGACGTCAGGAACTCGCGCGAAAAGGGGAAGCCCTTGTTACCCACGGCTATCTTGATGTTGCGAAGCCCTGCGTACTGCATGTAGGCGTCCTTTACCGCCACCTCGTTGCCGTTCTTCGCCTTGCCCATGTCCCACTGGAACTTTCCCTTCCAGTCCTTGTACAGGCTCCCCTCGATGTAGGGGCGGAACCGGCGGAAGAAGACCCTGTCGCTCGCATCTCCGCTGTCGGGGCCCTTGTAGTGGTACTGCAGCTGTATCCTGCCCCCCAGCTTTACGTACCTGCCGTCCTTCTTGTATACGGTTATACCGGCGGCGCCTGCCTCCTGCGGAAGATGGATGTATAAGACCACCGCGGCCGCCAGTACGGCAAAGAATAGCTTCAGAAACTTAGGCACTGCTGACATGGCTGTTCCTCCTTGGTCTGTAGGTTTGTTTTACTCTCTAAACCCTGACACGTACGGCACCTTCTCTCTCTGCAGCACTCACCTCCTCCCTGTAGAGTTCGACGTCAATCATACCGCGGCAAGGTTACGGAGTTGTGACAGGCGTGTTAATTTTTCGTGATCTTTCCCATGCAGCAGGTGTCACACTGCTGCCCCGCCCTTGTTCGGGTAGGGCGCTGCAGGCTGCGGCAGGGTCGGTCATGCCGGGCCTGCTGTTTCAACAAAGGCGGATTCGGCGTGTGCCGTAACTGTTATAATATAT
>DRKX01000081.1 GCA_011051565.1 Nitrospirota bacterium | reverse complement strand
GAAGGGTTTGCAAACGTCAGCGCCATGGTAACGAGGGGTGGTTCGCTCAAGGCGTTCGCTCAGACCTCGATAGGCGCCGAGATAGAGATAGAGACAGAGACGCCCTTCAGCCTGACGAGCGGACTCACGGGATGGAAGACGGGCGAATGTGTGCAGTAGAGAGACGGAACTGACGGACAGGCGGGGCTTCAGTTGAAGCCCCGCCTGTCTTCCTGACCCCGCCTCTCCTCAATCCCTGTACAAGTGACACCATGAGCACGCTGTGGCGCTCGACTGCACAATATGTGAAACCCGTTACATCCCTGGTTCTCCTTCAGGCGATCTCCTCCAAGGCAACCCACTGAAAAAACAAGGAAAAGTTTCAGGCATCGATATTGCTTCATAACCGACGAGATTAAAAAAATTTAAGAGTCGGCTTGACAGCCCGAAATCCCCCTGTCCCTTGTAAGGGAAAGAGGAGTCCCCCTCTGAAGAGGGGGACAAGGGGATTCTTTCCGGTACGGCGCTCTCTGACTCTTCGAGCAATTACCGGTCAAAGTCCTGGCGGAACAAGGAGGAAGGCCCCAATGGAGAGATTGAGAAATATGATTCAGGCAAGAGGTCCTCTCGGGAAGGTACTCTCTTTGATGACGGCGGTGCTCTTCATACTATCCGCTGCGACGGCGTCTTCTGACGACACGCCGACGATCGCAGAGTATACCGCATATCCGCCTTTCGGAGGAAAGCTGGTAAAGCCCAACGTACTCATAAACCTCGACGCTTCGACCTCCCTCAACTACTTCGCGTACGACTTCAACTGGAATGCACGCACCTCAAGCGGCGGGCGCACGGCCATTCCCACGAGCGTGGGGTTCGATCCCGACACCCAGTACTACGGCTATTTCGATCCCCACAAGTGGTACGAGTATGCGTCGGCCGTGAATGAATTTCAGGCGGTGGGCAACAAGAGCGCGACGAACGAGCCAAAACCCGCAGGTGCAGTATCATGGTGGGACGGCAACTTCCTCAACTGGCTCACCATGAGGCGCGCCGACATAATAAAGAAGGCAATCATAGGCGGAAGGACAAAGGCGAGGGCCGGTATAACCGGCGGACATCCGGACGACCTCATAGGCAGGACGGCTCACATCAAGCTGGAGGGCTATGAGAAGGCGTTGTGCGTGGCAGAGGACGGCAACATAGACCCGTCCAATTACACACCGTACAGTGACTGCCCCCTGACGTTCTCCTTCGACAATGCAACCGGCACGTCGACCGAGCCTATCGCCTATTTCACCGTGAACTCGGCCACATACTACGTCACCGTCCACAGGGGCTCCGAGCCCGAAGGGGTCTTTCAGAGGGTCGGCGGCAGCGTGAGGTGGGGCCTCGAGCTGATAACCGACGGCACCACCGACGACACCCGCAACTCCAACTGTATAGGTGAGACGGGCAACTCCGGCGGCGGCCCCATAATCCCGGTCGACGGAGGGACCGTGGTGGTCCCCGTAGGGTACTACAACTCGGTGAAGGACGCCATAATTGACAACGTCGCAAACAGCCCGCTGGTCCCGTCTACCCCTCTGGCCGAGTCACTCTGGACCGCGACCGGATATTTCGCCCAGGACGGCACCACGAGCAGCACGGGCCCGAGGTATACCTCCAACACCACGGGCTCGTACACGGTAAGCAGTGCAACCGACCCGTACAACTATGCGCTCGATCCCTTTGCCGAGACGAGATGGATCCCGTGCGCCAGGAGTTTCGTCATAACGATCACTGACGGAGAACCGACCGCCGACCTGCAGATACCCACTACGCTGAAAGGATACGGATCCGCCTATGCCGACGGTCCTGCCAACGAGCAGTACACGGGTGTCCCGGACTGGGCCGACACGACCACCACGGTGGACGGCGCCCTGCTCAACTACTTCTGGGACCCCGACCTCGAGGGTTCACACTACATGGACAACGTCGCCTATTACGGACACGCCGACACTTCGAACAACAAGTACAGGGACCTCAGGGACGACACCACCGACTTCGGGCTCCCGGCCGATGAATACGATCAGAACCTCACCCACTACTTCATTTACGCTACCTTCGGCGGAAACACGCCTGACGGACGAAGGCTCCTCAACTGGTCTTCAGGCACAGGCACGCCGCCGAACGATTATCCGAGCGGGGGAGGCGGTGCTGCGAGAAACGGAGGCTTCACAGAGATTGGAACGAACTACGAGCCCGACCTCGAGTGTGAATATAACGCCGACTATGACGAGTCAGACGACAACTTCTTCGAGGCACGGAACGGCTACGAGCTCGAGGCCGCCCTGCTCAAGGCCCTCTTCAGGATCATCGAACAGACATCCTCTGGCACATCCCCTGCACTTGCAGGGTCGAGAAACGGAGAGGGCAACCTCGTCTACCAGGCATCCTTCTACCCCGAGAAGACCTTTCCTGAGGGCAAAAGGTCCTGGCTCGGATACCTGAAGGCGTTCGAGCTGGATTCAGATGGCAATATCTCGCAGACACCCCTGTGGGATGCCGGAGAGAGGCTGTGGGAAAGGGACATCTCGACACTTCCGAGGCTCATATACACGACGCTGGACGGGTCGAACCTGATAGAGTTCAAAGAGGGCAACGGCCTCGACAACTACCTGAGGGCGGCCGACAGTGCAGAAGCAGCCGACATAATAAGATACATCCACGGTGTAGACATCCCCGGATACAGGCCCCGCACAATAAGCGGCAATGTCTGGAAGCTTGGAGACATCGTCTATTCCTCGCCCACCCCTGTTGGCACGCCCGGGGAGAACTACGACAGGCTCTACAGGGACGTCTCGTACACGAGCTTCTACCTCAGATACAAGAACAGGAGAACCGTCGTTTATGCCGGCGCCAACGACGGCATGCTCCATGCGTTCAACGCCGGGAAGTACAACCCGCTGACCGGCAGGTACGAGACCGGTGGCCTGTATGCACCGCTCAACAAGGAACTCGCCCTCGGTGACGAACTCTGGGGCTTCATACCCAAGCAGCTCCTCCCCCACCTCAAGTGGCTCACCGATCCGAACTACACGCATGTATACTACGTCGACCTGAAGCCGAAGGTGACCGACGTCAGGATATTCTGCGATGAAACAAACCCCAACACAGATTGTATAAACGGCCAGCCCAACGTGGCTCACCCGAACGGCTGGGGCACGATACTGATTGGAGGCATGAGGCTCGGCGGCAAGGAGATGGCCTGGACCGCAGGCGGAATCGAGTACAGGACCTCACCGGCTTACTTCGCCCTCGACATAACCGATCCCGAAGCCCCTCCGAAGCTCCTCTGGACCTTCACGAACCGTGATTCGAACTCAGACGGCAACCCGGACCTCGGACTGGGACTCACCACCTCATACCCGGCGGTTGCACGGGTGCTGACGGATACGAAGGACCTGTGGGTTATGATAGTGGGCTCAGGCCCGACGGACTTCGATGCCGGTTCAAACGTCAGGAGCGGACAGACCGGCAGGGTCTTCGTCGTCGACCTGAAGAGCGGCAACCTCCTGAAGATCTTCGACACAGGGGTGGGAGATGCATTCATGACGGACCCCATAACCGTTGACGTAAACCTCGATTACAGGGTGGACGTCGCATACATCGGCGGCTCTTATGACTCAGGCGCGGGTTACGGCAGCTTCAGCGGCAACATGTACCGGATAGTCACCAACAACAGTACTGATGTCAACACCTGGACGCTCTCGACACTCATCTCCACGTCGGGATACAGGCCTGTGACCTCCGCCCCCTCGGCGGCACTCGACGACAAGGGGAACCTCTGGGTCTTCTTCGGAGCCGGCAAGCTCATAGGCTCCGAGGACAAGATCATCAGTGACGCCCAGGCCTTCTACGGTGTCAAGGACATCTGCAAGCCCTGGAAGAACACGACCTGCACAACCGCGGTATCGGAGACGGATCTGCTCGACGTATCAGGCGTGACAATCGACATCGGTGCAACGGACATAACGGCAACGGGAACCGATATCCCGGCCACGACGTGCGGCGACTCATCGAAAATCGAGTGGTGTGACCTCCTCAGTGCAGTAGATTCAAAGGACGGCTGGATCATACAATTCCCCGGAGTGCCCGGACACGAGGGCCTCAAGGGTGAGCGCTCGATAATAAAGCCTGTCGTCATCGGCGGGCTCGTGATATTCACCTCCTACGTGCCCGAAGAAGACATATGCAGCAACGACCAGGGAGATGGATACCTCTGGGCCGTCTACTACGAGACAGGCACCGCATACAAAGACTACGTCTTCTCCTCTGATATCGCCGCCACCCCCGACACAGTAGGAAGAGAGCAGAGACTCGGTGACGCCGTTGCCGGCATAAGTGCAATGGTCACGAGGGGCAGCCTCCTCAAGACACTTGCGCAGACATCAATTGGAAACATACCCGGAATCGAGATCAAAGCCCCCTTCTCCCTGGACAGCGCCATCGTGGGATGGAGGGCGGGAGCCTGCCGGGAGTAACGGATGCATCTGCATCAGGGGTTTCCCATCGACCCCTGCGGGTCGGTGGGATAGTGCGCCCTGAGACTTCTGACGGCTGCTTACACAAAGTATGAAAAGGATTCCACAACACCTCCTGCCGTTACGAAAACCCTACGGAAAAACAAGTAAAAATATTCTGGTACCAATCTTGCTATTTTTCATTGGCGTAATGGTAAGGCATGAAAGAGGGGCCGAGATGAAAAAAGACCGGACAGCGGAAGACAGGAAGATGGAAACAAGACGGCGGATCACAATACGGCTCAGAGACAGCCGGGGCGTAAGCCTCATTGAGGTGCTGATCGCCATCGTAATCCTTACGGTAGGCATATCGAGTGTCGCCATGATGCAGTATATGGCGGTTGCAGGCAACTCATTCGGCAGGGAGACGCAGATCGCATCCGAGCTCGGGCAGGAATTACTGGAGAGGATGCGATCGACACCGGTAAGGGACGACACCGGTGCCATCGCCACATTATTCGCACCGGGAGCGCATCCGACACCGGACGACGATGCGGTACTCCAGAACCCGGTGGGTGCAGGAGACGCCAGCTATGATCCCGTGACACGGGCAGGCGGTGTGACATTCACAAGGGTATGGTGGGTGGAAGACGACTGCAGGAGCGTGGTCATAAACGATGCCGATCCGAATGAGTCTCTCTGCACTCCTGTCCCTCCAAGCGCCTGCGCTGCAGGAGCGGCCATGAACAACGTAAAGGCGGTTGCCGTGAGGGTCTGCTGGATGGGCAAGGACGGCAACAACCATTCGATCACACTCAACGGGGTGAAATGGGATGAATCTGCAACACCGTAGAAGGACCTCAACGGTCATGGGAGAGTACGGGTATTCACTCGTCGAGATGCTGGTAGTGCTTGTGATAAGCATGATGATAACCGGCGCCATCTATTCCGCGTACATATCGCAGCAGCGCTCTTTCACGGCACAGGACCAGGTCGCTGAGATGAACTCCTCGTCCAGGATATCACTCGGCATCATCGCCAATGATCTGCGGGAGACTGGATTCGGCCTGTTGGAGGACGGCACGTTCAATGTAAACGGCTTCACGCAGGTGCTGACCCTCACAGACAATACCGATGCACCTGACCAGATCACCCTTGTCGGAGCGTTCAAGAAGGCCGCAACATTGTGCAGCAATGGAAGCGGTCAATCCATAGACCCGGATGACAGAACACTCATACTCGCACCCCCGGGCGACAGCAAGAGCCTGGACGACATAAACACCGCAGACAAGAGGAATATCAGTATCGCAGGGATCACTTACGGAATCGTCGTTGCAGGCGGCGGATCCCAGTTCAGGATACAGCTGCAGGACCCGGTCGGAACGCCGTTTCCGGCATATACCGACCTGAACGGCAACAACACGTGCGACGACGGCGAGGGCATCCCAGTCTATCTCATAGAGGATCACACCTACCAGGTGGTGGGAAACGAACTCCAGAGGGTGAGGAGGCTGAACAGCATTTCCCCTGAAGTGGAGACCATAGCACAGAACATAGAAGACCTACAGTTCGCCCTGCTGAACGGGAATACCGTCAGGGTAAACATACTTGCATCAACGGCACGGCCTGATCCCAATTTCGAGGGAATGGGAAATCCTCCCGGAACGATCGAAAACCGGAACCTCCCTGCCACGAACGACTCCCTCAGGAGGAGATGGTGGCGGATGGAAGTCTCCGTGAGGAACCTGTGATGAAAAAGAGAATCGTGCATACGGCTGCAGGCAACGCCATGAGCAGAGAGGATGGGTTCATACTGATAATCGCCCTGCTGTCCCTCCTCGCCCTGACGGCCATCGGGATACTCGCGATCACAACATCCACGACCGAGGTCATGGTCGCAGGAAACACGAGGCTCCGCGAGGTCGGTCTTTCAGCAGCGGACTCGGGCATCGAGCTGAGCGAGCCGATACTGAGAAACACCGACAACCTCAGATTCACCGACATATCCGTGACCGAGCTGTCAGCCAGGATGGACACGCTTCAGGCTGAAAGGAACTGTGTCTCCCAGCTCAACAATGACACGGAAAACTTTCCGATCAATGTCGGGGGCAGCTCCGTCAGTGTAGACATAGACTATGTAAACGCCGGTGACCCAGGCCCCGGCTATGCACTCGAGGAAGGGGGCCCCCCGATAGTGAAGAAGAACTATATAATCAACGCAACAAGCAGAGGCGATTCAGGCTCTGAAGTCACTGTCGGAGCAGTATATTTCTTAGTGGGTTGGTGTGATTGACACCAAGGAGGGAAGCATGAAAAAGCTGCTTGTCATTACGACCGTATTCCTCGTCCTGTTTATAGGTCTCTCTCCCGTCCTTGGAGAGGAGAGCATAACAGGCACGTTGTCCGGATATGGAAAGAACTTTATTGTTGTTGACGGCAAGAAGGTGGAGCTCTGTGAAGACTACCGGATATACGACTCGGCAGCCCCTGATGAAGAGACCGTAATTGACGGACTCGTGGCGGTTGAGACGGTATCGGTAACTTTAGAAAACGGATGTGCCGTGGAAGTAAGGGCCATCACGGTGAGGAACTGACATGAAACGTTCAGCCATACATAAGATATGGATCATCGTCTCGATCTCCATACTCGGCATCCTCATGCTGCAGGGCCGGGTATACGCCGCGGCCTGTACAAGCCCGAGCCTCGGAGACTATACGTCTTATCCGCCGTTCATCGGTAGTGTCGTCAAGCCGAACGTGCTCATACTGCTCGACAACTCAGGCTCCATGTTCTACTTCGCCTATGACTTCAACGGCACCGGCGTCAGCGAAGGCTTTGTACCCACAAAGGACTATTACGGCTATTTCGATCCTGAAAAATGGTACACGTACCAGAACGCAAGATTTGAAGAGACCGGAGAAAAGGCACTGAGGCCGAAGGGCGCGTCCGAGTGGGACGGCAATTTCCTGAACTGGCTGACCATGAGGAGAGTGGACATAGCCAGAAAGGTCCTCGTCGGCGGAAAGGCCCTGGCGCGGTCGGGCAAGGGGTTCCCCCACGACCTCCTCGGAGAGCAGGCCGATTCATCGAGCAGGGGGTATCTGAAACGCGTTGCAGGAGCAGAGAACTACACGCCGTACGGCGGTGAGCGGTGCTTCAGGTTCAACCGCGGCTCGAGCAGCGTCTCCAAGTTCGGTGTCGGCCCGGACAATGGTGATTGCTCCTACGGCAGCCTTGTGACAGGGGGTTACTACTACAACGTCAAGATACACCTGTCCGACGAACCGGTCGGAGTACTTCAGACCCTCAAGGACAAGGTGAGATGGGGACTCGAGTTCTTCAACACCTACCAGGGAGGCCGCGTAAAGGTTGAGATCGACGACGGCCTTTCGAGCAGCATGATCGCCGCGATCGAGAATGAACGGCCGCGCACGTGGACGCCCCTCGGCGAGGCCCTGTGGACCGCAACAGGGTATTTCGCACAGGACAAGACGACCAGCAATACAGGCCCGAGATACTTTACTTCCAACAGCCAGTCATACCGTGTAGGGAGCGCCGCAGACCCCTTCAACTTCAACAAGGCGGGACAACCTGATTACGTCTGGTGCGCGAAGAGCTTCGTCCTGGTAATAACCGACGGTGAACCGACCCAGGACAGGATGCTGCCGTCTGGCATAGAAGGATACTATCCCGACTACACGGACGAGAGCGACCCGGTCCCATCATGGGCGGGCTCCGACTACTTCTGGTCATCAAACGGTTCTCACTACATAGACGACGTCGCGCTATGGAGCCGTGTGGACCGTGCAAACAACAAGTACAGGGACCTGAGGCCTGACCTCGAAGGAGACCAGTACATAACGTCATACTTCGTGTACGCCGCCTTCAGCGGGGGATCTCCGGACGGCCGCCGGCTGTTGAAGCAGGCTGCAAGAAACGGGGGTTTCGATGACCTGAACGGCAACTACGTACCGGACCTCCCGCAGGAGTACGACAAGAACGGCGACGGAGACCCGGACAATTATTTCGAGGCACAGGAGGGCTATGCCCTTGAAAACGCGATGATCAACGCCCTTACCGGCATACTGAGCCGTGTGCTGTCAGGCACTGCAGTAAGCGTGCTCACGACCTCGGGCGAAGGGGAAGGCGCCGTATACCAGGCATACTTCTATCCTTCGAAGATGCAGGGCCTCAACGAGGTAAGGTGGCTCGGCTACCTGCAGGGCCTCCTCGTCGACGGATACGGAAACCTGAGGGAGGACACGAACGGCAACAAGCGTCTCGACCTCGGAACCGACCTGATAATAAAGACGTGGTTCAATGAATCGGAAAAGAAGGTCATGGTCGACAGGTTCAGGGACGCCGACGAGAACGGATTCTTCGACTGCATAGACTCGGACGGTGACGGCAGGATCGACACCGGCACGTGCAACAACGACCTGAAGGTCGACGCCATAGAGTTCACCAACATAACGCCCGTGTGGGAGGCAGGGAGGCAGCTGTTTGAAAAAGACCCTGCCGACAGGAGGATATACACCACTGAGAACGGCTCAACCCTGCTCACAAACGGATTCTCCGTCACCAACGCATCTAAACTCAGGCCTTACCTGAGGGCGGCCGACAACACGGAGGCCGAGAACATCATCAAGTGGATACGCGGCGAGGACCTCAGCGGCGTGACAGACGCAGGCCATCCGAACGGATACAGGTCGAGGACCCTCACCTTGGACGGTAAGAAATCGACATGGAAGCTCGGTGACATCATATACTCCACCCCGACGAGCGTGGCGCGGCCGATAGAGAAGTTCTACATATACGACGAATCGTATGCAGAGTTCAGGAACAAGTACAGCAACCGCAGGACCGTGGTCTACGCCGGCGCCAACGACGGCATGCTCCATGCCTTCAATGGGGGGTTTTACGACCGCCAGAACGATGCAGGCGAGACCGTCAGCCAGTTCTGCACCGGTGGTGACAGCAACGGTGACGGTGTCATCAGCGACGCTGAGTGTACGTCGGGCACTTACAAGCTCGGCGAAGAGCTCTGGTCGTTCATTCCGAGGGACCTGCTGCCGCACCTTAAGTGGCTGACCGATCCTGATTACACCCATGTCTACTACGTGGACCTCAAACCGAGGGTAGCGGACGTAAGGATATTCGACCCTTCAGACGAAGCCCATCCCGGAGGCTGGGGCACTATCCTCATAGGCGGAATGAGATACGGCGGCAAGCCGATCTGCGTCACGGACGACTTCGGTTCGGGTACGGAGACGAGGACCTTCAGGTCGACATACTTCGCGCTGGATATCACCGATCCCGAGAAGGAGCCCACGCTCCTGTGGACATTCAGCGACGACAACCTCGGGTTCACCTCCGTCTATCCCGCCATCGTCAGGGTGGGCGCACCGGGCAGTGAAAAGTGGTTCGCAGTATTCGGTTCCGGACCGACGACCGATGTCAAGTGCTCCCGAAGCACCAAGGGATCCGTGTACATACTCGACCTGACCGGATCATACGGCGTGGTCACCGACTGGAGACTCTCGGAGAACTACTGGAGAAAGGACCCTTCAAGCAAATACAACTCCTTCATGGCGGATGCCATCGCCGTGGATGTCGACAGGGATCAATCATCCGACGTCGTATACATCGGTACGGCATACGAACAGGGAAGCCAGTGGGGCGGTGAGATGTTGAGACTCGTGACGCAGAACAGCACCGATCCTGCTACGTGGACACTCTCGACGCTTTATGATCCAAGCAGGCCCATAACCGCATCACCCTCGGCGGCGCTGGATGGAGACGGCAACCTCTGGGTATTCTTCGGCACCGGCAAGTTCCTCGACCAGTCGGACAAGGAGAACACGGACCAGCAGGCCTTCTACGGCGTCAAGGACGTCTGCAAGCCCTGGCTGCCCGGTAACTATTCCTGCACCGACACGGTTGTGAAGGACAACCTCCTCGACGTCAGCAACGCCGTCGTGTCGGTTGGCGGCAGCACGGTGACCGGGGTTTCCGGTGCATCCAACTGGACGGAACTGCTGTCGCAGATCGGCTCGTCCGACGGATGGTTCATAGACTTTCCGCTTGCAGGTGAGAGGAGCTTCGTGAAGCCTCTGGTCATGGGCGGTCTCGTCGCCTGGGCGACATACCTGCCGGACACCAACCTCTGCTCGCCAGAAGGAGAAAGCAACGTCTACGTCGTGTACTACGAAACCGGCACATCTTTCAGGAACCACGTATTCGTGGAAGACAAGGGGACCGGCAAGACTACTGTGGAGAGGCGCAAGGACATAGGCAGGGGTGCACCTTCAGGCGTGGTCGGTATGATAACCAAGAGAGGCACTATCAAGGGGTTCGCACAGACCTCGACAGGTGAGATCAAGGAGTTCGAACTCGACGCGCCTATCAAGCCTTACAGCTATATACAGCGTTTCAAGAGAGGCGGAATCTTCTGACAAAACCGGCTTCAACCCCAAACCTCCTCCTTATACCCCCTCCCCTCTCATGGGGAGGGGGCCTTTTTGTCTCATCCCGCCGGGTTCACGATCTCGAGTGATGAGAAGAAATACCCGATCTCGTACTGTGCGGAGGCCGGAGAGTCGGAACCATGGACTATGTTCCGCTCTATATCCGAGGCGAGGTCGGCCCTTATGGTTCCCGGCTGAGCCTCCTTCGGATTCGTGGCTCCCATGATCTCCCTCACCTTCGATATGGCATCATCGCCCTCCAGCACCATCACCACGATAGGCCCCTCTGACATGAAATCAGTGAGGCTCTCATAGAAGGGCCTCTCCTTGTGTACAATGTAAAACCCCTTGGCCTCATCCTTGCTCATCCTTATCATCTTGAGGGCAGCAACCCTCAGCCCGTTCTTCTCGAACCTTCCGAGCACCTCTCCGACGACATTCTTCTTGACCCCGTCCGGTTTTACAATCGAAAGCGTCCTCTCCATAAAGTGCATCCTCCTCCTCGTTCATTGGATGGTTCTCTGTCATCACGCCTCGCCGCCGACAATGCGTGCAGACGGCCGTGCAGGTGGGAATCGAACCGGTGGCGGCTCATGATGAAGCCGTTAGTCCCAACCTCTCCGTAAGCCCCTCGACCGCCCTCACCGAGGCCTCGAAGTACCTCCTCTCGTCCTCCTTGAGATCGAGCTCTATGATCCTCTCGACCCCCCTGGAGCCGACGACGACCGGTACGCCCACATACAGGCCGTCAACCCCGTATTCACCGCAGAGGTGGACCGCGGCCGGCAGCAGCCTCTTCTCATCGAGCAGCACGGCCCTGACCATCTGGAATGCAGAGGCTGCAGGAGCGTAATAGGCGCTCCCGGTCTTGAGGAGCGAGACAATCTCGGCCCCGCCGTTCCTCGTCCTCTCGATCAGCGTCTCTATCTTCCCTGCTGGAAGCAGGTCGGTCACTGGCACTCCCCTCACAGTGGTATACCTCGGCATGGGCACCATCTGGTCACCGTGTCCACCAAGCACGAGTGCGTCTACGTCCTGCGGAGACACCCCGAGCTCTCCGGCGACAAACGTCCTGAACCTCGCAGCGTCGAGGACTCCGCCCATCCCCATGACCCGCCTGTGGTGAAACCCTGTGGTCACCCGGCACAGCTGTGCCATTACATCCATAGGATTCGTCACGACTATGACTATGCTCTCTGGAGAATGCTCCGCAATCCCCTCGCTGACCGTACGGACGACACGGGCGTTTATGTTCAGCAGGTCGTCCCTCGACATGCCCGGCTTTCTCGCCGCCCCTGCAGTGATCACGACGACCCCGGAGCCGGCCGTATCCTTCAGCTCGTTGGTCCCCCTCACAGTGACGCTCACATCCCACAGAGGAGACGCCTCCATAATGTCGAGGGCCTTGCCCTGTGGCATCCCCTCGACTATGTCGTACAGCACGACGTCTGAGAGGCCCGACTGCACGATGAGCTGTGCGAGCGTGGCCCCCACGTTACCGGCACCGATAACCGCAACACGTCTTCTCAATTCATCCTCCCCGTCTCATATCCAAGCTGCATTCCGGTTGCACTCACCGCGTCATTCTCTCGATTATCGCGTCAGCCACTTCAGAGGTGCCCACAGCGGTGGGATCATCAGGGGAAGGCTTCATGTCATACGTCACGCTCCTGCCCTCCTCTATAACATCAGCCACGGCCCTCTCGAGGCGCTCGGCAGCCTCACGCTCGCCGATATGCCTCAGCATCATCACTCCGGAGAGGATCATGGCGAGGGGGTTCACCTTGTTCAGACCCTTGTACTTCGGCGCACTGCCGTGTGTGGGTTCGAAGACCGCGATCTCATTCCCTATGTTGGCGCCGGGAGCAAGGCCGAGCCCGCCGATCAGACCCGCTGCAAGGTCAGAAACTATGTCGCCGTATAGGTTCGGCAGCACGAGGACGTCATACAGCTCCGGCTTCTGAACGAGCTGCATGCACATGTTGTCGATGATCCTGTCCTCGAACTCTATCTCCGGATAGTCCCTCGAGACCTCCCTGGCGACTTCGAGGAAGAGGCCGTCCGAGTGTTTCATGATGTTCGCCTTGTGCACCGCGGTCACCTTCTTCCTTCCGTTGTCCCTCGCATACTCGAAGGCGAACCGGACTATCCGGTCGGTACCGAAGACGGATATGGGCTTTATGCTTATTCCCGAGTCCTTCCTGATACGCCTGTCCGCCGCCTTCTCGATGTAATCGATCAGGCCGAGGGCCTCGCTCGAGCCCTTTGCAAACTCGATACCGGCGTAGAGGTCCTCTGTGTTCTCCCTCACGACCACGAGGTCGAGTCCTTCAAACTTGGTGCGTGCGCCCTTGAAGGCCCTGCACGGCCTCAGGCAGGCGTAGAGGTCGAGCGTCTGCCTCAGCGTGACGTTTACACTCCTGAAGCCCTTTCCCACCGGAGTGGTGACAGGCCCCTTGATGGCAACCCTGTTCCTCTTTATCGACTCGATCACGCGCTCTGGAAGCGGCGTTCCCTCGTTCCTGTAGACATCCTCACCAGCCTCCTGAACATCCCACTCGATCGCAACACCGGTCGCCTCTATCACCCTGACAACGGCCTCCGATATCTCGGGGCCGACACCGTCACCCGGAATAAGCGTTATCCTGTGCATCAGAAGTTCACCGTCAGTATCTTCTTGACCACTTCCGGGTATGAGGCTATGAACCTCAACTCATCGTCGGTCAATGGTTTCTGGGTGTGGAGGTTTGCATACTGTACGAGCTCGAGTATCCTCCTTGCTTCCTCGTCGTTCTCGAAATGTATGCCGAGCCGGTCGTAGACGTGGCGGAAGCCCTTGACGCCGCCGTATGCGCCCGTGGTTATGACCCTGCCCGACTCGAGCAGGTCCGGCTCTCCGCGGCCGACGTCTTCAGGGTCATAGAGCTCGTAGTTGCGCCTGTCCTTCAATGCGCCGTCTGCATGTATGCCGGATTCATGGGCGAAGGCGTTGGCCCCGACACCGGTCTGCGTAATCGGTATGGGAATGTTGAAGGCATAGGAGGTATACCTCGCGATCTTCCATGCCATCTTCAGGTTGACCCGATCATCGAGCGGGGCCCTCTCCCTGAGCCCGGTCGAGAACTTCAACGCAAGTATGGTCGACACAAGGTCTGCATTGCCTGCCCGCTCTCCATAGCCGTTTATGGTCGTGTTTATGTACGTGTGCATGCCGCTCTCTATAGCAGCCCTCGCACCGGCGACCGAGACGGCCTCTGCCATGCCGAGGTCGTTGTGACAGTGCATCTCTATGGGGAACTTGGTGGCAGCGGAGAGGGCGTTGATCCTCTCGTATATGGTTATCGGATCATCCGCGCCGAGGGTGTCACAGTAGCGGAACCTGTCGGCCCCGGCCTCCTTGCCCGCAAGGATGAACTCTATAAGACGGTCGAGCTCCGTCCGCGAGGCATCCTCGGCATTGATCCCCACGGTCTCGGCGCCAAGCGCCTTTGCGGTCTTCAGGGCCTCTATAGTCGTCTTGAGCAGGTCCTTGAAGGTCTTCCTGCCCTGAAACTTCCCCTGTATCATTATCTCCGAGGTCGATATCGAGATATTGATGTGCTTCAGGCCCGGACAGTTCTTGAAAGAGAGTTCCACGTCCTCGGGCACCGCCCTGCACCAGCCTTCGAGGTGGAGGTTCTTTATGCGGCCCAGGCGCGCAAGCTCCAGGTTGGCGTTGATATAGTTTATCTCGTGTTTGAGCGTCGGAAAGCCGACCTCGCTCTGATAAACGCCCATCTCGTCGAGATAGATGTTTATCATGGTCTTCGAGAGCTTCGGAAGCAAAATCCTCGATGTCTGGACACCGTCTCGGTTGGTGACATCGATCAGGTAAACCTTTCCTTTTTCAGTCATGTATCTCCCTCTTTTACTCTATGGTTTTCTTTTATTGCTGCCGGGAAACAGGCAAGCAGGCAACAGGAGGCTCTGCAACAATCTCTTCTCGCACTCTCCGAATTGAATTTAGATTATACAACATTTCTTTCCTTGACTTCAACGCTTTTGGTTATTTATGATATTTTCCAGTGTCACGGGCGGATCCGCGGCACTGCTTTTGAGGTTATGATCGAGCCATGTCTCCCATGAAAATCGCCATTGGATGCGACCACGCCGGTCTGCAGCTGAAGGAGAAGATCAAGGAACTTCTCCTGCGCTTCGGGATGGAGATACTGGATTACGGAACCACAGACGGCTGTTCCGTGGACTATCCCGACTACGGAGAAAGGGTCTCGGACGCTGTATCCTCGGGCGAGGTCGAACGGGGGATTCTCATATGCGGCACAGGGCTCGGGATGTCGATCGTGGCCAACAAGTTTCCCGGTGTCCGCGCTACACTCTGTCACGATTCCTTCACGGCAAGGATGGGCCGCCTGCACAACGACTCGAACATTCTTGTCCTCGGCGCAAGGACCACGGACGGTGATATCGCCTCTGAGATAGTGAGGATATGGATCGAGACCCCCTTTGAGGGAGAGAGGCACTCGAGGAGGCTCGAAAAGATATCGATTATCGAGGCGAGGCTCAACGAAAAGGGCAGGGAGTGATCAAGGAGCTGGAATGAGTCTTGAAGCATTGAAATCAGTAGACCCTGACGTATATGATGCAATCGTCAACGAGACCGAGAGGGAAAAGAACAAGATACTCCTCATAGCCTCGGAGAACTATGCATCGAAGGCGGTTCTCGAGGCCCAGGGCTCGGTATTCACAAACAAGTATGCCGAGGGTTATCCAGGCAGGCGGTACTACGGAGGCTGTGAGTTCGCCGACCAGGTGGAGGACCTCGCCATACAGAGGGCCAAGGAACTCTTCGGTGCCGAACACGTAAACGTGCAGCCACACTCCGGCACTCAGGCCAACATGGCCGTCTACTTCTCGGTCCTCGACCCCGGAGACACCGTGCTCGGAATGAGCCTGAGCCACGGAGGCCACCTCTCGCACGGAGCCACTGTGAACTTCTCGGGCTTCCTCTACAAACCGGTGACGTACGGGGTGAACAAGGACGGCTACATAGACATGGACGAGGTGAGGGACCTGGCGAGGAAGCACCGGCCGCGGCTGATAGTGACAGGCGCGAGCGCATACTCGAGGACCATCGACTTCGAGGCATTCGCCGGAATCGCCGACGAGGTGGGCGCCTACCTGGTTGCCGACATAGCCCACATCGCAGGCCTCATAGCAGCGGGCGTACACCCCTCGCCTTTCCCGCATGCCGACTTCGTCACCACCACCACCCACAAGACACTGCGCGGCCCCAGGGGCGGGATGATAATGTGCAGGGCAGAGTTTGCTAAGAAGGTGGACAAGATGATTTTCCCGGGCACACAGGGCGGCCCCCTCGTTCACGTCATCGCTGCAAAGGCCGTGGCCTTCAAAGAGGCCCTTACCGAGGAGTTCAGGGACTACCAGCGCCGTGTAGTGGACAATGCCAGGAGGCTCTCCGACGAACTGCTCCAGAGGGGCTTCGACATAGTCTCCGGCGGAACCGACAATCACCTCATGCTCGTCGACCTCACCGGCAAGGGGATAACCGGCAAGGACGCCGAGACGAGCCTCGATATCGCCGGGATCACGGTGAACAAGAACTCGATCCCCTACGATGAAAAACCCCCTGCGATAACCAGCGGGATACGGCTCGGCTCGCCCTGCGTGACGACGAGGGGGATGGCCGGAGAGGAGATGGCGGAGATCGCCTCCATAATAGACGCGGTGATAAACAACTCGAAGGACGAGGACGAACTGCGGGTCCTGAAGGAACGGGTCCTCAGCCTCTGCAAGAGGTTCCCGATCTACTGACATGAAGTGTCCCTTCTGTGGAAACCTGGACGACAGGGTCATAGATTCACGGATGAGCAAGGAGGGCGACCTCATACGCCGAAGGAGGGAGTGTCTCGGTTGCGAACGCCGTTTCACATCTTACGAGAGGATCGAGGATGTCCTGCCGATGGTGGTCAAGAAGGACGCCCGCCGGGAGGGATTCGAGCGCTACAAGATACTCGCGGGCCTGAAGAAGGCGTGTGAGAAGAGGCCGATCTCGACCGAGACCCTCGAGGGTGTAGTCGACGGGATAGAGAAGCGGCTTCTCGAGCTCGGTGTCAAGGAGATACAGAGCAGCTGGATCGGCGAAGAGGTGATGAACGCACTGAAGGAGCTCGACAAGGTCGCATACGTCAGGTTCGCCTCTGTGTACAGGCAGTTCAAGGACATAAACGAGCTCATGGACGAGGTGAAGAGCCTCTTCGAGCCGGACAAGAAGGACTGAACCTCAAACACCCCTCCTGTCGCCGAATAGATACTTGTGGATCTGCAGGTTCAGTCTCACCGGAAGGCGGTCTTCGAGCATCCAACCGGCGAGTTCCTCAGGGGCGAGCATGCCTGCGGAGGGCGAAAACAGTGTGCGTCCGCCGGCAAGCCCGTACTCACCGATCACGTCCCTCGCCCACAGGTAGTCGGCCCTGTCCGTGATGACGAATTTCACCTCGTCATGGGGCCTGAGCATCCGGAGGTTTTCGTAGGACATCTCTGCAGACATGCCGCTGCCCGGAGTCTTGATGTCGATAACCGCCACTGCGCGCGGATCGATCGAGTCTATCCTCATCGACCCGTTGGTCTCTACAAGCACCCTGAACCCCTCGTCGCAGAGTGCCTCGATGAGGACCGGTGTGCCGGCCTGCAGCAGCGGCTCTCCTCCGGTGATCTCGACCATCTCCACACCCGACTCCCGTGCCATGGAGATGATCTCTGCAATGTTCATCCGCCGGCCGCCGGAGCGGGCGTACTCGGTGTCACAGTAGCTGCACTGCAGGTTGCAGCCCGCCAGCCTCACGAAGAAACAGGGCAGCCCTGCGTGGGTCGACTCCCCCTGTATGCTGACGAATGTCTCGGACACCTCGACGACGTCTTTCATCTACCTGCCGAAAGCCTCCCTGAGTGCCTTCTCGACGACTTCGGGCACGAGCCCCCTGACAGAGCCGCCGAAGGAGGCTATCTCCTTTATCATCGTTGAGGTCAGGAACGAGTACTCCTCGCTCGGCATCATGAAGACCGTCTCTATGGCGGAGTCGAGTCTCCGGTTCATCAGGGCCATCTGCAGCTCGTATTCGAAGTCCGAAACCG
>DRKX01000080.1 GCA_011051565.1 Nitrospirota bacterium | reverse complement strand
CGCTGTGTACCGTTAAAATATGCCCGCGCCCATAATTAGAGTATAACCCATGGCAGGGACGATAGGGATAGGGTTTTTGAGGAGCGTGGGAGAGCGGCTCAGGGCCGTCGTCCCTGCGCTGAGGTTCTCATCCACTGTCAGGGAGCCCCTCGAGGTGGGGGCCTCGGGGGACAAGACCTTCCAGGTCGACAGGGTGGCCGAAGAGACCGTGGTCTCTGCCCTCGAGGGGCTCGGAAGGCCGCTGACCATAGTCTCCGAAGAGATGGGCACACTGGATATAGGCGGCGGTGGTGACAGGGTCCTGGTAGATCCCATCGACGGCAGCAAGAACGCCGTCTCAGGCATCCCGGTCTTTTGCACCTCCGTGGCCGTCGCCGCAGGAGATAGGGTGAAGGACATATACCTCTCCTATATAGTCAATCTCCTGAGCGGTGACGAGTTCTGGGCCGAGAAGGGGAGGGGGGCCTACTGGAACGGCCGGAGGCTGGAAACACAGGGGGATGATGAGATCAGGGTGGTTATCTACGAGACCCAGACGCCCGGGATCGACATCCCGAGGATCCTGCCGCTTCTCTCGGTGTCGGACAGGACGAGGTGCTTCGGCTCCACAGCACTCGACCTCACGTTCGTCGCCTCGGGTGCGGTGAGTGTATACGTGAACCCCTCGCCCTCGAGGAGCTTCGACTTTGCAGGGGGGCTGCTCATCGTGAGGGAGGCCGGCGGTGTAGTGACCGATACAGGCGGCGGCGATATAGACGGCGTGGAACTCTCCATAGAGAAGTCCATCCCTCTGCTCGTCTCCGGCAACCGGGCCCTCCATGAGAAGGCCCTCGATATACTCGAGGGATAGATGGCTGTTATCCGCAAGACCGCAGGATGACGGTTCAAACTCCTGTTAGTCTTCATGGTCAACGGCTTACATGACTACAGGCTCCTGTGCGCTCCCGACGGCCTCCAGGCCGGTGAGATTATCCCCCTGTGAGGGGACTCCCCCTTACAGGCGGCCCATGTCAGGGTTGAAGGCCCGTACTTCATGTTCAGCATGTCCATCACCCTGAGCAGACCGGCCCTCCTGTCCTCTCCGCCGAAGAGCGCCAGCTGTGTGTCTGCCTGCTCGATGCCGCAGAGGGTTACGCCCAGCAGGCGCACGGGTTCTTTCAGCCTTGTGCTGGAGAGGATATCCATGGCCGTGCGGAATATCGTGTGGGTGTCGTTGGTGGCGGCACCGAGACCCCTCCGTCTTTCAAAGGTCTCGAAGCTCCTGTATCTCATGATGAGAGTGACCGTCCTCCCTGTGAGTCCGTGCCTCCTCGCTCTTGAACCGACCTTCTCGGAGAGACGGAGTATCCAGTGTGCCATCTCTGATCGCCTGAACAGGTCGTGCGGCAGCGTCGTGCTGTGGCCTATGGACTTTGTTCCTCCCGGACCGCCTTCCTCCTCTTGATCGGCATGAAGTGGGGTGGAGTCCACACCCATGCCGAGGGCCCTGAGCCTCTCTCCCATGACGCCGAAACAGCTCCTCAGCAGCCCTGCAGGGGCACTTGCGAGCTCTCCGCACGTCCTTATGCCCAGCCTCTTCAGCTTCTCGGCCGTCTTTGCGCCTATGCCCCACAGCTTCTCCGGTGGGAGGTCTTTGAGCAGGGGGCCTGCCTCTGAGGCCTCTATCAGCCGCAGTCCGTCTGGCTTGGAGATGTCTGATGCGAGTTTTGCGAGCAGCCTGTTAGGTCCTATGCCGATGGTGGCGCTGATGCCGAAGCGCCTCTGTATCTCTGCCTTCAGGCGCCTGCCCGTCTCGATCGGACCTCCGAAGAGGTGAGACGAGCCTGTTATGTCGAGGAAGGCCTCGTCGATCGAGTACACCTCGACAACGGGGGTGAACGAGAGATAGACCTCTTTCAGGGCCGTACATATGTGGGTGTACTTGTCGTTGTCTCCGGTGACGAGAATGAGCTGGGGGCAGAGGGCCTTTGCCTCGCGTATGCTCATTCCGGTCTTCACGCCGAACCTCCTCGCCTCGTACGATGCCGTGGTGATGACGCTCCTGTGAGCCGGACCAGTGACGCCTATGGGTTTTCCCCTCAGCGCAGGATTGCACCGCTGCTCGACGGAGGCGAAGAAGGCGTCCATGTCTGCAAGCAGTATCGTCTTCATCTTCCTGATGCATGCATGTAGGCTCGGGGCCTGGCGCTTTCGTGCAGCCCTGTATCCACTGCCTGAAGCCGCCAGCTCAGTCCTTCGGGGTCGAAGGAGAGGCTGTACAGGGTCGTGCCGTCCGAGATGGAGAAGCAGTAGAGCCTCCTGCCGCCGACGTGCCGTGTCCACCTGTAGGTGACCTCCCTCACCGGGATCACCCTGCCAGACCACCTGAACTTCAGCGGGCTTATCCTCCCGCCGCCTCCGAAAGAGGCCACCACGGTTACGGGTTCGTCTACTGTAGTCATGAAAACCTCCTTACGAGTCCTGTGACCTTTCCTATGATCCTTACCTCCGCGGAGGCGACCACTATGGGCTCCATAGCCGGGTTTTCGGGCTGGAGCCTCGTCCTTTCCCCCTCTGGATAGTATCTCTTCACCGTCGCCTCCTCGCCGATTAGGGCGACCACTATGTCCCCCCTCCTCGCCTCGACCTCCGGGTCCACGATGACGATGTCCCCCTCGATGATCCCGGCCCCCTTCATGCTGTCGCCCGTCACCCTGAGGCCGAACCCTCCCTCGGTCCTGAATATCCGCCTGTCGACGGATATGTACTCCTCTGCGTTCTCGGCGGCGAGTACCGGATCCCCAGCGCGGATACCGCCCACCAGCGGGATCTGCAACGCATTGCACGGGCTGAGTCCCACCACCTCGAGTCCCCTCGACCTCGACGGTGACCTCCTCAGGAAACCCTTCTTCACCAGTGCGTCTATGTGGAGCTTCGCTGAAAGCGGACTGCTGTAGCCGAACCTCTCGGCCACCTCTCTCACGGTGGGCGGATATCCCCTGTCCATCACGTGCTCCTTTATGAATTCGAGCACCGCTCTCTGCCTCGGAGTCAGGCCCATGAATATACTATACATGCGTATAGTATAAAAGTCAAGTCATGAGCCCGGCCTCGACGTGCAGGGGCCGCTGCTGCGCCTGTGGATGGTGAGGACCTGGGCAGTGAAGGACATCGTTGGCGGTAGGGTCGTGGAGATGCCGGCTGTGCGGCTGTACGAGGGAAGAGAATGGTCGGGGCGAGCCGATTCGAACGGCCGACCTCTCGCACCCCAAGCGAGTGCGCTAACCAGGCTGCGCTACGCCCCGAATGTTGTTAGGGTTGTAATTGTTCGAGTATCTCTTTCAGGCGGGCCTTTGTCCTCGACAGGGCTTCTTTGACCTTGGCGCTTCCGTCTTCGGCTTCCTGCCTGACCAGCCTGAGGTGAGGCTCCGAAAACCTCTTCCTCACCCCTTCTATCGTGTACCGCTCTTTGTAGAGCAACCTCTTGATCTCGAGTATGTTCTCGATGTCCTTCTTTATGTACAGCCTCTGTCCTGAGCTGCTCTTCCTCGGCTTCAGGAAGGGGAATTCGCTCTCCCAGTATCTCAGGACATAGGGCTCCACACCCGTTATCCTGCCCACTTCACCGATCCTGTAGAAGAGCTTTTCAGGTATCCTGTGCCCTTCAGGCCCCTTCTTACTGTCCGCCTTGATCATCATGTCTCTCTATCATGGACTTGAGTATGTTGCTCGGCTTGAAGGTTATGACCCGCCGTGCGCTTATCTCCATCTCCTCGCCGGTCTGCGGGTTCCTCCCCCTCCTGGGGGTCTTCTTCCTCACGTTGAACGTACCGAAACCCGTTATCTTTACGGATTCCCCTTCGGCGAGCGTCTGCTTCATTGTATCGAGGATTATCTCGATGATGTCCTGAGCTTCCTTCTTCGGAAGTCCGACCTTTTCAAAGATTATCCTTGCCAGCTCAGCCCGTGTCATGAAGAGTCTTCTCCTCTGGTAATTATATTCCCTGGGCTCATAATTGTCAAGTTTTATTTAAAAATTAGCGGCTTAGTGGAGGAGACCGTGACGGCCGGGATGGGTGGAGACACTGGCCGGGCACAAGGAAAGGGGGAGCCGGCCTCCCCCTTTCCTTGTAGATGGTTGTTTGTTTATGCTATGGTAAACACGCGGTTCGGCTACTTCTTCTTTCCTGCGACGATGTCCTTCAGGCCCTTGCCGGCCTTGAACTTCGGGCTCTTCCTTGCCTTTATCTTTATGGCCTCGCCCGTGACGGGGTTTCTGCCCTTTCTCGCCTTCTGCTTGACCACGCTGAATGTGCCGAAGCCGACTATAGTGACGTTCTCGCCCTTCTTCAGCGCCTTTGAGATCGTATCGAACACGGCACTCACCGTCTTTGCGGCCACGGCCTTCGAAGACTCCGTGGCAGCTGCCACCTTTTCGATCAACTCGCCTTTGTTCATAGAACTACCTCCCTTGTGAAATTTTTTGATTATATCGGAAATTTTACAGGATTTGCCGAAAAAATTCAAATCAGGGGCGTTTTTCAGGAGGACGGTGGGAGGCCCTTTATCACCTTGAAGAGCTCTATGGAGGCGGAGCGCGGACCTATCTGCTCGAATCCCTCGATTCCGAGCCTCGTCCTTATCTGGCCGACCATCGTGCCGGTTTCAAACATCCTCTCGAAATAAGAGACCGCGCACTTCTCGTGCTCTTCCTTGCGCTGTGGGGCCCCGAAGGGGTTGGCGAAGTATGTGTGCACCAGGCCCTTTTCATCAGTGGTGCCCTTTGCGAGGCGGGCTCCGCTCCTGAAGATGCAGAGGGCCTCCTCGGGGTTGGAGAAGAACTCGATCGCCGGATGTTCGTCGTCGATCTGCTCGTAGTTGTTTGCATAAAGCAGGATGTCCACGGGGTAGCCCTTGACTATATGGTAGTACCGCGTTATCGGCATCACCAGCCTCGCGTTTGTCTTGTCCGGGTTCATGAAGATGCTCCTGTCGATCTCCTCGTACGCGTACCCGGGCTGAAGGTCGTCGAGCCTCACGAACGCTCCTATCTCCGTGCCGTATCCGACGACCCTTCCGTCTCTGTCGAGACCGAGAGAGCCCATGTCGTCGAATATTATCCTCATCTCGCAGATGTGTTCCTCGGACAGGACTCGAAGGGCCTCGAGGGTCTCCGATTTCCCTGCGCCGCTGTCTCCGATTATCACGACGTTTGCGGTCCCGCCGGACTTGAGCTTGATGTAGACCATGGCCCCGTGAACGGGCAGCCTGCCCCTCTTGAGCATCGCGATATTGTGCAGCGTGAGGGTCATCTTCTTGAAGTAACCGAAATAGTCCACCTCCTCTGAGTGCCGTATGAGTCCGACGAGCGTGCCGCAGTCTCTGTCTTCGTAAAAGACGGTGTTTCCTGCAGGGTTGTCATTCGTGAGGCCGAAGATCAACATCAGGTCAGGCGTTCTGCCCTCTATGTCCTCGTAGTCCGCTATCTCGAAGAGGTTGCTCAGGGACAGCCCCAGTGAGATGAAGTCGCGGTGAAAATATATGAAGGCGGTGAGGTCCCCGACCTTTGCCGGAAAGCAGAACCACTCCTCTGGATCGAGCGCGAGCATCTCCTTGGTGAGTTCCGGTATCTCTTCGAACCGCCCCTTCCTCTTGTTCATCGCAGGATACAGTATCAGCGGCGGTTCTATGAGGGACAGCCGAATGAACGGTATCTCCTTCAGGCTGCCGTACGTCTCGGGGCAGTCCCAGTCTATCTTCTCTATGAGCATGCCCATGTTCGCACCGGCGGGCAACTGCCTGTAGACCCTCGGGTTCTTGCCGGTGAGGTTTTCGCTTATCCGCCTGTAGACGTACAGGACGAGGTTCTTGAACTCCTCGTTGGACTTTATGAACTGTGCGTGGTGGATGCTGCTCTTTGAGTACCTCGACCTCTTCGGTGCCTCGAGGTGGATGAACCGCTCGAATCGCCTCCAGTAGTTGTACAGTTCCTCGATGAACTCGTGCAGGTGTTCCTTCTCGGAAAGTATGGCCCTGAACTCGACGTTCATTGCTGCTATCTCTTCAGCCGTGTGGCTGGAGAGGAGGCGGAAGAGGTTCACTATATACCTGGTCAGCTCGTCCCTCTTGAGTTCGTGCAGGTGGTTCTTCAGGAACGCGAAGGTCGAGCTCTCCCTCATCGCGACCCTCTCTATGAAGCGGT
Source organism: Nitrospirota bacterium (assembly GCA_011051565.1). Lineage (GTDB taxonomy): Bacteria > Nitrospirota > Thermodesulfovibrionia > Thermodesulfovibrionales > JdFR-85 > BMS3Bbin07. The sequence continues at coordinate 75,847 of DRKX01000080.1, read as the reverse complement.
CGACGATCTCCTCGAACAGCTCGCTCCTCAGGAGCTGCTCGGGCGTGTCGCAGTAAAGGCCCGAGTAATCGATTATCACCTTGCCCCGCGTTATGACGTATGGTTTCTTCGTGGTCAACATGGCTTCTGGAGTTGTTTGGAGTTCGTCATGATTATAGTAGCTGTATTTGGCTCAATATATCAAGCCTCAGGCAGTGTGTCCGGCGTACTCCCTAAAAGGCCATGTTCCATCGCCGGCCTCCTCCCTTGCTGCATCCACCGGCCGTGAATGATGGCTGAATTTACGGGTTCCTCCTTGATCCTGCCGGCACCATGCGTGTTTTTTTGCGATTTCCGATGCGTTTCGTTGCTTTTTGGTGTCAAGGTATGCCATAATGTATGTACCTCGGAAGTTTTTGGCGATTGTAAAGCCGCAGAAGCTTTTGACTTTGCGGCTTTTTTGTTTACTGCCTCTCGAATCCAAACTCGAAGAAGAGGGGGTGTTGACAGCTTAATTTTCGGTTGGCAGCCTCAGGGGTCGGCAAACCTTGTCCGTATTTGATCGTGCGGCGCTCCTGATTGCTGCCTTGCCGTTCTTGAATCAGGATGAGGCAGTGCTCCGGCCCGGAAGGGCAGAGCCGGGCAACCATAAAATTTGAGGTAGAAAGGAAACCACGCAATTGGAGATAAGAGTCAACGGACATATAGACAAGGCCATCAGGCTGCTGAAGCGTGTGGCCGAGAAGGAAGGACTCTTCAGGGAGCTGAAGAAGCGGCGTTTCTATGAGAAACCCTCGGTCAAGAAGAGGCGGAAGCAGAGGGAGGCCCAGAAGAGGAGGGTCAAGAACGCCAGGGTCAGAAGGCAGTACAGGTAGGACCGTAGGGCCTATCCATCAAAACGACATGAAGTGACTGTCCACACCGAGTAGGGGGCTGGGGAGGAGAGGCCATCCGGCGACCGAGCAATGCATCATCGCCGTTCGCGACGGATGTCGGGACTGTGGACCGTTATCCAAAAAAGGAGAAAAATGTACAAGAGATTCTATAACTTCGGCCTCTCGGACGAGGTGCTCAACGCACTGTCCGAGATGGGATTTGAGAAACCGACGCCGATACAGGAGAGCGCCGTTCCGCCGGCACTGGAGGGGCTCGATATCATAGGGCAGGCCCAGACCGGCACGGGGAAGACCGCGGCGTTCGGAATCCCAATAATCGAAAAGGGAACGAGGGGCAAGGTCCCATACGCGATCATCCTCGCCCCCACTCGTGAACTCGCCGTGCAGGTGGCGCAGGAGCTCAACAAGATCGGAAAGAACAAGGGTATACTCTCTGTCCCCATTTACGGCGGCCAGTCCATCGAGCGTCAGATACGCTCGCTCAAGAAGGGGGTCGATGTCGTCGTCGGCACACCCGGCAGGGTGCTGGATCATATCCGCAGAAGAACGCTCAACCTCAAGAACATCCGGATACTGGTGCTCGACGAGGCCGACGAGATGCTCAACATGGGGTTCATTGATGACATAGAGACCATACTGAGGGATATCCCGGAGGAGAGGCAGACCATGCTCTTTTCGGCCACCATGCCGAAGGAGATAATGCGCATAGCGGCCAAGTACATGAACAACCCCAGGAGGGTGGCCGTAGACGCAAAGAACATGGTCGTGCTGAAGATAAAGCAAGTCTTCTACGAGGTAAGAGAGGAATACAAGATAAAGGCCCTCACGAGGCTGCTCGACGTCGAGGACCCTTCCCTCACCCTCGTCTTCTGCCACACCAAGAGGGAGGTGGATGAGGTGGCCGGCAAGCTCCAGCAGATGGGCTACTATGCGGGGGCCATACACGGCGACTTCACGCAGTCTCACAGGGACGAGATGATGGAGAAATTCAAGAAGGGCGACATCGAGATACTCGTCGCCACCGACGTGGCGGCCCGCGGGCTCGATATCACCGACGTCTCCCACGTGGTCAACTACAGCATACCGCAGAACCCCGACAGTTACATCCACCGTATCGGGAGGACCGGAAGGGCAGGCAAGTCGGGCATCGCCATAACCTTCGTCACCCCAAGGGAGTACAGGCAGTTGAGGCTCATAGAGCGGTCTGCGAAGACCCGGATCGAGAAGGCGAAGCTGCCCACGAGGGACGAGGTCAGGAGGGCGCGCGAGCAGGAGATACTCGACGAGATCGACGACATCATTAAGGACGAGAACCATTCCGGCTACCTCGACATGGTCGATGAACTCTCCAGCCGCTACCCGCTGCGTGACATAGCCGCTTCGGCGCTCAGCCTCATATTCTCCGACATCGAATCCGACGAGGACGAGGATGATGCATTCACGGACGGCCTCTCTTCGGCGAAGAACTACGTCAGGCTCTTCATGACCGTCGGCAAGAGGGACAGGGTGAGGGTCGCCGACATCGTAAGGTCCATTGCATCGGGTGCTAACATACCCGGCAGGAAGATCGGAAACATCGCACTCTTCGACAAGTTCAGCTTTGTCGAAATACCCCGTGACCTCGCCGACAGGGTCATAAGCTCGGTCGACAACTCCGTACTCAACGGAAGGAAGATACGCGTGCAGCCTGCCAGGGCCAAGAAACCGGCGGCTTTCGAGCGGAACCTCTGTTAGCTCACGGCGCCCGGTTCTGTCCCGAGCCTTGAAGGAGACGGATGTGAAGGGTTATCATAACAGGAGACGGCATCCGGGGGTGAAGGGTTATGGGAACTGACAACGTAGTCTTCCTCGAGGTCATCGAGTGGTTCGACGACAGCGGCAGGGAGATGGTCCACAGAATCCCCGAGAGGGGTTCCGGAGAGATCAAGTTCGGGGCCCAACTCGTCGTCAGGGAGAGCCAGGCAGCGGTGCTCTTCTATAACGGGAAGGCCTTCGATGCATTCGGGCCCGGGCGACACACGCTCACCACCGCGAACATCCCTATACTCACAAAGATACTGAGTATACCCTGGGGTATGACGAGTCCACTGAGGGCAGAGGTCTACTTTGCGAACATGAAGGTCTTTGCCAACCTCAAGTGGGGCACGAGGGAGCCCGTCGCCTTCAGGGACTCTGAACTCGGCCTCGTACGGTTGAGGGCCTTCGGCGTATTCAATATCAGGGTGGTCCAGCCCGTGCTCTTCATCAACAGGCTCGTGGGCACTCAGGGTGTCTATACCACGGAAGAGATCGGAGACTACCTGAACAAGGTGATAGTCTCGCGGTTGAACGATCACCTTGGTGAAAACCTCGACACACTGCTGAATCTGCCGGGCAGGTACGACGAGATATCCGACACCCTGTCGAAGCGCCTCGAGGAGGACTTCAGCCACTACGGCCTCGGCCTCTCCAACCTCTATATAAACTCCATAACCCCACCGCCCGAGGTCCAGAAGGCCATAGACGACAAGAGCAGGCTCAACGTCTTGGACGACCTCGACCGCCTCTTCAAGATGAAGGCCGCCATGGCCGTGGAGAAGGCCTCGGATGCGCGGGGAGAGGCCGGTGCAGGGCTGGGGATGGGGCTTGGGCTGATGATGCCGGCCATGTTTGCAGGTGCGATGATGAATGCAGGGGCTCCTGCTGCAGCTGAGACGGTCCGGTGTCCGGAGTGCCGTAATCCGGTTGCGGGGGATGCCAAGTTCTGCATGCACTGCGGCCACCAGATACTTGTGTTCGGGCAGTGCGAGCACTGCGGCAAGAACCTGCCGCCGCACGCGAGGTTCTGCATGCGCTGCGGCAGTCCGGTGGAGCAAAGACCGGCGGAGAAGGCATGCCCCCACTGCAAAACCGTGAACCTGCCCGACTCGGTCTACTGTAATCAGTGTGGTCAGAAGCTCTGATAACTGGAAGATAGAACAGCAGTGCCCCCAGTGCGGCGCCCCTGTGCTGCTTGAGGAGACGGACAGGCTCTTCACGTGTTCGTTCTGCAGGGTGAGGCTCTTCATCTCACCAGGAGACGTATTCAGATACTACATCCCCCCGCAGGACCGGTCCGTAAAGGATGTGGTCTTCGTCCCTTACTGGAGGTTCAAGGGCATGACTTTCCTCTGCAGGGCCGACAGGACGGAGCAGAGGATCGTGGACGCCACCGCACTTGCAGTCGACTGCAAGGGCCTGCCGCACTCACTCGGTGTGAGGCCGCAGGCCGCACCGCTGAGGTTTGTCTCCCGCGAGCTGGAGCCGCATCTCTTCCTGCCCCATCGTCCCTTTGACAGCGTCTTCTCATGGATCGAGAAGAGGCTGCTCTCTGTAGAGACGGGCATCGCAGGCCGGAAGGCCGGAGGCCTGAGCAGCGAGAAGGTTTATCACCGGGCGTATATAGGCGAGACCTCGAGCCTGATATACCTTCCCGTATTCATCGAGGACGGTTCACTGTATGACGCTGTTACAGGAAGGCGCATGGCCTCCATGCCCGGGGAATATTCAGAGGGCCTCCCGCTTCAGAGGCTTCAGGCTGGGAGGCTCTCCTTCATCCCGACCCTGTGTCCCCGCTGCGGCTGGGACCTCCACGGCGGGAAGGACAGCCTCGTGCATCTCTGCAGGAACTGCGATACGGCATGGAAGGTGTCTGGGGACGGACTGGAGGGCCTCGACTTCGCCGTCGTACCAGCGGCTGATGCCCCTTCGGCCTACCTGCCGTTTTGGAGGATGAAGGCCGGGATATCCGGCGTAAGGCTGAGGTCGTATGCGGATCTCATCAGGTTCGCCAACCTGCCCAAGGCGATACAGAGGGAGTGGGAAGAGCAGGAGATACACTTCTGGTCCCCTGCCTTCAAGGTCAGGCCTCAGCTCTTCCAGAAGTCGGCAAGGGCTGCAACAAACGCCCAGCTGCCGGTCGAGTCCGGGCAGCGGGTGCCCAAGGCGGAGATATTCCCTGCAACGCTGCCCTCGGAGGAGGCCCTGCAGGGCCTCAAGGTCACCCTGTTCAACATGGCCGTGCCGAAGAAGAACATCCTGCCGCTTATCGGCGGGATCACCATAACGCCCGAGGACATCCGCCTCGTCCTCGTGCCGTTCCAGAGGAACACGCATGAGTTCGTCCAGGAGGACATGCATCTCAGCCTGAACATAAACGCCCTGAAGTTTGGAAGGAATCTCTGATCACATTTGGCCTTTCGCGTACAATTGGATTGTGCAGTCCCCGACGGCACGGCGGTTAAGGCCGACCGCCGCCGGGACTGCAATCCCTATTTGCCGGCACCACTTGTCGTTTGGCTGCAGTCCTTGCGCCATATGCCCCAGAACAGCAGTACGAGTACGCCTCCCAAGGATATCTGGAGCGTGCAGAACGCCGCGATCTTCAAGTAGGCGAATCCGGGGTGGATGAACCTCACGAGCCAGCCGGAGGCCTCACCGACGAAGGCCGAGAGGAACGGGACCACCACCCAGAACGTCCTCCAGCCGTTCCTGATGGGCACAAACATCAACAGGTGGGTCAGCAGGAGCATCACCATTCCCATCATAGGCATGTGGAAATGGGTCACCTCCAGCATGCCCTGGTATGACCTGGGTGCGGTGAACTCGGACTCGGAGCCGAGGTAGTAGTCGACGACCGCCTTGTATGATAGCCCGGTCTTCTGGAAGAAGAGGAGGAAGTTGGTTGTCCAGAACACCACGAAGAAGACGAGCGTCAGTGACAGGGTCAGACGCATGAACGGGTTCACCTTGAATCCTCCGTTGACCATGTACTTCACGGTTCCTCCCGATCAAGCAGCATGACCTCGTGAATAGCCAACGCGCGCCTGACGGCCCTCAACACGGCACGGGTGCTCAGTGTGGCTCCAGTGATGCCTTGGATGTCCCTGCCGATGCGTAGTCCCGGTGAAAGCCGCCTGCCTATGAACTGCCTGATCCACCTTTCCGGCGGTAGATACTCGGGCGGCTCGAAGAAGGCAAGCACATAGACCGATCCGACCCTGCCGTCAGGTTCCACCACCACCATCACCGTCTCTGGTTTTGTGCGGACGAGGTGCTGCTCCAGGAATGCGTATCCTATCACGTTTCCGGCCCCGATCCCGACATAGACCGTCGCCAGCCTGGAGTCTATGGGCGCGCGGGCGAGTTCAGCGATACGGCGCGCCTGTTCTTCCGAGAGGAAGAGGGCTCGTGTTTCGACGCGCTGTGCTTCGGGGAAGGCCAGCTTCAGGGCATCCGCCTTGCTGTAGAACACTTCCGCCTCGGAGTCGAGAAACGCTGCAAGCGAGACGAGCGAGAGGCTCAGCATCCATACGAGCGCCTTTGCAGCCGTAGTGACCCGATGCCGCCGCCTCTTAGAAGGCATAGGCGAATCCAACGTTGAATTCATCCGCTTTCGGAGCTGATGCAGAGTCGAGGTTGCGGTAGTCAGCCTTGATCGCCACCTGTGGGATGGGCTTGTATGTGATTCCGACGGTTGTTGTGGTTGTGTCGTACTCTCCGCTTGCCGTAAAGCCTGCAGGCACGCGGTATTGGGTGTCATAGCGCTCGTAGCGGATGAAAGGAGCGAGGTACTGGGCCGTATCCGGCCGGAAAAGCGGCAGCACGTCGTATGCGGTCTCGATGTACCATCCGTAGTTTTGTGACCCGATGGTCTCTCCCCTGGCTTCGCTGAGCTTTCCTGCGTCGCCTATGCTCCCCCTGACACCGAGGAGGCGCACCGCCAATCCCTTGCGGCGATACTCCGCATGGGCCTCAATCAGTGTCGTGAAGATGTCCAGAGACTCTCCGTTGAACGTCTGGTTCTGTCCGGAGTTGCCCGCAAAGAACGCCCCACCGAGCAGCAGACCCGTCGTCGGACTCCAGTCCAGCCGGCCTGTCAGGGCGAGGTCTTCCGCCAGCACCCGGCCGCCCTTCTGGCGTCCGTCGCGGATTCCTCCTGCCGAAAACTTATAGCCGTTCAACCCGTTGACCAGGTAGATACGGTAATCCACGCTGGAGCCGATGGTGCCGAAGGCGCCGACGCCGTTTTTACGCCAGGTGCTGGGAATGATCTTCTGTTCCACTTCCGGCCGGTATACGCCGTGGAAGGTCGTGGGCTCGTGGAGCTCATTGACGAAGCCTATGGGCACAAGGACCAGCCCGGCCCGGATGTTGAAGTCGTCGCGGAGAAAGAAGTCGAGGTACGCGAACTCAATGGCCACGCTGCCTGACTTTCCCTGAAAGTTCTTGCCGGTTGCGGCATGTTCGATCTCGAACTCCGAGTTGAAGAGTATACGGTCCGTGAACCGGTATCCCGCATAGAGGACAAACCGGTAGAAGTCGGACGTGTCTTTACCCTCGCCGCGGTCGCTCACAAGTCTCCGGTAATAAGCCTCGCCGTATCCTGCGAGGGACACGCCCTGCTTTATCCCGTAAACCTTGGCCGACGAAGGACCGAGGCCGTAGGCTCCCTCGTACTTCGGGAGTTCAGGCAGTACGAGCTTCTCCTTCAGGCTCTGAACTTCCTCGGTCAGGACCTGTATCTTCCGTTCGAGTACCCGGACCTTGTCCTCGGCTCCCGAGGCCATTACAGGGAGTAGCAGCTCGGCGAGTAAGAGCAGAAATCCTGCAACCATTCCTCTCGTCATGACAACTCTTCTCATCTTTTCCTCCTTGCTCTGTGTGGTTTTTCCCCGGGCTTTTCACCCAGTCCATGAGAATGAAAACCGTTATCAACTTATCGCCGAAAATAAACCCCGAGTTCTTTCACTGGCAAACTGGTTTTTGAGATGATCGGACCGGAGCATCAAACTATGATAATGATTATCATTATACAGTTTTGGCGTGCCTCTGTCAAGCCCCGGATCGCATCACGAATCCAGGCGGCCGCAGCGGGAAAGGAGGCCGGGCGTTCATCCCGGCCTCCGTCGTATCTACTTGCCGGACTGACTCTGAAGGTATCTGAAGAAGTCGCCCTTTGTGGAGAGGATCAGCCAGTCTTTATCGGACAGCGTCGTCTTATAGGTCTCGAGTGTCTTCAGGAATACATAGAAGTCCCGTGACTCCTGGTTCTGGTTGTACGCCTCGGCATAGATGGTGGTTGCCTCTGCATCGGCCTTGCCCATGATCTCCTGCGCCGTCCTGTAGGCCTCGGACTGTATCTTCTTCAGGTCGCGCTCCTTGTTCCCGAGGATCTTGGATGCCTCTCCCTGGCCTTCGGAGCGGAACTTGTCCGCTATACGCTTGCGCTCGGTGATCATACGCTCGAATATCTTCTTCCTCACCTCCTCGACGTAGTTGATCCGCTTGAACCTGAGGTCGAGCAGTTCGATCCCGAGTTCGAGAGTGCGGGCCGAGGCCGCATCGACGATTGATCGTGCGATCTTCTCCCTTCCGTACTTGATCTTCGCCAGGCTCTTGGCCGCCTCCCCGGCGAGCAGGGCCTCGCTTGTCTGGTACTCGCGGTTGGTCGTACGGATTATCTCGACGAGGACGTGCTTGGCGATGGCGTTCCTCGTCTCACCGTCGAGGATGTCGTCGAGGCGGGACTGTGCTCCCCGCTCGTCCCTCACGCGCTGGAAGAAGAGCAGGGGGTCTTTTATCCTCCACCTTGCATAGGTGTCGACCCAAATGAACCTCTTGTCCTTTGTCGGCACCTGGTTTGGGTTTCCGTCCCACTCGAGGAACCGCCTGTCGAAGAAGTTGGCCTGCTGTATGATGGGTATCTTGAAGTGAACCCCGGGTGTCACGATCGGCTCCTTCACTGGTTTGCCGAACTGTGTGATTATGACCTGCTCCGTCTCGTTCACGATGAAGGCCGAGGAGGCCGCTACGATCAACGCAAGGGCCGCAACGGCCGCGATCACTGTATATCTGGCTCTGTTCATTTCTCGGCGCCTCCCTTCTCAATCTGGAACAGGGGCAGTATCCCCGTGGCTTCCTCATCGGTTATCAGTTTCCTTCCCACCTGCTTCATGACGTCGTTCATCGTCTCCAGGTATATGCGCTGGCGCGTCACCTCCTTCGCCTTCATGTATTCCTTGAAGACGGCGTTGAACTTCGACGCCTCACCGCGCGCGTTGTTCACCCGCTCGAGTGCGTATCCCCTCGCCTTCTCGATGGTCCTCTCCGCCTCGCCCCGCGCCCTCGGGATCACCTTGTTGTATTCTGAGAGGGCCTGATTGATCAGTTTCTCGCGCTCCTGCTGGGCCTCGTTGACCTCGTTGAAGGCCGGTTTTACGGGTTCCGGAGGGTTGACGTCCTGTAGTACGACCTGTTCCACCTTTATCCCCGTCTCGTACTGGTCGCACAGTTTCTGGACCTTCATGGCCACGGTGCTAGCGATCTCCTGTCTCCCCACGGTCAGTACCTCGTCCACGGTGCGGTCACCGACGACCTCGCGCATTACGGCCTCGTTGATGTCGCGGAACGTCCCCACCGCGTTCCTCACGCGGAACAGGAACTTGTAGGGGTCCTTGATCCGGTACTGTACGATCCATTCCACCTCTGCTGCGTTGAGGTCGCCCGTCAACATCAGGGACTCCTCCTGGTATTTCCTGGAGGAGTACTCGGTCCTGATGCCCGGTTCAGCCGTCCTGAAGCCGAACTCGAGCTTCAACTGCCGCTCCACCGGCACCTTGTACACCTTCTCGATCCCGAAGGGGAGTTTGAATTTCAACCCCGGGTCGACCGTGCGGACGAACTTTCCGAACCTGAGGACGACGCCGACCTCTTCCGTGTCCACAGTGAAGTAGGAAGAGAAGAGAAGGATGCCGAGCAGGATCGCGGCCGCGGCTCCGGCGGCTGTCTTGAGGTTGACTTTCGGCGGTTTCAAGTCTTTCAGTTCAAACGGTACTTTCTCTTTCATGCATTACCCCCTGTCTGTTGAGTCTGCCTCCGAGTACAGCGACACCACGGCACTGCCGTTTCGTCTCACTGTGCTCGGGGCACTCGTCGCCGTATCCGGCTGTTTGTCGGTTAATGAGCTTTCAATCTCGGAAGTGAGAAGTGAGTGGAGCCTGCCGCTCTTCCCTCCTGAAGGAGAAAGGGTGTTCCATGTCGAAACTACCCTTGTTACGGGATGCGTTCGTACCACTCCATTGTAACCGCCCACCCCGCTTTTGTCAACTTTCCGAATTGCCTCATCAAAAATCCATCCCAAATGTAATCGATGCCTAATTTGAAAAATCTACCCGAAAATAAGACTATCGTCTCTCATAACGAATTGCCGCACGGTAACTCGATGTCCCCGTACAGCCCGATCTCAAGGGCCTGAAAGCATCTCCTCTGCCTTTTCGTACCAGAGATCAGACAGTGTAACCCCCCTCTACTTCAGTCGATTCCTCCATGAATGACCACGCCATCTTCCTTGATGTTTCCGCATTGTCAGTTCCTTAAAGAATCACTTAATTGACGGAGGCAACGGCCGCGCCGCCGCTGACACCACATACGGAAAGCATCCAGCAGAAGTATGCACACGAGGCCTGCCGGATTCTCGCCTTGTTTTAAATCGGCACGTCGGCGCTTCACGTGCTTTGCTCCTGTGTCAGGTCCCGAGGCATGCCATTATATAGAGACACTGCCTGCTTTTAAACCATGGGGGGTCTCGAAGAGAGAGCCGCAGGAATTTATTGAAAGGGCGCGGGACCTTGATCGATCATTGAAGGGTGACACTGCTGTGAGGGTGGGGGCTGACTTCTTGGTGGCGGGGGGAGGATTTGAACCTCCGACCTTCGGGTTATGAGCCCGACGAGCTACCAGACTGCTCTACCCCGCTGGATATTATCATATCCTAACGGGACTTTTATTGTCAAATCAGCGTTCGGCCTACCCCTTGATCACGCCGAGCGGTCGCAGTTTCGCCACCTTCTTCGATATGCCGGCCCTGTGCACCACGTCCACCACGTTTGATACATCCTTGTACGCCTCTGACATCTCTTCGGCAAGGGTGCGTTTCCCTGCGCTCATGACGATTATCCCCGCATCCTCCATCTCCCGCCAAATGGCACGGCCCTTTGCCTGTCTTATCGCCTGATGCCGCGACATCACCCTTCCAGCGCCGTGGCACGTGGAGCCGAAGGTCTCTTCCATCGCCTTTGCAGTGCCGGTCAGGACGAAAGAGGCCCTTCCCATGTCGCCGGGGATCAGCACGGGCTGTCCCAGTTCCCTGTAGACATCCGGAAGCTCGGGATGTCCGGGTGCGAAGGCCCGAGTGGCCCCCTTTCTGTGGACGATGAGCCTCTTCTTGTCGCCGTCCACCACATGTTCCTCGATCTTTGCAATGTTGTGGGCGACATCGTAGACGAGCCTCAGCCCGAGCTCTTCGGGTGACGCGTGCAATACCTTCGCTATCGCCTCAATGGTCCAGTGCATTATGCACTGCCTGTTCGCCCATGCATAGTTGGCCGCGGCCTTCATCGCCGAAAAGTAGTCCCTGCCCTCCGGACTGCTCAACGGCGCGCACGCCAGCTCCTTGTCCGGCAGCGTGATTCCGTACTTCCCGGCGGCCCTCTCCATGACCTCGAGGTAGTCGGTACAGACCTGATGTCCGAGTCCCCGGGAGCCGGAGTGGATCATCACCGTTAACTGGTCGGGGAAGAGCCCGAGTATGCCGGCTGCCTTCTCGTCGTATATCTCAGCGACATACTGGATCTCGAGGAAGTGATTGCCGGAACCGAGGGTGCCCTGTTGTGCCCTGCCGCGCTCGAAGGCCCTGTCGCTCACCAGTGAGGGGTCGGCGCCATCCATGGTTCCGCCGGATTCGGTCCTCTCGATGTCCTCAGAGGTGCCGTAGCCCTGCTCCACCGCCCAGCGGGCACCCTTCAGCAGGATCAACCTCTCGTCCTCTCTCGTAAGCCTGAGCTTGCCCTTAGAGCCGACACCTGAGGGTACCTCGTTGTAGAGCCTCGCCACTATGTCCCTCATCCTCGGCAGGACCTCAGCACGCGTGAGGTCGCTCCTGAGCAGGCGGACTCCGCAGTTTATGTCATAGCCCACACCGCCCGGCGATATGATCCCCCCATCTGTGTCAAAGGCCGCCACCCCGCCGATTGCAAAGCCGTAGCCCGTGTGTATGTCCGGCATTGCGAGGGATCTCTTCACTATGCCGGGCAGGGTGGCCACATTTGCGACCTGCCTCACTGCCCCCTCTTCGAGAAACGCCTCGAGTTCCACATCGACATAGATTATCCCTCCAACGTGCATCCCCTCGGTGTATCCCTTCGGGACCTCGATGCGGGTCTCGTCTATCCTTCTCAGTCCTTCCGGCATCGGAGCACTCCTTGAGTTTTTATGTTATGGACGTTATCCCAGGATGCTAAGTGCTATATGTCGAGAACCACCTCTGCGATCCACGTATCGCCCTTCCTCTCTATCTTGAGGTCGTGGTACGTGGCTGCCTTCACCAGGAATCCGCGTTCGTGTCTCTCGGGATCGAAGTCCTCGCCCCTTATCCGTGCCTCGATCCTCTTTTCCGTGACTGATTCAACGTGTATCTCCCTGCCGATGAACCCGTAGGTGTCGAACCGGAAGATCAGCTCGTTGAGCCATCCTATGAACAGTCCATCGAGGGTCTCGCTTTCGAGCCTGATGTCGGTCGAGTCTGCTGGTTCGACCCTCGAAATGTCGGTGATGAGGCTGTAGAGTCCGAGGGCGCTGTTTACGAATAGTTCGTCGAGGCTCCGGCCGCGGACCCTGAGTCCCACGTCTCCTGATATGTCGAGAATCTCGAATCCCATCTCCATGGTTTGCAGACGGTCTCTCGTGGAAAGCAGCCGTTACGGAACATGACTGACTGCACCGTGTGAAGGACGGCCTCCCGCCGTCTATCCACATATTAACACCGGACCCCGAGTATGTCAATCCCGCGGATTTCAGTGCCGTATACGTGCTATCATACATGATGGCCTACTTCGTTGTACACGAGCACCACTCGCGGCGCCTCCATTACGACTTCAGGCTCGAGATGGACGGAGTGCTCAAGTCATGGGCCGTCCCCAAGGGGCCTTCGATGTGCCCGAAGGACAAGAGGCTTGCAATAATGGTTGACGACCATCCGCTCGATTACGGGACATTCGAAGGAATCATCCCCGAAGGCCGTTACGGTGCCGGCCCCGTGCTCATATGGGACTCGGGCGGGTATGAGCTCACCGGAGGGAGCCTGGCAGAGGGGAGGCTTGAGCTGGTTCTCCAGGGGAGAAAGCTCAAGGGGGGATTCGTCCTGACGAGGTTGAAGGGTAGAGGGAACCAGTGGCTCCTGATCAAGAGAAGGGACGAACACGCACTTTCGCGCTATGTGGTAGAACCCGAGCTCACCGAGGAGAGACTGAGGGGGCTGAGGGAAGTGATCCCTCCGTGTGAGACCGAGTGAAGGGGAGGTGCGGCTTGCCGGTGAGAATCCGTCTATAGACGGGGTATGGCGGAGTCTTCACCCATTTCGTTCCGGCATCCGGCCGGGATGCAGTTCACCTGGATGGTGATTGCGAACTTTAAACCGTTCAGGCGCCGTTGTATCCTCTCATTTGGAGATGATCCTCCGGTTTATCAGGCTGTAAGGCCGGGCGGCCGCTTTCTCATGCACCGGCGCGCGTCTTCCCCTTCTGCCTTGAAGCATGATGCCGGGCGAGCGCTTCAGCGATCCCCGCGAACTCTTCCATGCTCAGTGTCTCAGGCCTCCTCCGGGGGTCTATGCCTGCGGCGAGCAGGGCTTCTTTCACGCCGCCGCCGAGCGGCTTGAGGGAGTTCGACAGGGTCTTTCTCCTTTGCGAGAAGGCCGTCTTTATGATCCTGAAGAAGAGCCGTTCATCCGTGACGGATATCCGCGGTTCGGCCAGCATCCTCATATGGACGACGGCGGAGTCCACCTTCGGGGGCGGCCTGAAGGCCTCCCTCGGTATGTGGAATGCTATGGCGGCATCTGCGTGGTACTGGATCATGAGCGAGAGCACACCGTAGTCCTTTCCGCCCGGAGGTGCCACCATCCTCTCGGCCACCTCCTTCTGGACGGTGATGGTTGCAGAGACAAGCCTGTCGCGGTGGGCGAGCAGCCTGAAGATTATGGGAGTCGTCACGTAGTAGGGGATGTTGGCAACCACCTTGAACCTCGGCAACGTGTGGTAGGGGTACTTCAGGGCGTCACCGCAGAAGAGCCTTATATTCCCTGTCTTGGAGAACTTCGCTGCGAGTTCTTCGCAGAGGCGTGTGTCGAGTTCGATCGCCACAACCTCTCTCACCTCTTCAGACAGCATGAGCGTGAGGTGGCCCTTGCCGGGCCCGATCTCCACCACGATGTCCTCGGGTGTGAGTCCTGCCGCCTCAATGATCCTTTCCAGTATCGAGCGGTCGAAGAGGTAATGCTGTCCGAGCCTGCGTCTTTTCAAGGGCGTTCCTCCGGTCGCGGACTGATCAGCCGCTGTTGTTACCACTCCATTATACCCCAAGGGAGACGTAAAGGTCGTTCGAGAGCTCAGCATGCGCTGCCACTTGATTGACACCGTTTGCGGCAAACTGATATTATTCATTTCACCTTCCGGTACCGGCGGGAGGGCGTAGTGACCCGATCGGTGAATACGACTGCCCGCCCGGGATTAAGCGGAATGAGAGACAGTGACAAGGAGAGACTGCACACATGAGTGTGGGTGAGTTGCTCAAAGAGAGCCTGGCCTTGACGAGGAAGCATACCATCGTGGTGCTGCCGCCTGTGATAGCCGCCTTAGTCATAGGTTCCATCTCGATACTGATGGTCGGGTTCAAGATGTCCACTATGGAGTCCGACGGGATGGGCGGCACGGGAGAGGAGATGACGAATCTCGTGCTGGCAAGGGCGGTTCTGTCGGTGATCGGGTGGGTGCTTTACAGTTTCGCCCAGGGGATGGTCACCTCGATGATGACTGAGCTGACCGAGAAGGGGAAGACGTCGATAGGATACGGATTCAGCAGAGCCAACGAGATGATAGTCAGCCTTGCGGTCTCCGGACTGATTGTCGGCGTCTTGCTGCTTGTCGGGTTCACGCTCTTCTTCCTGCCGGGCTTGGCCGTTGCATTCGTATTCGTGTTCACGTTCATCGTCGTGATGCTCGAGAAGACGGGCCCGATCGATGCCATGAAGCGGAGCGTGCAGATCGTGAAGGGCAACTTCTCGTATACACTCACGCTCTTTGCCGCCATCATAGGCATAGGGTTTTTGCTGATGGTCTTCAATGTCATTCTGAGCCGTCTTTCTCTCTTGGGGCTTATTGCATCGATGATCTTCACCGGTGCCTACATGGGGTATACGTATGTGGTGTTCATAAAGGCATACCACCAGTTCAAGAAAGAAGGGTCTGGATTCCCGCTCGGGAGCCGGACCGGTTCAGAGGGGGGATAGGTGCGATGCAGGAGATAATCAAGGACCTTGTACTGAAGAACAATACGAAGATATTCCTGATAGTACTCGACGGGCTCGGCGGCCTTCCGATCGAAGGCCGTACCGAGCTCGAGACGGCACGGACACCCAATCTCGATGCACTCGCAAGGGCCTCTGCCACGGGGCTCCATATGCCGGTCTCCTACGGCATAACTCCGGGAAGCGGTCCCGGGCACCTCGGCATCTTCGGCTACGACCCGCTCAGGTGGCAGATAGGCAGGGGGGTCCTCGAGGCACTCGGGTTGGGTGTAGAGCTGAGGAACACGGACGTGGCCGTAAGGTGCAACTACGCCACCGTGCAGGAGGGGCTGATAAAGGACAGGCGTGCCGGCAGGATAGCGACCGAGAAGGGGAGGAGGCTGACCGAGAGGCTGCAGAAGGAGATAAGTCGTATTGACGAGGCCGAGATCATATTCACTCACGGTATGGAGTACAGGTTCGCCGTGGTCTTCAGGTTTCCGGAGCCGCTCGATGAGGGCTCGGCAGAGGTAAACGACACGGACCCTCAGAAGACGGGCAAGCCGCCGCTCAGGCCGGTGCCCTCGAACCACCAGTCCGAACGGGTCGCCCGGATCGCGGAGAAGCTCGTGGAGAGGGCCAAGGAGATTCTCAAGGACGAGGATGCCGCGAACTTCATACTCTTGAGGGGGATTGCGCAGGTGCCATCGATCCCGGCATTCGAAGAGGTCTTCGGTCTCAAGGCGCTTGCAATCGCGATATACCCGATGTACAGGGGGCTGGCGAGGCTCATAGGGATGGACACCCCGCCGGTCAACGGTGACATAAGAGAGGAGATAGAGTTCATGAGGGACAACCTCCAGGATTACGACTTCTTCTTCGTCCATGTGAAGAAGGTGGACTCCTACGGGGAGGACGGAGACTTCGAAGGCAAGGCTGGAAAGATCGAGGAGTTCGACGCCTTCCTCCCGGACATACGCGGACTGAACCCCGACGTCCTGATAATAACCGGGGATCACTCGACCCCGTCAGTGATGAAGTCCCACAGTTGGCACCCCGTGCCGCTGCTCATACACTCTCCCTACGTGTTGGGCGGACTGAGCCAGGCATTCACCGAGAGGGAGTGCCTCAAGGGAGAACTTGGAATACTCCCGGCCGTCAACATCATCCCCCTTGCCCTCGCCAATTCCGGTAGACTCAAGAAGTTCGGTGCGTAGAGCAGACGATTCAGGCGTAAAGAGCCATACAACGCATGACAGCCAATCACCAGCTGCCGGCAGCCCGATGCTGACCGACACCCACTGCCACCTTGATGCATCCGCTTTCGACCCCGACAGGGACGACGTCATAAGGAGAGCGAGGGATGCCGGCACAGGAGTGATCATAACCGTCGGCTCAGGTTTGGAGAGCTCTGAAACGGCGGTGAAGCTCGCCGGCAGATACGACATGGTATATGCGGCGGTCGGTGTCCATCCCCACGATGCAAAGGAGTTCACGCCGGATACAGCCGAGCGGATAAGGGAGTTGTCGGCACAGGAGAAGGTCGTTGCAATCGGTGAGACCGGGCTCGACTACCACTACGACCACTCCCCGAGGGATGTGCAGCGGAGGGTCTTCGAGAGCCACATATCTCTTGCGCTCGAACTCGGACTCCCGGTGATAGTCCACTCGAGGGAGGCTGAGGCCGACACACTGAGCATCCTCTCCGATTCAGGAGTCAGCCGCGGCGTGATGCACTGCTTTTCCGGAGACCTGGACATGGCCGAGAAGGTGATGGCGATGGGGCTGTATATATCCTTTGCAGGAACCGTGACGTTCAAGAACGCCGAGAGGCTCAGGGAGGCGGCTGCATCGATACCGGATGAATACCTGCTCATCGAGACCGACGCCCCATACCTCTCGCCTGTTCCTCTGAGAGGCAGGAGGAACGAACCTTCTTTCCTCCTGCATACGGCCGGAAAGCTCGCCGAGCTGAGGGGTGTGGAGACAGAGGATATCGCGAGGATCACCACCTTGAACGCGGGGAGGCTCTTCGGCACCGGGGGATATTCTCCAGAGGGAAAGATCGCCTACAAGATCCGGGATTCCCTCTACTTAAACATCACGAACAGGTGTACGAACGCATGTTCTTTCTGCATAAGGTTCCACTCCGATTACGTGAAGGGGCACAACCTGAGGCTCGACCGCGAGCCGGGCCTTGCAGAGCTGAAGGAGGAGATAGGTGATCCTTCGTTGTACAGGGAGGTGGTCTTTTGCGGATACGGCGAGCCGTTGCTGCGGCTCGATCTCGTAAAGGCCCTGGCGGGGTGGATAAAGGAGAACGGTGGCAGGGTGAGGATAAACACAAACGGTCACGGCAACCTGATCCACGGCAGGAACATCCTGCCGGAGCTCGATGGGCTCGTGGATTCCATCTCGATAAGTCTCGACGCGCAGGACGAGGAGACCTACAGGGCCCTCTGCAGGCCGTTTATCGAGGGGGCCTACAGGGGTGTGGTCGACTTTGTGAGGGAAGCGGTGAAATACGTGCCGGATGTGACCGTGACGGTCGTTGATGCACCGGGGGTCGACGTCGAGAGGTGCAGGGAGATCGCCCGGGAATTAGGAGCGGGATTCAGGCTCAGGAGATACAACGTGGTGGGTTGAGCCGATCCACTCTATACACGCCTGTACGACCGCCGGGTCGAACTGTCTACCCGCGCAGTCCTTTATCTCCCGGACCGTCTCATCGATGGTCTTCTTCTTCCGGTAAGGCCGGTCGGAGGTCATTGCGTCGAAGGCGTCAGCAACGGCCAGAATCCTCGCCATGAGCGGTATGTCGCCGCCCGACAGGCCGTGAATCCCGGTCCCGTCATAATGCTCGTGGTGATACCTTATGCACTCGATCACCTCCCTGAAACTGCTCAGACCCGAGAGTATCTCGGCCCCGACTATTGGGTGGCGCCTTATCTCGGACCACTCCGGCTTGTTCAGTCTGCCCTTCTTGTTCAGTATCTCCTTTGGAGTGGCGATCTTCCCGATGTCGTGAAGGAGGCTGCTGATCCTCAGCTTCTCGATCTCGCCGGCATCGAGCCGGAGCAGTTCTGCAATGGACAAGGCGTAACGCGTCACCCTCTCGGTGTGTCCGGCGGTCCACAGTGAGGAGGCCTCGAGCGCCTTGACGAACGAACGGATCGTCTCTATCAGGAAATCCTGCATTTCCCGGGTCAGAAGGGCGTTTTCGATGAAGAGCGCAGCCTGTGAGGAGATGGTGGTCAGCAGCTTCATGTCACCCGAGTAGAACTCCCTCCCGTCCGCCTTGTCTGCAGCCACGAATACACCGATGGTCTGCTTCTTGCCCTTGAGGGGAATCACCAGTAGGGAGTTGCACCTGATCTGGTCCAGCCTCTCCCTGTGGGTGCCGTGATCGCAGAGCGTTATGGCCTTGTTCGAGTGAATGGCCCTCCAGAGGATGTTGTCCCCCTTGGCGAAGGACGTGCCCCTTTCCCACTCGCCGGTGGACGCCCGCGTGTACAGCCGTCCGGAGTCCGGGTCCAGAAAGAGAACGGCGCCCGTCCTTATGCCGAGCAGTGATACGGCCTTCTTCAACAGCAGGCGGCATATCCCGTCGACCCCGAGCCCGGTGAACTCCTCGGACAGCCTGTACAGAAGGGACAGCTCCTCGTATGTGTCGCTAAGCTCGGTTATAGCGGCCTTCAGGTCTTCCTTGACCCTATTTGCTTCCAAGTTGTTCAAGTACCAACTCCAGAAGGATCCTGGGGCTGAAGGGTTTTGTTATGTAGCGGTCGACACCGCAACGTATCCCCAGTTTTTCGTCGTCCTCCTGTCCCTTGGCCGTCAGCATGAAGACGGGAATCCTTGAGAGGTCGGGGTCGGTCTTTATGGTCCTGCAGATGTTTATACCGCTGATCTCCGGCATCATCCAGTCGAGGATTATCAGGTCCGGCTTCTCCCTCCGTATCGCCTCGACGGCGCTCTTGCTCTCCCTTAGGGTGACCACATCGAGTCCCCCCCGCCTCAGCTTGTCCTCGATCATCATCAGGATGAAAGGTTCATCGTCGATTACCATCACTTTAGGCATCTTCCAGTCTCCTGTATGGAAGGGTGACAATAACGGTTGTTCCCCTGTTCAACACGCTCTTGATCTCGATGCTGCCAAGGTGTATCCGCACGATCTCCCTGCAGAGGGCGAGCCCTAATCCGGTGCCCTTTGTCCTTCTTCCGTGATCTCCCCTGTAGAAGCGTTTCCCCAGGTTTGGAATGTCCCTCTCCGAAATCCCCCATCCCGTGTCGGATACCTCAAGTATAACATATTCTTCCGAATATCGTACCTTCAAATTTATGTAACACCCTTCGTCGGAGTACTTTACGGCGTTGTCGACAAGATTGACAAGGAGTTGCTTGAGCCGCTCCCTGTCGCCGCGGAACCCTGCGGTGTCAGGGTCCACCTCGGTCACGAGAGAGATGTTCTTTGCCCGGATATCCGCATCGAGGGTCTTCTCGACCGACTCTACGAGCTCGGAGAAGTCTATGTCGCTCAGACGAACCGGTTCTTCACCGCTTTCGAGCCTCGATATACTCAGCAGGTCCGAGATCAGCTCGGACAGCCTCATTCCTTCGGCATAGACGGTCTTCAGGTACTTTTCCGCCCTCGCCCCTCTGATCTCACCGTCCATGAGCATCTCCGTAAGTCCCACGATAGCCGACAGGGGGGTTCTCAGCTCGTAGGAGACGGAGCTGATGATATCCGTCTTCATCCTGTCCAGCTCGTGCTTTTCCGACAGCCTGCTCCTCTCGAGCGCCACTCCGAAGATGCTCGATATTATGCGGAGGAAGTGTATCTCGTCGTCACGGTACCTCCGCGGGGTCCTCGACAAGGACGTGAAGACCCCGAGGAGATGCTCTCCGACCATGACGGGCATTGAGAGGGCCGACCTGATGCCCATCTTCTTCATGTCGTCCGTGAAAGGGGAGCGGTCGTCGGCGTCTATGTCCTCTATGCTCACGTGTTCGCACATCCGGGCGGCCTGGGCCTCCGTCGAGCCCGTATCCGTCCTGATGAAGCGGGTGGGGGGCTCAAGCCCCGTGGAGTATACGAGCGCGAGAGAGCCGTCGTCTCTCTTGCCCCAGAAGAGGACGGAGTCCGAGGAGAGATACGCCTTTATGAGGGAGGCCGTGCTGTGGACGACCTCGTCGATGTTGTTTGCGGATGTGAGCTTCGAGGACAGGCCGAGGAGGTCCCTCTGTTCCTGGAGCCTCCTGCCCTTCTGGGTAACGAACATCTCCTTCATCTCTTCGTAGAGCCTGCTGTTTTCGAGCGCGAGACCGGCCATCTCACCCACGGCGAGCAGTATCTTCTCCTCCTCCATGGTGAAGAAGTGCTCCCTGAACTTGAAGAGGCAGTAGACGCCGAGGATGCGTTCCTTTCCCCTTATGGGGATGCAGCAGTAGCCCTTTATCTTGGAATCCTTGAATATAGAGACCGGCACCCGGCTGTCGGTGTCGAGATTGGAAGACGTCATCACCTCACCTGTGACAGCGACCCTTCCGGGTATGTCGTCGCCGAGCTTCACCTTGACGGCCCTTGCGGTGCACTGTTCCGCCACCCCGCTTTGGCACAGGCATATGAGTTCACGGGCGTCTTCGTCGATGGTGAATACGCAGCCGCCGTCCATGTCGAGTGCACCGATGAGCCTGTCAAGCACGCTCGAGAATATCTCCTCCGCCTTGAGCGACTTGTTTATTATGGAGGCGATGGAGTTCAGCAGGATAAGCTCCCTGTTTCTCCTTTCCATCTCCTCCAGATGCACCATGCGTTCTGTTACGTCCCTTATCACCTTCAGTGCTTCGATGATCCTTCCCTCGGAGTCCCTGATCGGGGATGCTATCACCTCCACATAGCGCTTGGCTCCCCCCTCGTCGTAGTGTTCGCGTATCGTCTTGCACGTGCCCCCTGTGGTGAAGACCTCCTGGATGGGGCAGTCCTCCCCATCCATCCAGCACGGCCTGAAGGAGTTTTGGGTTATCTCGTAGCACTTCTTTCCCGTGATCTCCTTGCCGTACCTCTCGAGAGCGGCCACGTTGGCCTTCAGTATCCTGTAGTCGGTGTTTATGATCATGATGGAGTCTTCTATGCTGTTCATCACGGTCTCGAGATAGTCTCTCGACCCCTTCAGTTCCTTCACGAGATTCGCCTGGTCCCTGAAGTCCTTTATTATTCCGATCTTGCCCACGACCTCGCCGTTTCTGACTATGGGAGCACCGGTGATGAGCACGGGTATCTGCGAGCCGTCCCTCGCCGTGATGTTTATCTCGTATGTGGAGTGTTCGCCTCGGCGTCTCTTCAGTCCGAGCTCCCTCTTCATTATCATGGCGTTCTCCGCATCCAAGAAGTCGTATATCGAAGACCCCACCGCCTGGTCACGATCGTAACCGAACATCTTCGTGAACGCAGGGTTTATGTCTATGACTACGTCGTTATTGTCGACCACCCAGAGGGCATCCATCATCGTCTTTACGTAGGTGTCCTTGTTCTGCAGCTCTTCGGTCTTGGCCCTCAGGTTGGCGAGCATCTCGTTGAATATTGCCGTCACCTCGCCCAACTCGTCTGCTGAATAGACCGGTATCTTTATGTCGAGATCCCCCCTTTTCACGGCTTCGGCGCCGGTATAGAGCGCCCTTATGGGCTTGAGGAACCTCCTTGAGGAGAAGAGGGCGAGGACGAAGGCGAGGAAGAACGCATAGAAAGAGATGCTCATCATGTGCGCGAACGTCTCCCTGAAGAACTCGTCCTCGATTACGCGGGCCTCGTCGAGTCTTTTGTTCTCCATGAGCGCTTCCATGTTCGTGAAGACCGCCTTGATGTCCTTGCGGAGGGAAAAAGAGAGGGGCAGTACAAGGGCGAGGGAGAAGATGAGGAAGTTGAGTAGGAACCTGTATATGAGCTTTATCTTGAACATACGGAGTTACATTACTATCTGAAACAGCAGGAATTGGACCGACAGGATGACGGCTATGGAGAGCGCCACGATCAGCAGGGGCTTGATCCCCTCCTCTGTGATGGACTCGAAATCGACCGACAGACCGATTGCCGCCAGTGCGGTGGAGAGCGCGAAGCGGCTCACCGGTGCAGACATCTCCGACAGCCGGTCCATCTTCAAGAGGTTCACGGCAACGGCGAGGATGACAAAGACGGCTATGAACCAGGGGACGTATATGCGCCTGCCCTCCTTCCTGGAGAGGAAGACGGTGAGGGTTACGAGAAAGACGAGGAAGGACATCCTGAGGAGCTTGTACTTGAGGGCCGTCTCTACGCACTCCGCTCCGTACGTCGAGGCCGCCACCTTTATCTGCCCGATCATCGGCAGTGTGGTGCCGGAGACGAAGGCGAACTCCTTGATGCCGAGGCCGAGCAGGTTTGCAAACAACGGGTATGCTATCATTCCGAAGAGGCCGTAGATCATCACGACGATCAACGATATGGAGGTCTCCTCGCCGTCGGAGTTTATCAGGGGCGATACGATCGCTATCGCCGATGCGCCGCAGATCGAGATGCCGGTTGCAAGCAGTATCCGGATGTTGTTTCTCAGCCCGAACCATTTCGCGATGAGATAGACGAGGGTGAAGACCGCAATGAACGTGAGGAACACAAGCGGGGTCATCGCAGGGTCGAGTGCCCGCACGGAGAGCTGGGTGCCGTAGAGGGCTATCCCCACCGGCAGGAAGACCTTGATCGTGAGCTTGATCCCCTCATCCAGGAACCGCCTCTCCTCGAGTATGTTGGAGAAGAGCATGCCGAGTATTATCGATATGGCCAGGGCTTCAAACGAGGGATGTACATAGGAGAGAATGAAGGCGATGACTGCGATAACCAGGGATATGGCCAGGCCTGAGAGTTTCCGTAGCATTATCTTTAAAGTTACCACAAAGGGGCTTTTTTTTCAAGGCCAGCCGGCTCGTTGCAGCGGAATCAGGGGAATGTTCCCGCTGCAGCCGAGCAGGCCGGCCACGACTGCAAGCGTAGGAAATGAGTTATAATATCTCGATGTTGAGAGGATTGATCATCGTCGGCCTTTTGGGCGTACTGGCAGGGGTGCTCTCTGGTGTGGTCTTCCGGAGCCTCTCGGACCTACCCCGGATCGAGGCCCTGGAGGAATATACGCCCACCGAGGCATCGAAGGTGTATTCCTCATCCGGTGACGTCATCGCCGAGTACTATGTCGAGAGGCGCACCTTCGTTCCCTTCTACAGGATACCCGACCATGTGAAAAAGGCATTTGTTGCGATAGAGGACGAGAGGTTCTACAGTCACCACGGGATCGACCTGATAGGCATAGCGAGGGCACTGCTCTACGACATCAAGGCGGGGAGGATAGTGCAGGGTGGAAGCACCATAACGCAACAGCTCGCAAAGCTGCTCTTTCTCAAGCCGGAGAGGAATATATCGAGAAAGATAAAGGAGGCGGCCCTCTCCATACAGATCGAGAAGAGATACACTAAGGACGAGATAATGGGCCTGTACCTCAACCAGGCGTACTTCGGTACCAAGGCCTACGGGATCGAAGCCGCCTCACACACGTATTTCGACAAGTCCACCGAGGAACTGACGCTCGCAGAGGCGGCACTCCTGGCGGCCCTTCCACGCGCCCCCTCCTACTACTCGCCGTTCAAGAACCCGGAAAAGGCGCTGGCGAGGCGCAATCTCGTCCTGAAGAAGATGCTAAGGCTCGGCTACATCACCGAAGACGACTACAGGGCGGCACTGGATGAGCCGCTGCCCGACAAGATACACCGAAGGCGCTACAAGGCTCCGTACTTCATAGAGTATCTGCGCGAGATGCTCGAAAGGAGATACTCGGACAGCCTCTACACCGCTGGGCTCAGGGTCTATTCGCCGCTCGACATGAGTATGCAGGAGGTGGCCGAGCAGGCGGTGAGCAAGGGAGTCCGGGAGCTCGAGCAGAGGGTCGCCCCGGGCGTTCAGGCCGCCCTCCTCGCCGTTGACCTCGAGACGGGTGAGGTGAGGGCCATGGTTGGAGGGACGGACTTCTGGCAGACGCAGTTCAACAGGGCGACACAGGCATTGAGGCAGCCGGGCTCGGCGTTCAAGCCGTTCGTATACCTGGCTGCGCTGCAGGCAGGGCTCATGCCCGAAGACGTCATCGTGGATGCCGAGGTCGGCTACCCGACGCCGGACAACCTTGACGTATGGTCGCCGAGGAACTACGAGAAGCGTTACAACGGCGAGGTGACCCTCCGGTACGCCCTCTCTCACAGCCTGAATGCGGCGACCGTTTGTCTCGCCGACCTGATCGGTATCGATAGTGTCGTCAGGACTGCGCGTGACGTCGGCATCCGCAGCAAGGTCAACCCCTACCTCTCATCTGCGATCGGCGCGTCGGAGGCCACGCTGATGGACATGGTCTACGGCTATGCAGCCCTCGCGCAGGGCTACAGGCTGAAGCCGCTCTTCATAGACAGGGTCACGGACCGTGACGGGTTGACCCTCGAGGAGCATTATCCGGCCGCCGAGCGGGTCATCGACGAGGCCGTGGTCGACGAGATCAGGGACATGCTCCGCTCGGTCATACTCGATGGTACGGGGCGGATGGCCAAGGTCATAGACCGGCCCGTCTATGGTAAGACCGGGACGACCAACGACTACACAGATGCATGGTTCGTCGGCTTCGACGACACTCTGGCCGTGGGCGTATGGGTCGGCAGGGACGACCATACACCCATAGGCGACAAGGAGACCGGTGCGAGGGCGGCCCTGCCGATATGGATCGAGTTCATGAGGAACTACCGTTGAGCCGCGCTCACTTCCCGGGCTTCTGGTTCGTCGGCCCCCTGAACCTCGGAACAGGCAGATACTCGACCGACGGTTGCTGCCTTACCGGCTGCGGGTAGAGGCTCATCAGCTGGTAGAACTCCGGCGGTATGTCGTCCCTCACTTTGAGACCGAGTGCCTTGGCCTCCTCGTACGTGATCGGGTAGTCGTGTGTCCACCTCCCCTCGGAGAGGATCGTTGCGAGCTCTTCGGCCTTCTCAGGGGGGTACTTGCCACTGAGGAGGTATCGGACCTGCCTCTTGAGCTGTGTCATCGCCTTCTTTCCGATGTCCGCGAGGAGCCACGTCCTGTCGTCGACCTCTGAGAGCGGCTTGGACTCGACCAGCCTGACGAGAGAGGCCGCCGGGTACTCTCCGAGCTGCGGATCGACCGGGCCGAGCACTGCATGCTCTCCCATCACTATCTCGTCGGCGGAGAGCGCGATCAGGGTTCCTCCGGACATCGCGTAGTGCGGCACGAAGACCGTCACCTTCCCCTTGTGGTTCTTTATTGCATGGGCGATCTGGTAGGATGCAAGCACGAGCCCCCCGGGCGTGTGCAGGACGAGGTCGAGTGGCATCTCGGGATCCGTCATGTGGATGGCCCTTATCACCTCCTCGGAGTCGTTGATGTTGATGTACCTGAAGATGGGAAAGCCGAGGAGACTCATAGTCTCCTGCCTGTGCACCAGGAGGATCACCCTCGAACCGTGTTTCTTCTCGATCTTTGCAATGAGCTTCTGCCTCGACGCCTCGAGAAGCCGCTGCTTCAGGACCGGCTGGAGTGCGCTGATCATGAAGAATATCCAGAAGATGCTGAATATGTCCAAGTTCATGTCCCCTCCTTGGAGTCTCCTTGTTGTTTGTCATCTATAGACATTGTAGTAAGCCTCGTCCGGGAAATACCTGCGATAGGACCCCTTCTTCCTGAATATGGGCAACAGCACAATGCCTGCAACGAACCCCCCGATATGCGCCCACCACGCTATCCCCCCTCCGGCCCCGGGGGTCAGCAGAGAGAAGGCGCCCGAGAATATTTGGGTCGCGAACCAGATGCCGAGGTATACGAATGCAGGTATCTCGATGAAGTAGGGAAGGAATAAGATCGGTATCAGCGTGATCACCCTCGCGGTCGGAAACATCACGAAATATGCCCCCATCACTCCTGCAATGGCGCCGGATGCACCTATGGCCGGGACCGTCGAGTGCATGTTGAATACGAAGTGCGTGATGCTCGCTGCAAGGCCTGAGAGCATGTAGAAGACGAAGAACCTGCCGTGCCCCATCCTGTCCTCCACGTTGTCGCCGAAGAGGTAGAGCATCCACATGTTGCCCACGAAGTGTACCCATCCCCCGTGGAGGAAGATGTTCGTTATGAATGGCCAGTAGTCGTCGAGCGGCAGGCCGAACAGGACCGCCCACTCCGGATGCGAATACCTCGCCGGTACCACGCCGAACAGGTATATGAGGCGATCGAGCAAGTCCTTGGGCAGGGACAGCTCGAATAGGAAGACCGTCCCGTTCACCAGGATGATCGCCCATGTGACGAACGGAAACTCCCTGCGCGGCACCGTGTCCCTGATCGGAAACATCGACCCCTTCCACCTCCCTGATGATGCCTTGTGCCTTCAACCCCGGCTTTCAAACCGCCGTATAAGTCAAGTATAATATATTTCGACGATAACGACAACGACAAAGGGGGAATTTGCCCCGCCTGGACGTTGCGCGGGCCGACGGGACGCGGCCGTGCAGCAACGCGGGCGGAGACGGGCTTCATGCCCTGGAGGTACGGAATGTCCCGCTTGATAATCGACGGATACAACCTGATCGGGACACTACACGGGGATCTCGAGTCCAGGAGGAAGAGGCTCGTCAAGAGGCTGGTCAGGTACAGGGCGGCCAAGGGGCACGATATAACGGTCGTCTTCGACGGTCACGGCGGGCTCTCGCCGAGGGAGACCCTGCAGACCGACGGCGGAGTCAGGATAGTCTTTTCGAGGATAGCAAGAAAGGCCGACGACGTGATAAAGGACATGCTCGTGCAGGGTGGGGGCGGCTTCATAGTGGTCAGCTCTGACAGGGAGATCGCCGATTTCGCCTGGGCGCGGGGGTCCGTTCCGGTCGGCTCCGGGGAATTCCTCAGAAAGCTCGACGAGGCACTGCTGGACGATGGGGAGGCCGGCGGCGGTGAGACGATGGACGAGGTGACCCTCAAGGTGCTTGCCGACGAAGAGGAGGAGACCGGGACGGTCCGGAAGGGTGCCTCCCGCAGGCCCTCCAAGCGCCGGAAGGCCGTGATGAGGGCCTTGAACAAGCTGTGATGGGGCGGCTTTTCGGCAGGATAAGGCCTGCGGACGCCGTAACCATGATCTTCCTCTCCCTGTTCGCTCTGCTGACGCTGACGCATTACGACTCCACCGCATCTGCTGGCAGGCTCCTCTTAACCTATGTCTCGCTGCTGTCCATCCAGGTCCTCTTCATTAAGTATCCACCTGAACGGGGTGTCCTGAAGCTCGCACACGACATTGCGTTTCCAGTGACCGCCGTATTCCTCGTCTTCGACACCATGACGCAACTCGTCCCCGGGGTGAATCCCCGGGACATCGACTACCTGCTGATACGAGCGGATTACTGGCTGCTCGGCGGCTACCCCACGGTCTGGCTCGAGCGGATAGTGAACCCGCTGCTTACCGAGGTGCTCCAGCTGGCATACACGAGCTACTACTTCCTTCCCGTCGTGCTCGGTGTGGTGCTCAAGACGAAGAAGAGGGACAGGGAGTTCGACGAGAGCCTCACATACATACTGCTGTGCTTCTATCTCTCCTACGTCGGTTACGTCCTGTTTCCCGCTCTCGGGCCGAGATACACGATGAACCACCTCCAGAGCGTCCCCCTCGAAGGCGCGTTCCTCTTCGAGAAGATCTACGGCATACTCAACAGCATAGAGGGAATAAAGAGGGACGCCTTTCCGAGCGGACACACGGCCGTCACACTGGTGGTCCTGCACCTCGCGTTCCGTCACGAAAAGAGGCTCTTCTGCATCTACCTGCCGGTTACTGCCCTGCTGCTTCTTGCAACCGTCTACTGCAGGTACCACTACGTGGTGGACGTGCTCGGCGGTGTTGCGCTGTACTTGGTGACCATGGCGGCCGGTCGAGTGCTCATGGGGTCATCGCGCAAGGCCGGCTGAGTGACGGTGGAGGATGCACTGAAGCATCCGCGTTTTACATCCCTGAAGGGTTCGGGTTAATATATATGTTCGTGACCGCCTGAAGGTGCCCGAGCATCGGCGGAACAGGAGCAGACGGTCTCAGGCGTATGGAAGAGCGGATTCAGAAGATACTTGCAAGAATGGGCGTTGCCTCGAGGCGAAAGGCCGAAGAGCTGATAGCAGAGGGCAGGGTGGTCGTGAACGGAAGGACCGCCGTCCTCGGGATGAAGGCCGATCCAGAGAGGGACCACATCAGGGTCGACGGCAGGCCCCTGCGCAGGCCTGAGCCGAAGGTCTACATCATGCTCAACAAGCCTCCGGGCGTGCTCACCACCCTCGAGGACACCGAGGGCAGGCCGACGGTGAAGCAGCTCATCGGCAGCCTCAGGTTCAGGGTGTATCCCGTCGGGAGGCTCGACTTCAACTCCGAGGGGCTGCTGCTGCTCACGAATGACGGCGAGCTTGCATACAGGGTGATACACCCCTCACACAGGGTGCCGAAGACGTACCTCGTGAAGATAAAAGGGGTGATTGGGGAGGATGACCTGAACAGGCTGCGCAGGGGCGTGATGCTCGATGACGGCATGACCGCGCCCGCAAGGATAAGGAGGGTGCGCATGCCGAGGGCCGAGAAGAACTCCTGGCTCGAGGTTACGATCCATGAGGGCAGGAAGAGGCAGATCAGGCGTATGTTCGAGCGTGTGGGTCATGCCGTGCTCAAGCTCAAGAGGATCAGGATAGACGGCCTCGAGCTCGGCGGTCTCAGGCCCGGGCAGTGGAGATACCTGAGTGATGACGAGTTGAAGAGGCTGAAGAAGAGTCTCAGGATATGAGGCGGAGACCGGCTGAATTCCTGTCGGATCGCTTCCTTCAGTCGGAGATGGGATACAAAACAGGAGTCGTGGAGTGCCCGGTCTCTTTTCATTTCGCCGGCACTCCATGAGGATTCAGGAGGAGTCATGTATAGAGACAAGAGTTGCGGGGAGGTTTCAGAGGCCGACATAGGCAGGGAACTCACCCTTTCTGGCTGGGTCTTCAGGAGGCGCGACCATGGAGGCCTTATATTCGTGGACCTGAGGGACAGGAGCGGCCTCGTGCAGGTGGTGTTCAGCCCGGACGTCTCAGGAGAGGCCCACGAGTCGGCCCACCAGCTCCGTTCCGAGTTCGTCGTAAAGGTGAGGGGCGAGGTGAGGAGGAGGCCTGAGGGTACGGAGAATCCGGATATCCCGAACGGCACGGTCGAGCTCTACGCTGGCGAGCTGACCATTCTGAGCAGATCCGAGGCCCTGCCCTTCGTGCTCGATGATGCAACCGGCATATCCGAGTCGTTGAGGTTCAAGTACCGTTACCTCGACCTCAGGAGGCAGGAGATGCAGCGCAACCTCCTCTTCAGGCACCGCGTTACGAAGCTTATGCGCGATTATCTCGACGCCGAGGGCTTCATGGAGATAGAGACGCCGATGCTCACGAAGTCGACACCCGAGGGTGCGAGGGACTACCTGGTGCCGAGCCGCCTCAATCCCGGCCACTTCTACGCCCTTCCGCAGTCCCCGCAGCTCTTCAAGCAGATACTGATGATGTCAGGCCTCGAGAGGTATTTCCAGGTGGTCAAGTGTTTCAGGGACGAGGACCTGAGGGCCGACCGCCAGCCCGAGTTCACGCAGGTGGACATGGAGATGTCGTTCGTCGAGCCCGACGACGTGATCTCGGTGGTTGAAGGCATGCTGTCGCGTCTCTTCAGGGAGACCCTCGGGGTCGAGATAGAGACGCCGATGCCGAGACTCTCCTACAGGGACGCAATGGAGCGTTTCGGCTCCGACAAGCCCGACCTCAGGTTCGGCCTCGAACTCAAGGAGATGGGGGACCTGGCCGGAGAGGGCGGCTTCAAGGTCTTCCTCTCGGCCCTCGAATCCGGAGGCAGGGTCAAGGCTGTCTGCGGCAAGTCCATGGCAGGGATGTCGAGGAAGGAGATCGACCTCCTGACAGAGGATGTGCGCTCCCTCGGTGCAAAGGGGCTGGCATGGATAAAGGTGAGGGACGGCGGCTTTGAGTCGCCGATCGTGAAGTTCTTTCCTGAAGGCGTCCTCAGGGAGATGGCCCGGAGGCTCGAGGCCGAGGAGGGCGACATGATGCTGTTCGTCGCCGACAGGGAGGATGTGGTGCTCGACGTGCTCGGCAGGCTCAGGCTCGAGATAGCAAGGAGGCAGGGCCTTGTCTCCGAGGGCTTCAGGTTCCTCTGGATCGTCGACTATCCGCTTCTGGAGTGGGACGACGACGACCAGAGGTTCCAGGCCATGCACCACCCGTTCACCTCGCCGGCGGATGCCGATGCTGAACTGATGCTCCAGGGGGATGTCGTCGACCGTGACGCGCTCGCCTCCCTGAGGGCCAAGGCATACGACATTGTGCTCAACGGCAGCGAGATCGGAGGCGGAAGTATCCGTATCCACGACCCCGCACTCCAGAAAAGGATGTTCGAGATACTCGGTATACCCGAGGATGAGGCCCGCCTGAAGTTCGGTTTCCTCCTCGACGCGCTCCGCTACGGCGCACCGCCTCACGGTGGTATCGCCCTGGGGCTCGACCGGCTCGTTATGCTCATGCTCGGTGCAGACTCCATAAGGGACGTCATAGCCTTTCCTAAGACACAGAAGGCCGTCTGCCTCCTGAGCGGCGCGCCCTCACCCGTGGATGAGAGACAGCTGAGGGACCTCCATATAAGGCTTGACGCAGTCACGGAGTGATGTGCCTCGACCCGCTGCGGACCGTTCAGCAGCAGTCCTGAGAGAGCCGTAGTGGAATGCTTGACTTTTCTAAAACAACTGTTTTAATTTAACGTATGACTGACTGGAGGGGCCGTGAGCATACCTGACACCAAGGAGAGGATACTCGACGCTGCCGAGTACCTCTTTGCAAGGAGGGGGTTTCACAACACATCCCTGCGGGCTATCACGAGCCGCGCAGGGGTGAACCTTGCTGCCGTCAACTATCACTTCGGTTCGAAGTATGCGCTGCTCGAGGCGGTCTTTCAGAGGCGTCTCATCCCGTTGAACAGACTGAGGCGCGACAATATCGAGAGGGTTCGTGAGGCGGCCCGCAGGGAGGGGCGGAGGCCCGGCGTGCGGGAGACCCTCCTGGCGTTCATCGAGCCGACGCTTGCGTTCCGGAAGTCCGGATCCGGTGCCGAGGATTACATCGTCCTGGTGGGCAGGGCGATGTCGGATCCGGAAGACACGGTGCGCGATGTCTTCATACGTCACATTGCGCCGCTGTTTCATCTCCTGTTCGAGACCCTGCGCGAGGCATTGCCGGAGGTACCGCCTGATGCCGTCTTCTGGAGGCTACAGTTCGCCTTAGGCGCCATGAGCCATGTCATAAGCATGGCCGGCAAGACGAACCTCCCACTGCCCGACGGCGTGACACCGGTCGGTGATGTGGAGTCGCTCACCGCCCTGCTGATCGATTTCGTTTCGACCGGGATGGAGAGACCGTGGCCCGTACAGTAGTTGGTTCGATCTTGACGATCCTCGCCGTACTGTCGGCGGGTTGCGCCGTGTACAGACCGCAGCCGGTGGAACCTCCGGTTCCGGTCCCGCCGTCCTTTGCCGGAGGGAGTGCGCCGGGTGCGCCGGTTGAGCGCTGGTGGGAGGCCTTCGGCGACAGGGGGTTGAACCGCGTAATGGAGGAGGCCTTCGCCGGCAATCCCGACCTTGCGCGCGCATACGAGCGCCTCGAGCAGAGCCGGGCCTTATACCGCGGTGCCGCCGCTGCCGGCAGGCCGTCGATCGACCTCCAGGGTGAGTGGAGCAGGGAGGATACACCGAGCTTCTTCGGAAACAACACGGGCAACAGCTACATCCTCTCGGCAGCGGCGCGCTACGAGCTCGACCTGTGGCGGAAGCTCAAGTCACGCACCAAGGCCGCCCTGCTGGAGGTGGAAGCACTCAGGGAGGATGTTGAGACACTCTATATCAGCCTTTCCGCCGAGATCGCGGACCTTTACTACCTCGCCGCCGAGCAGCGCGCCCAGCTGAGACTGGCAGAGCAGACCGTCGAGTCCTACGCCGACATCCTCTCGCTCGTCGAGCGGCGCTACCGTGCGGGACTGGTCCCTGCTCTCGACGTCTACCAGGCGCGGCAGGGGCTTGCAGGGGTCAAGGCACAGCAGGCGGCGATCGAGTCTTCACTCAGGGTGACCGAGCACGCCCTGTCGGTCGCCCTCGGCCGCTATCCGGCCGGAGAGGCTGTTGAAGGCGGTGTCGCCGAACTGCCCGAGATACCGGCCGCATTTCCCGCGGGTCTTCCCTCCGAGGTCCTATCGAGGCGTCCCGACGTACGCGCGGCCCTGCTGCGCCTGAAGGCGAGTGATGAGAGGGTGGCCGCGGCGATAGCGGATCGCTTCCCATCCTTCAACCTGGTCGCCAGCTACGGCAAGTCGAGCCTCGTCTTCAGCACCGGCGACATCGTCGGGAACTTCTGGAAGGTACTGGTAGACCTCTCTCAGCCGCTTCTGGACGGCGGGAGGCGGAAGGCCGAGGTGGATCGTTCGAGGGCCGTATTCCACGAGAACCTCGCCCTCTACCGCAAGGCCGTCTTGAGCGCGTTCCAGGAGGTCGAGGATGCCCTCGTGAGGAACCGCGCCTCCGAGGAGCGGATCAGGCGGCTGAAGGAACAGGCCGAGGCCGCTGCTGCGACTTTCCGCCTTTCGCGCGAGCGCTACCTGCGGGGGCTTTCAGACTACCTGGAGGTGCTGAACGCGCAGACCCTGCTCTACGAGACCCGGAGCCGGCTGCTGGCGGCCCGCCGTCAGCTCATATCCGACCGCATAACCCTGGCAAGGGCGGTCGGTGGAAGGTGGATGGAGCACGAGGTCGAGGAGCGCCTGGCGGGCAACGATCACAAAGGAGGAGGCTCATGAGTTTCAGGAGCAGGCTCTTCAAGGTCCTCGTGCCGGTTGCCATACTCGCGGCGGGCTTTCTCATCATGAGGGTGCTGGTGCTCTCACGTCCCGCGCCCCAGAAGGAGGCCAGGAGTGAGCCAGGCGCACTGGTCGAGGTCCTGACCGTCGCAAGAAAGGACCACCAGGTGAGGGTCACCGCGACAGGCACGGTACAGGCCGGGAGGGAGGCGGGTATCACGCCCCGCGTGAGCGGACGCGTAGTCCATGTCGCCCCTGCCTTCGTGGCCGGTGGTTTCTTCAAGAAAGGGGACCTCCTGTTCGAGATCGAGCAGGTGGACTACCGGCTCGCAGTCGTCCGTGCCAGGGCGGCCCTGGCGCAGGCCGAACTCGAGCTCGCAAAGGTGAAGAGCAGCGCGGCAGTGGCCCGCCGCGAATGGAATGCGCTCAAGGACGACTACGGCGGGCAACCCGATCCTCTCGTCCTCTACGAGCCCCAGATCAGGAAGGCCGAGGCCGACGTGGCCGCTGCCAGGGCCGCCCTCGATCAGGCCGAACTCGACCTGCAGCGCACCCGCATATATGCACCCTTTGACTGCAGGGTCCGGTCCGAGGATGTGGAGGTCGGGCAGTACGTGCGTGCCGGAAACACCGTGGCGGTGGTGGCCGGGACTGCCACGGCCGAGGTGGTCGTCCCCCTCTCCATGGAGGACCTGAGGTGGCTGAGCATCCCCCGCCAGGAGGGTGGTGCTGCCGTGGAGGGCTCCCCGGCAACGGTCGCTATCACCGTCGGAGGGAAGTCCTTCACATGGCAGGGCAGGGTGGTGCGTTCACTCGGTGAGGTCGACCCAAAGGGCCGCATGACGCGGATCGTCGTATCCGTGGACGACCCCTACGGACTCAGGGACCGCAGGGAGAGCGGAGGGCCGGACCTCGAACTGGGAATGTTCGTGGATGTCACACTCTATGGCGAAACACTCACCGGCGTATTCCCGGTGCCTGCCCGGGCACTGCGCGAGAACAGCACCGTGTGGGTCGTCGGCGGAGACGAGCAACTCCATATCAGGCCGGTGACCGTGGTGCGGCGCGAACGTGAGACCGTGCTTGTAAGCGAGGGGCTGAGTGAAGGTGAGCGGATCGTCCTCACCACGATATCGGGTGCGGCCGAGGGGATGAAGCTCCGGCCGCGTGAAGAGGGGACCCTGAAGTGAAGAGCGCCGTAAAGTGGATGGCGCGCAACCATGTGGCCGCAAACCTCCTCATGATAGTCCTCGTTGCAGGCGGCCTGATCAGGGCCTCCTCGATAAAGCAGGAGGTCTTTCCCGAGATCAGCCTCGATACGATCCAGGTGACCGTCGCCTATCCGGGCGCAGGGCCAGAGGAGGTTGAAGAGGGCATCCTGCTTCAGATCGAGGAGAACCTGACCGGCGTGGACGGTATAAAGGAGATCAGGTCCGTTGCCAAGGAGGGAATCGGCATGGTCCGCGCCGAGCTCATGCCCGGAGAGGACCCGGACCTGAAGCTCCAGGAGATAAAGAGCGAGGTGGACAGGATCGTCACCTTCCCGGCCGACGCCGAGAAGCCGGTGATCACCAAGCTCCTCAACCGCTACGAGGTGATCTCCGTGGTGGTCTACGGCGACGCCACCGACAGGACCCTGAGGGAGCAGGCCGAGATCATACGCGAGGAGCTCCTCTCATATCCCGAGATCACGCAGGTCGAGCTGAGCGGTGTGCGTCCCTACGAGATATCCATCGAGATACCCGAGGAGAACCTAAGGCGTTACGGCCTGACAATGGACGAGGTGGCCCGTCAGGTGAGGCGGGCGTCCATAGACCTCCCCGGCGGTACACTCAAGACCCGCGGTTCGGAGATACTCCTGCGCACCAAGGGACGCCGCTACACCGGGGCCGAGTACTCCGACATAACCGTGCTGACGAGGCCGGACGGCACACGCGTGAGGCTCGGCGACATAGCGGTGGTGAAGGACGGCTTCGCCGATACGGGCATGTTCGCCAGGTTCGACGGCAAGCCAGCGGCCATGGTGAAGATATTCAGGGTCGGCGACCAGAAGCCGATCACGATATCCGACGTGGTCAAGAGGTACGTGGAGCAGAAGAGGGCCTCCCTACCCGCGTCGCTCAATATAGCCACCTGGAACGACACGTCCGAGCTGCTGCACAGCCGCATGAGCCTGCTCGAGAAGAACGCGGTCCTCGGCCTCATACTGGTGATCATCGTCCTGGGGCTCTTTCTCGAGATAAGGCTCGCACTGTGGGTCATGCTCGGCATCCCGATCTCCTTCCTCGGGGCGATGCTGCTGCTGCCGTACCTGGACGTGTCCATAAACATGATATCCCTGTTCGCCTTCATCTTAGCCCTCGGTATACTGGTTGACGACGCCATAATCGTCGGAGAGAACATCTATGAACAGCGCAGGAAGGGCAAGCCGTATCTCAAGGCGGCGATCGACGGCGCACTCGAGGTGGCCGTGCCCGTCACGTTCTCGGTCCTCACCACCGTGGTGGCCTTCCTCCCGCTCGTCTTCGTCAGCGGCATGATCGGGAAGTTCATACGGGTCATTCCCCTGGTAGTGATCGCTCTGCTGCTCCTGTCGCTGGTGGAGTCCCTCTTCGTTCTGCCGGCCCACCTCGCCATGGGAGGGCCGCGCCCGGCTGCGGGAGGCTTCATCGGCGCCATCGACCGTGTCCGCACGGCATTCGGAGGAAGGCTCGAGAGGTTCATAGCAGGGCCGTATCAGCGGTTCCTGAGGCTCTGCCTCAGGAACCGCTATACCACCGTGGCCACAGGCGTCGCCGTGCTCTTCCTGACGGTGGGCATTGTCAAGGGAGGGATACTGAAGTTCCACTTCATGCCCGTGGTCGACGGCGACGTGATCACCGTCTCCATCAAGATGCCGCCGGGGACCCCTATCGAGGAGACCGCCAAGGTACAGAAGTTCGTGGAGGAGAAGGCGATGGAGGTGGTGGCCGAATACGACAGAGAGCGGCCCGAGGGAGACAGCATACTGCGCGACGTCTATGCAGTGGTCGGAGGTAACATGATCGAGGCAGGCAGCCTCGGTACGACCGTTGAGTCGAGGACACACATTTCGGACATGGCCCTCTTTCTCAAGCAGAGCGAAGAGCGCGGTGTTCCGGCCGTGGAGATTGCCAACAGGTGGCGCGAAAAGGTGGGAGACGTTCCCGGCGTGGAGTCGATCGTCTTTGCATCCAACGTCGTCAGGATGGGTGCGAACATAGACATACAGCTCGCCCACGAGGACTTCCGGGTCCTCGACATCGCGTCCGAACGGATAAAGGAGGCCCTGGCGCAGTACCCGGGTGTCGGTGACATCGAGGACAACTACTTCAAGGGGAAGCGCGAGCTCAGGTTCAGCCTCACACCCGAAGCCCGCACGCTCGGCCTGACGGAAGAGGACATCGGCCGTCAGCTCCGCGGCGCATTCCACGGCGCAGAGGCCCTCAGGTTTCAGCGCGGCCGCAACGAGGTCAGGGTCGTGGTCCGCTATCCAGAGGAAGACAGGAGGAGCATCTGGAACCTCCGGTCGATGATGATACGGACCCCGGACGGGGGTGAGCTCCCGCTCACGAGGGCCGCTCACATCGTGGAGGGGAGGGGGTTCAGCGAGATAAACCGGACCGACAGGAAGCGCGTTATCAACGTCACGGCGAGCGTGGACGACAAGAGGGCGAATGCAGAGGAGATTCTGTCCGACCTCAGGCAGGGCATCCTCAAGGACCTCGCCGACGACTACCCCGGCCTGACCTTCAAGATGGGCGGTGAGGAGAAGGAACGGATGGAGTCCATGGGAAGCATGCTCGAGGGGTTCATGCTCGCCCTGATCGGCATGTTCGCCCTGCTCGCCATCCCGTTCAAGAGTTACAGCCAGCCGCTGCTGATAATGGCCGCCATCCCGTTCGGCATGGTGGGGGCCGTGGCCGGGCACCTGATCATGGGCTTCAAGCTCAGCATACTCAGCATGTTCGGGATCGTCGCGCTTTCCGGGGTGGTCGTCAACGACTCGCTCCTGCTCATCGACAAGGTCAACAGGAACCGCCGCGAAGGGACTGAGCTGTTCCAGGCGGTGGTCGACGGCTGCATGCGCCGCTTCAGGCCGATACTGCTTACGTCTCTCACCACGTTCTTCGGCCTCACGCCCATGATATTGGAAACAAGTGTTCAGGCACAGTTCCTGATCCCGATGGCCATCAGTCTCGCCTTCGGCATACTCTTCGCCACAGGGATCACCCTGCTGATCATCCCTTCACTCTACCTCGTCCTTGAAGACGTTCGCGGAGTGTTCGGCCTTCGCTCCGGCGGGCATGACGCATGAACCGGGTCATTCCTGTTCCGCCCTCGTGACCCTCCTGCAGGGCTTCCTGCCGCTGCTGAACCTGTAGGTCCTGTTGCGGCCTCCGCTCTTTGCGCAATAGAGGGCGCGGTCAGCGGCCTTGATCAGCCCCTCCTTCGTCTCGGCGTCATGGGGAAACGAGGCGAGCCCGAGACTTATCGTCAGGGAGACGTTCCTGCCCTCTACGGAGAAGGGATGGTCCGCCACCGACGAGCGCAGCCTTTCGGCAACCACCTCGGCCTGCTCCGGTGCAGTCTCCGGTAGTATCACCGCGAACTCCTCTCCTCCGTACCTGGCGGGAATGTCGACACTGCGCAGGCTCTCCCGTATGAGCCGTCCCATGGACCTCAGGACCTCGTCCCCTGCCAGGTGTCCGTACGTGTCGTTGAATCGCTTGAAGTGGTCTATGTCGATCATGACGAGGGGGAGCGCCTTCTTGTACCGTTTCGCCCTCTGGAACTCGTGTCCGAGGCGGTTGTGGAACTCCCTGTAGTTGTAGAGCTCGGTGAGACCGTCGAGGATGGCTAACTCCTGTACCTTCTCGTAGAGCCTCGCCTTCTCGATGCGCAATCCGAGATAGTTGCCGATCGATGTGAATATCGTGGCGTCCGAGGCCAGCTGCAGGTAGCCCGGAGGTACGAAGTAGAGGTATAAGAGCCCCAGGACGTTGTCGCCTGACTTGAGCGGGATGCTCACGTGCGCGTGGTCTTCCTCCATGCAGACCGGATGCCTGCCCTGCATGTGCCGGGAGGCGTTGCAGTAGGGGATTACATCCACTTTCCCGGTCTGTGCAACCATGCCGCATATGCACTCGCCCACGGGAATCCTCCCCTTGCACCCGAGCGCCTCCTGAGCGATGCCGCAGGAGGTGAAGTGTACGAGCTCTCCGGCATGCTCGTCGGCGAGGAATATGCCGCCGCTCACCTTCACCTTCCTGCCGACGGCCTCCTCGAGTGATTCGAGGGAGCCGATCGTCGCCTCGAGGCTGTTTTCCAGGATGTCCTTGATGTAGAGGTGCCTGCTCGCAACGGCGATGATATCGTTGAATGCCTGGAGTTCCCTTATCTCCAGGCCCTTCTTCAGGATGAGCTCAGACCTCTTCGAGAGTTCGTTGAGGAGCCTCTCCTGCTCCTTGATGCTGGCAAGCAGGAGCCTCTCGTTGATGGCGGCGAGTTTCTTGACCTCCTCGACCTGGAGTTTCAGGGAGTTGATCTCCCGGTCTTTCCTTGCCAGCTCGTCCTCTTTTGTGTGGTCTTTCATGGAGTCTCAGCGGTTGGGTTCACAACAGGTAGACAAGGAACTCACAGTGGTCGAATCCAGCGGTGTGACTCTTCGTCTGGACGGCCTTGGTGGGCCTGTCGAGTATCTTCTGCACGGCTCCGGCTATGATACCGCCTTCGAAGTGGCATATCATCTTTCCCGTATACGGAAGGCCCGAACAGGTTATGCACTCGTCGACTCTCACTGTCATCTTGTCCTCGAGGGCATCAAGGACCTTCAGAACACCGATCTTCAGCCTCCTGAAGAGCTTCGCGAGTTCCTCCATGCTGTCAAGGCCGAGCCCTTCACCGAGTTCTTTGCCTGCGAGGTAAAGGGTGTAGCCGGAGCCCTCTCCCAGTATGCTGTACATCCCTATGACCCTAAGCAGCCGGAACACCTCGACAGGGACGTCGTCGCCGAGGGTCGGCCTGTCCGTCTTTCTTATGTCCTCAAGCCTGACTTTGTCTTTCATGTGACTTCCCTACCAGCACCGGGCACTGGCTGTGGTCGAGTATCCTTCTCGACACGCTCCCCATCATCCCCTTTATGCCCCTGAGTCCCCGGCACCCGAGGGCGATCAGGTCAGCTCCGAATATCCCGGCTGCATGGAGTATCTCGATCGACGGATCTCCGACCTTCGAGAGCCCTTCGATCTTCTGGAACCTCCCCTCAAGGTGCTGCCTCGCCTGCTCGATGATCTCGGATGACCTCTCGAACTCGGCCTTCCTCGCCCTTGCGACTTCCTCCTTGATCTTGTCGTCTATCTCCATTACGAAGCGCTCGGGTATGTCGGATACAGCCGACCGGACTACATTCATGATCAGGAGCTCCGTCTCTTCGGGGAACGGGATCGAGGAGAGCAGTTCCGCGGTTGCAAGGGCGGGGGCTGAGCCGTCGGTCGCGAACAGCACCTTCATCCTCCCGGGTCTCTCGCTCAGGATCGGCTTGGTTACGAGGACGGGTATCGGTGAGTCGGTTGCTACAGCCCTCGTCACACTACCGATGAAGAGGGACTTGAGGCCCTTGATTCCGCGGGCACCCACCACGATCAGGTCGGTGCCGGATTCGACGGCTGAGTCGATGATCGCCCTGTCCGGAAGACCGTTGACCAGTGCCGTGCTGATCCGCGCCTCGACAGACTTCAGAGCGGCGACCGCTGAGTCGAGTATCCTCGGCGCGATCTTCTCCTTGAAGTATCCGAGACTCACGTAGTAGGACTCCCTCTCGTCAGGGTATGGGCTGCCGCTCACTACGTGGAGTACAATGATCTCGTCGTCCGGAGTGAGTCTCAGGCCGGCCAGGAACGCTGCCGCGACTTCCGAGTAGGCGGACCCGTCCGTTGCAAGCAGAACCTTCATCTCTTCCCCTCCTCTCACCGCTCGGTCTAACCTAATCATAGCACACACTTGTCGGGATGACAAGGATCGCTCCGGTGCCCGAGACCTGCAAATCATGGTATTATCTATATTCAGAAACCGCCGGTCTTCTTTCCTGCGTGTATGTGTCCGCCTGTGAGGACGCAAAGAGAGGGTATTCGGGTATGGCGAAGGTGATAGTCGGAATGAGCGGAGGTGTGGACTCCTCTGTCGCGGCCCACCTGCTCAAGGAGCAGGGACACGAGGTGACGGGGGTGAGTTTCATGCTGTGGGAGGCCCGCGAGAGGAGGGACTTCCGGACATGTTGTTCCCTCGAGGCTATAGACGGGGCCGCCGAGACAGCGAGGCTCCTCGGCATCACACACAGGGTGGTCGACGTCAGGGGGGACTTCATAGAGAAGGTCATAGAGCCGTTCGTCGACGCCTACATCCACGGGACGACCCCGAACCCGTGCGTGCTCTGCAACCTCCACATCAAGTTCCCCCGCCTCTTGAAGGAGGCCGATCAGCTCGGTGCCGAGTTCGTCTCCACAGGGCACTATGCAAGGGTGGAGGGGAGCGAGGTGGGACCTCTCCTGAAAAGAGGCCTGGATCCGGTCAAGGACCAGACGTATTTCCTCTACGTGCTGACCCGTGACATCCTCGGCAGGCTCCTCTTTCCCCTCGGGTACTACACCAAAGACCGGGTGAGGGTCATAGCAAGGGGTCTCGACCTGCCTGCTGCAAGGAGGCCCGAAAGCGTCGAGATATGCTTCATCCCGGAGGGGGACTATCCGTCGTTCATAAGCGGCATCGCCCCGGAGGCGGAGAGTCCCGGCCCGGTTATCGGGCCTGACGGCAGTCGGATAGGAACACACCGGGGGATATTCAACTACACGGTGGGACAGAGGCGGGGCCTGAACGTCTCGTCCACAGAGCCCCTCTACGTTATAAGGATCGATGCCGAAAACAACGCGATTCACGTGGGGCCGAGGGAGATGGCGTTTCAGCGGGAGGTCCTGGTGAAGGAGGTGAACTGGATCGCGCCGCCGAAGGAGAGGGTTACGGCGAAGATACGCTCGATGATGCGGGATGAGCCCGCCGTACTCGTGATGGAGGAGCAAGGTTCGGTGAGGCTCGTCTTCGACGAGCCCCAGTGGGCCCCTGCTCCAGGACAGAGCGCGGTCTTCTACAGCGGCGACGTGGTGCTCGGCGGCGGCACGATAGCCGGGCCTTGAGGGGCTCGGATGTCTGACCGCCAGGCTTCAGCCTCGACCCTCCATCTCTTCGAACAGAGCGGGGGAGATCAGGAAGTCGTCGCCGTCTTCGATTATCATGCCGTCCGACGAGAGCCTCTTGAGTATCTTCGATATCGATTCCCTCGATGCACCGATCCTTTCGGCGATCTCCTTGTGGGTACGCTTCCTGACGACGTGGTATCCAGCGGCATCCTTCTTCATGCCCTCCTCTTTTACGAGCCTCACGAAGAGCCTGACGAGCCGCTGCCGTACGGCGAGAAACGCGAGGCTCTCCTCTCTCTCCGTCGCCTTTCTCAGCCTCTGAACGAGCGATTTCATCAGGTCGATCGCCATTTCGGGGTCCTGCTTTATCGCGTCCAGGAACCTGCTCCTCTCGAGAACTGCAAACGTCGAGTCCTCATCCGCTATGACCGAGGCGGAACGCGGATTGCCGTCGATGAGGCTCATCTCGCCGAAGAAGTCGCCCTGCTGAAGGTCCGCGAGGACGAATTCCTCGCCCTCCTCGCTGAGCAGGATGACCTTGACACTGCCCTCGAGTATGATGTAGAGGTCCGTGCTCTTGTCGGTCTGGAAGAAGACCGTCTCGCCTGCGTGGAAGGTGCGGATGGTGAAGTCGTCGACTATCTGCTCTATACGCCTGTCGGAGAGGCTTCTGAATGCAGGGACCCGCTTCAGGAACCCGGCGACGAGGAGCCTCTCCTTTTCTTTCAGGATCATTTGACCTTACCCGCGTTCTCGCTGTTTCACGTGTTGCATCCGAACCGGTACAGAGCGGCTTGTTGTGTTCAGGGCATCCGGAGCCACCGGTCGCTTCAGAGGGGGAGGCGGCTATGACTCGTTCTTGACAACATGAATTCTATATGATACTTTCTTATAGGCGGTCAAGATTTCTCAGTGCTGCATCGGCCCGGCATGGATGGCGATCATGCCATGAACACGCTCTTATGTATAGTATATCTCATATCGGTCCTTCTTCTCCATATGTTTTGAGGTCGGGACGGCGGAAACATGACTAAGGTCATGAAGTCGGTCGTGCTCGGCCTGTTCACAGGCGTACTGGGTGTTGTCCTGAGCCTGACAACATTCGGTCATGGACTGGAAGAGAACCTCGGCCTCTCGATCCTCTTCAGCCTGCGTGGGAAGAGGAAGCCTCCTCCCGATGTCGTGGTCGTCAATATCGACAAGGCGTCTTCCGACGCCCTGAACCTGCCGAACCGTCCCGTTGAGTGGTCCCGGGCACTCCATGCGAAGGTCGTTGAGAATCTACGCAGGGCAGGGGCCGAGGTCATAGTATTCGACGTGACCTTCGACGAGGAGAGCGAGCCGCGGGATGACCGCATCTTTGCAGAAGCCGTCGGCAGGGCCGGGAATGTGGTCTTCTGCGAGTTCCTGAAGAAGGAGGTCGTCCCCATCGAGAGGCTGAACAACGGTTTTTCGGCAAGGCTCGATATAGAAGAGCTGGTCCCGCCGATCCCCCTCCTTTCAGAACGCGCCGCGGCCCTGGCACCGTTTCCCCTGCCGAAGCTCCCGTTCCGCGTGAACCAGTACTGGACCTTCAAGACTTCAGCCGGAGACACGCCCACCTTGCCGGTCGTGGCGTTCCAGATATATGCCTTCCAGGTGTATGACGAGTTCATCGGGCTTCTCAGGAGACAGCTTCCCGGCTGGATGGCCGGTATGGAGATACTCTCACTGAGCAGGGACGAGCTTTCAGGTTCCGGCAGGGTCGTCGAGTTCGTCAGGGCCGTGAGGGAGATATTCCGGAAGGACCCCGACGTGGCCGAGAGGATGCTCGCAGAGCTGAGAGCACCGGT
This sequence comes from Nitrospirota bacterium, assembly GCA_011051565.1. GTDB lineage: Bacteria > Nitrospirota > Thermodesulfovibrionia > Thermodesulfovibrionales > JdFR-85 > BMS3Bbin07. Next base: position 32,614 of record DRKX01000080.1, on the reverse strand, counting down.
CTCCACGGCCCCGGAGATGCGGAAGAGGCGGATACTGAGGGCGCTGATCAGGATGTACCTCGGTCCTGACAGCCGTTACATCAACTTCTACGGTCCATCGAGGACCATCACGACCGTGCCGTATCACGAGGTGCTCAACATGGACGGCGGCATTGAGGATGACGGCAAGGGGGTGGACTTCAGCGGTAAGGTCGTCTTCATAGGACAGGCGGAGACAAAGCCCTACCTGCAGAAGGACGGCTTCTACACGGTCTTCACCACCTCCGACGGCCTGGACCTCAACGGCGTGGAGATCGCGGCCACTGCATTCGCCAACATCCTTGAAGACAAGCCCGTCAGGCCGCTCCGCCTGCCTCTGCTCGCCGCGGTGGTCTTCTCTCTCGGTCTGTTGCTCGGTGCGGCTGCCTTTGTCCTGCCGTCACTTCCGGCTGCCGTGGTCATGGTCGCCGTGAATGCACTGTATGTGTCCTATGCCCTGTACGAGTTCAGCGCAGGCGGCATCTGGTATCCCGTTGTGGTCCCTGGCTTGATACTCTCTCCGGTGGCCTTCTTCGGAGCCCTTGCCTGGAAGTATGTCGATGCAGGCAGGGAGAAACTGAAGATCAAAAGGGCCTTCAGCTACTACCTGCCTGAAGAGATCGTGGATACGCTTATAAAAAACCTTGGTGACGTCAGGGCTGAAGGCCGGGTGGTGAGCGGGACGTGCCTGTATACGGACCTGGAGCACTACACCTCGCTGTCCGAAGCGATGGAGCCCGAAGAGCTGAGGGACTTCATCCGGAAGTATTACGAGACGATATTCAATCCCGTCAAGATGTACGGCGGTGTCGTATCCAACGTCGTCGCCGATTCCATGCTGGCCCTCTGGGTCTCTGCCGTGCCCGATGACCTCCAGAGGGAGAGGGCGTGTCTCGCCGCGCTCGATCTCGCCGACGCGGTCAAGGCGTTCAACCGTTCCTCCGGGGACATGAGGATATCGACGAGGGTGGGCCTGCACTTCGGCCGCTTCCTGCTCGGAAACATCGGGGCTATTGATCACTACGAGTACCGGCCGATCGGGGATATAGTCAACACCACGACCAGGATAGAGGGGCTGAACAAGTACCTCGGAACATACCTTCTGGCCTCGGAAGAGACCGTGGCGGGGGTGGACGGGATACTCACGAGGGAACTCGGCAGTTTCATCCTCTACGGCAAGGTGAAGCCAGTGAGGGTGTTCGAGCTGGTGAGCCGTGCCGACAGGGTTACAGGAGACGAACAGGAGCTCTGCTTCCGCTTTGCTGAGGCCCTCGCCGCCTTCAGAGAGCGACGCTGGGACTGTGCGGAGAGGATGTTCAGTGATATAATAGGCAGGTATGGGGAAGACGGCCCGTCACGGTATTATCTGTACTTGATCTCGTATTACAGGAACCACCCCCCGCCGCCGTCGTGGGGTGGTGTGATTTGTGTGGAAAAAAAATAGACACAGCGTGTAATATATGCTTAGTGCGGGTGTGTCCGGCCGGCGGTCCTGCTTTCAACAAGACTAAATAATTAGGGTTGCCCGTGGAGCCTGGGCCGGTTCTGAATTTTTTCTTTAAAGTTCCGTTCTGTGTGTGAGGAGGTGCCATTGAGGCCTGTTCTGAACCGTCTTCTCGTTGTGTCCACGCTTCTCCTTCTGTCCCTGCTGCCATTTCCCACCCTTTCCCTCGCTGCAGAAGAGTGCAGGGTGGTGGCGAAGGTCGCCTCCGTACAGGGAAGGGCCGAGGTCAGGAGGAGCGGGGACTCGGAGTGGAGACCGGTCGGGTTGAACGATGTCTTCTGCTCCGGTGACATGCTGAGGCTCAGGGAGAAGAGCCGGGCTTCCATAGTCCTCAGCAACGAGACCGTCATCCGCATCGACCAGAACACAACCATTACGTTCAGCGGCATCGAGAGGAGGGAAGTGTCCCTGCTCGACCTCATAAGGGGAGCCGTCCACTTCCTGAGCCGCGTCCCCAGGACGTTGAAGGTGGTCACTCCGTATGTGAACGCCTCGGTGGAGGGAACCGAGTTCCTCGTCAGGGTGGAGTCCGGACGTACCTTCATGTCGGTCTTCGAGGGCAGGGTCGTGGCATCCAACGGTGAGGGGAGTCTCACCTTGACCGACGGTCAGTCCGCCGTTGCTGAAGAGGGCAGGGCGCCTGTGCTGAAGGTGGTGGTGAAACCGAGGAATGCCGTCCAGTGGGCGCTCTACTACCCGCCCGTCATGGATTTCCGTCAGGGCGTGACCGAGGATGAGAGGGATCCGCTCTATCTCACATACAGGGCCTCGCTGCTCCTTTCCGTGGGCAGAGTCGACGAGGCGACCGGGTATATCGAGCGCGCCCTCTCCCTGGCACCCGACAATGTCCAGGCCATTGCACTTAAGTCCGTCATTGCAGTCGTTCAGAACGACAAGGAGCGCGCGCTGCTGCTCGCCCGCAGGGCCGTGGATGCCGGACCGGAGTCGGCGGCTGCCCTGATTGCGCTCTCCTATGCGCAGCAGGCGAACTTCGACCTCAGGGGGGCGCTGAAGAGCCTGCAGAGGGCGGTGGAGGCCGAGCCTCGAAACAGCCTTGCATGGGCGCGCCTGTCCGAGATGTGGCTCTCCTTCGGGGACGTCGACAAGGCCCTCGATGCGGCTTACAGGTCTGTTGAGCTGAATCCGGCCCTTTCGCGTACACACACGGTCGTCGGTTTTGCGTGCCTTGCTCAGGCCAAGGTGGCGGAGGCGAGGGCGGCTTTCGAGAGGGCGGTTGAACTCGATCAGGCCGATCCGCTTGCACGCCTCGGTCTCGGTCTGGTCAAGATACGCCAGGGGTATCTCAAGGACGGGCGCCGGGAGATCGAGATCGCAGTAAGCCTCGACCCGAACCAGTCCATCATAAGGAGCTACCTCGGCAAGGCATACTACGAAGAAAGGCGCGAGGGGGTCGCAGCAGAACAGTACGGGACAGCGAAGGAACTCGACCCGAATGATCCGACGCCGTTCTTCTATGATGCGATACTGAAACAGAGCATCAACAGGCCCGTAGATGCCCTGCACGACATGCAGAAGGCGATAGAGCTGAACGACAACCGCGCGGTGTACCGTTCCAGGCTCCTCCTCGACGAGGACCTCGCAGCCCGCAGTGCGAGTATAGCCAGGATATACAGTGATCTCGGGTTTGAGAGGCTCGCCCTCGTGGAGGGGTGGAAGTCGGTCAACTCTGATCCCAAGAACTACTCGGCGCACAGGCTTCTGGCCGATACCTACGCCTCTCAGCCCCGACACGAGATAGCACGCGTCAGCGAACTGCTCCAGTCACAGCTGCTTCAGCCTCTAAACATCACCCCTGTACAGCCCCGGCTTGCCGAGAGCAGCCTATTCATCTTCGACGGGGCCGGCCCCGCCGACCTGTCGTTCAACGAGTTCAATCCTCTCTTCAACAGAAACCGTGCGGCGTTGCAGTTGAGCGGCGTCTACGGCGGCAATGCCATAACCGGAGACGAGGTCGTTGCATCCGGAGTGCATGACAGGTTCTCCCTCAGTGCGGGGCAGTTCCACTACGAGACCGACGGCTTCAGGGAGAACAACGACCTCAAGGAGGACATTTACAACATATACACACAGTACAACATCTCTCACAGGATGAGCATACAGGCCGAGTTCCGCTACAAGGACAAGGAGAACGGTGACCTCTCGCTCAACTTCGACCCGGACGCATACTTTCCGACCAGGAGGGAGCGCGAGAATGCGCGGTCGATACGCCTCGGTTTCCGTTATTCCATGGCCCCGAACTCGGAACTTATCGCTTCCGCCATCCACAAGAACGCGGAATACGACTTCCGCGTATCCACGTCAGAGTTCGCCTACGGGGTGCCGAGGACTACCGAGGTCTCTCTCAACTCGAAGGAAAACGGTTTCCTCGGAGAGATTCAGCACCTCTACAATGCCGGGGCCGGGGGCTTCAGTCTCATAAGCGGTTTAGGTCACTTCAGCTCCGGGGTCGAGAGCAGAACGGTCACTACCCTCTCTATACCTGGCCAGCCAGATATAACCCCTCCTCCCGAACTGGAGGAGACCGATGTGCGTCACACCAACCTTTACGCCTACTCCCACATCAGGTATCCCGGTGCATTGATATGGACAATCGGGGGAAGCGCGGACTTCTTCGACAACGGCGCAATAGACCGGGGCCAGATCAACCCGAAGCTTGGCCTTACATGGACATTACCGACCGGAACCACCCTGCGCGGCGCCGTCTTCAGGACGCTCAAGCGGCAGCTGGTCTCCAACCAGACCATTGAACCCACGCAGGTTGCAGGATTCAACCAGTTCTTCGACGACGCCAATGGAACCGATGCCTGGAGCTACGGCGCGGCAGTGGATCAGAAGTTCTCGCCAGACGTATTCAGCGGTGCAGAGCTTTCAAGGCGCAGGCTCGATGTCCCGTTCAGGATGCTGACCGTCTCGCCGACCTCCCCTGAGCCTGTAATCGAAAACAAGGAGACCGAGTGGCAAGAGGACGTGGTCCGTCTCTACCTCTACCTTACACCGTTGTACTGGGTGGCGGTCAGTGCCGAGTTCCAGTACGAGGACTTCAAGAGGAGCCCGGAATACTTCGGCCCCGAGGATATCGAGCGCCTGAAGACGAGGAGGTTTCCCGTGGCCGTCTCACTGTTCAGCCGCGGCGGATTTACGGCCGTCTTCAAGACGACCTACGTGTCCCAGAGCGGGAAGTTCGTCGATCCCGTCAGCCTGGCGACATACGAGGCCGGTGATCACTTCTGGGTGGTCGATGCCTCTGTCAAGTACAGGCTGCCCAAGCGGTACGGCATCGTCTCGATAGGGGCGAGGAACCTGCTTGACGAGAAGTTCAGGTTCCAGGACACCGATGCCACCAATCCCTCCATCTACCCGGAGCGCCTGATCGCGGCAGAGATCACACTGGCGTTCTGAGTCGGTGAGGAGCGAGGACAGCAGGCTTTTGGTGCCGGGCTCCTTCGAGCCCGAGCTTAATTCCTAAAATCAAAGGAGGTTTGAAATGCCGAGGGTGGTCATGAGACTGGCGGTAATGGACAACGGGACTGTAAAGGTGGAGAAGGGAGACATGAAGGCACCTAAAAAACTGACCAAGGCCGAGTTCAAGAGGAGTCTCCAAGGTAAGAACATGAAGAACGCTGCAAGTATCACTGTTCTACAGAGCAATCCCTGCACGTGGGTGAATGCCCTCGGCACATGGTACTACATCTGCTGGTAGCCGACGGGCATGATCCTGTGACCCCTCTGTTTGTTGATGCAGGTGGGAAGGCTGCCCTTCCCACCTGCAAGCCACCTGCCCTGTAGCAGCCTCCGAGGGTATCCCGCCCGTGTGAATTTTACCTTTACTCGCAACGGAGATATTGTTAAATTTATTTCATGAACGGATACCCTAAATTAAACTGCTGGGAGTTCATGGGATGCGGCAGGGAGCCGGGCGGAGCACGCGCCGAAGAATTCGGAGTCTGTCCGGCAGCCACCATGGTCTCCGCCGACGGCTTGAACGACGGTGTGAACGGCGGGAGGGTCTGCTGGCTCATTGAGGACAGCGGCTGCCGGATGGTGCTGGAGAAGATCGGCAGGGGATGTATGTCTTCGTGCATGAGATGCGAGTTCCACCTCCACGTCAAATCAGAAGAAAGTGTGCTGGATCTGTGTAACACGATAGGTAGATACCTGACCGAGATATCCCAGGCCGACGCCGTCTGTTAGATCTCCGCGGGCGGATTGATCAGGCCCCTGAGTTTAGACGGCAGCGCGTGAGTCTCTCAAAGCAGCAATCCCGATTCTGTCCGTTTTTTCCCCCGCCAGGGCGATATCCCCATTGCGGGCTTTTTTGATCCCGCCATCACCGTTCAACGGAGCTTGTTGATGGTCCAGGTCGCGTGATTTCACTGTCGCCGTCCTGTTCTGCTATAATAATCACTCTTTGAAGGCTGTCCCGGGATTATCCGTGCTGATTCCCGAAACAACAACCCAGAACGAGGAGGTGCAATGTCCATAAGGATCGAACTTGCCGACAGGATAAAGAATCTTCCGCCGTATCTCTTTGCCAGGATAGACGCCATGAAGGCGGAGGCGAAGAAGCGAGGGGTGGACCTCATAGATATGAGCATAGGCGATCCCGACATGCCGACCCCTCGACACATAGTCGAGGCGATGAAGTCCGCTGTCGAAAAACCCGAGCATCACAAGTATCCATCTTATGAAGGGATGATCTCTTACAGGGAGGCTGTGTCGCGATGGTACAGGAGGAGGTTCAATGTCTCCCTCGACCCTGCTGCAGAGGTCCTCTCCCTCATCGGTTCGAAGGAGGGCATAGGGCATATACCGCTCGCCTTCGTGAATCCCGGGGACGTCGTGCTCTGCCCCTCTCCCGGGTATCCGGTCTACTCGATCGCCGCACTCTTTGCAGGCGGCGAGCCTTATTTCATGCCCCTGACCGAAGAGAACGGATTCCTTCCCGACTTTTCAGCCATACCCGAGGAGGTCCTTAAGAGGGCGAAGATCATGTTCCTCAACTACCCCAACAACCCGACCAGTGCTGCCGCCGACGATGACTTCTTCCGCAGGGCGATCGATCTGGCCGACAGGTACGGCATCATCGTCTGTCACGATGCCGCCTATTCCGAGATATACTACGACGGCAGGAGGCCCATCAGCTTCCTGGAGGTGGATGGTGCGAGGGATGTGGGCGTGGAGTTCCACTCCCTCTCCAAGACCTACAACATGACGGGCTGGAGAGTGGGGTTTGCCGTGGGCAACAGTGAGGTGATCGCAGGGCTCGGCAAGATCAAGACCAATCTCGACTCCGGCGTCTTCCAGGCCATACAGGAGGCGTCCATAGTGGCGCTCGATACCGGAGACGACCTGCTGTCATCCATAAGGGCTACCTATCAGGCGAGACGCGATGCGCTCTTCGAGGGGCTATCGGAGATGGGAGTGGGAGTAACCAAGCCCGATGCCACCTTCTATCTATGGGCCAAGGTGCCGGATGGCTTTACATCGGAGGACTTCGCAGTGCACCTGCTCGACAGGGCCGGTGTGCTCGGCACGCCGGGAAACGGCTTCGGCGAGCCGGGCGAGGGGTATATAAGGTTCGCCCTCACTGTCTCGGTCGAGAGGACGAAAGAGGCGGTCGAGCGCATACGGGGGGTGCTGTAGCGGCGGCATCCTTCCTGCGGCGGCAAAGCGTTCCTCCGCGCCATGGCATGAATACAGTCTACTTGGGCATCGGATCGAACCTCGGAGACCGCAGGGGCAACTGCCGCAGGGCCGTTGAAGAGCTGAACAGTAGGGGGCTGACCGTTACAAGGAGCTCCTCTCAGTATGAGACCGAACCGTGGGGCGTCAGGGAGCAGCCTCGGTTCATAAACATGGCCGTCGAGACCCGGACGGAACTGCCACCCCTGGAGGTCCTGAGGGTGATCAAGGAGATAGAGAGAGACCTCGGCAGGAGGGAGACCCGCAGGTGGGGCCCGCGGGTCGTCGACATCGATATCCTGCTGTACGGCGACACGGTAGTGGATGAGCCAGGCCTCGCCATACCCCATCCGCACATGCACGAGAGGGGGTTTGTCCTCAAACCCCTTTCGGAGATAGCCCCGGACGTGTTGCATCCTGTGTTGAAGAAGACGGTGAAGGAGCTGCTGTCGGATGTTTAGGAGTGCCGGCGGGTTACAGGCCCTGCTCAGGCCGTTGATGTAGACGGGATGCGGTTTCTGTAGCGATCCCGGCTCATGACCTCTTTGCGAATTCGCCGAACCCCTTCAGAACCCTGAGCCCGAGCCGCTGGCTCTTCTCGGGGTGGAATTGGGTGGCTATGATGTTGTCCTTCCAGACCATGGAGGTGAACTCTATCCCGTAGGTGGTGGTGCCCGAGACCGGCTCGTCGCTGTCGGGAACCACGTAATAGGAGTGGACGAAGTAGAAGTAGCTCTCGTCCTCTATGCCGTTGAATACGGGCGGAGCCTTTCTCAGCCTGACGGTGTTCCAGCCCATGTGGGGTATCTTCAGCCCCATAGCGGGAAACCTCACGACTTTTCCCTCGATCACGTCGAGCCCCCTGCAGTGGCCGAACTCAGTGGACTCACTGAAGAGTATCTGCAGGCCGAGGCAGATGCCGAGATACGGTTTTCCCTTCTCTATCGACCGCAGCACCGCGTTGAGCAGGCCGAGGTCGTCGAGGTTCCTCATGCAGTCACGAAAGGCCCCGACCCCTGGAAGCACCACTGCAGAGGCGTCTTCGACGTCGCGGGGGCTGGATGTCACCTTCACATCCACTCCGACCTTCAGGAAACCCTTTTCCACACTCCGGAGGTTTCCCATACCGTAGTCGACTATTACGATCAACTATTCCTGCTCCTCCCCTCCGTCTTCCTCTTCTTCTTCAACGATGCCGCCCCTGAGGCCGTCGCGCGAGAAGACGGCTATGGTCTCGGTCATGCCGTTGTCAGGGAGGCACATGAATCGGTATGAGGCCACCTTGCCGTAATTCTCCATCATGTGCTCCCAGCCCTTGACGAACAGCGAGCAGTCGTCGTTGAAGCATATCCAGAGGTAACTCACCCCCCATCCGAACCCCTCTCCGATGCTGTAGGGCGGCGGTATGGTCTTGGTCATCTTCTGGTTGCAGTAAGGACATGTCGGAGCCTTCTTTATCTTGTAATGTTCAGCGGAAATCATGAAAAACCTCCTTGAAGAGTTTTTCTGTATTATGCCATATTCCGCCTCGGCAATGCATCAGCGGAGGGGCCTGCGCCGTGACCGATCTCAACCCTGCAGGCCTCGGCCCAGTTTCTTGAGCACCTCTATCAGTGGGAGTCCGGTCTTCTCGGCGATCCTGCGGCAATCCTCGTATTCTGGGGCCGCCTTCCCGCACTCCTCGGCTGTGACGACCTTGTAACGTACCGGGCCGAACTCCGTATCCACCTCTTTAAGCTCGCGATCGAGGCACACCCTCTCAGTTTCATGGAAACGTATCCCGAGAGTCGTCGTCTCTTCGAAGATGATATCCATGAGCCTCTCCCTCGAGGCAGGGTGCGCGAGCACGTGGAGCAGGACACCCGGCCTGCTCTTCTTCATCATCACCGTGCTCAGGAATACGTCCAGTGCGCCTTCCTTGAAGAGCCTCTCCATCAGGTATTCGTAGACCTGTGGATTCAAGTCGTCGATATTGGTCTCGATGACCGCTATCCTCTCGACCGTTCTCCCGACGTCACGCGCACTCTCCGTCCTCTTCCCGATGAACACCCTCAGTACGTTGGGCTGAACCGTCAGGTCGTGGCTCCCGGCACCGGCACCGATCTCCTCGATGGTCATCCCTGGACAGTGACCGAAGGAGTCGGCCGTTTCAGCGATTATGGCCGCACCCGTCGGAGTGGTCAGTTCCAGCTTTATCCCCGAGGAGAATACGGGGATGCCCATGAGGAGATGTGCTGTTGCAGGGGCCGGAACAGGCATCAGGCCGTGCGCGGTCTGTACGGTTCCGGCTCCGAGGTTCAGGGGAGACGATATAACCTCTTCTATACCGAGGAGGTCGAGACACAGCAGCGTGCCTACAATATCCACAATACAGTCGGTCGCGGAGAGCTCATGGAGATGGATCTCCTCGATCCTTCCCCCGTGGACCTTGCTCTCCGCCTCGAAGAGCCTCCTGAATATCCTGAGGCTCTGTTCCTTGACGTCTTCTGGCAGGGCCGAGTTTTCTATGATGCCGGATACGTCGGCGAGCCTGCGCTCCGGTTCGTCACCGGTCACGACGACGTCGACCTTGGTGGCGGAGACGCCTCCGCGCTTCACCCTGCTGCTGCTGAGCCTGTAGGAGGCGAGTTCGAGAGAACTGAGGCCGTCCCTGAGTTCATCCATGGAGGCGCCTGCATCGACCAGTGCTCCGAGGCACATGTCTCCGCTGATGCCCGAGAAACAGTCGAAATAGGCGGTCCTCACCGCAGCCTCCTGATCCCTGGAGAGCCGGCCTGTTCGCTGCAGGCGCCCATGCCGCTCTGCCGTCGGTGTGCTGGAGTTTATTTTACACCATGGCCTGAAAATAATGCACATGAGCCGGCAGCGGCCTGGACGGGGGGATCGATCAGTATTTTTGGCCGTTTTTTTAAGGTCTTACGGCCTCCACATTCAAAGTTATTGACATATAAGGATAATTATTGATACCCTATGTTTAGGTGCTGACTCTACGGTACACTATGGTTACGGTAAGAATATAATGGCAGATAAGGCTGCAGTATTCAGAGAAGCACAGAGGTTCCTCTCGAAAGGCCAGATAGACAAGGCTATCTATGCGTGGCAGGAGTATGTCACACGCCATCCCGACGGCAACATATACAATACCATAGGGGACCTCTGCCTCAAAAACGGAAACCGGGCATTAGCCGTCGACTACTTTCACAAGGCAGCCGAATACTTCAGGGATGAAGGTTTCATAACCAAGGCCCTCGCACTCTACAAGAAGATACTCAATATCGACTCCGCCGATCCCAAGGCGCTCTTGTTCATAGGCAAGCTTAACGAGGAGAAGGGCCTGATAACGGATGCCATCAAGTACTATCTCGCCTCTATCGATGCCTATATCAAGCATGGAGACAGGGATGAACTCATTCCCATATGTGAAAGGATAATCAACCTCGCTCCCACCAACCTCTCCTTGAGGATCAAGCTGGCTGAGTATCTACAGAAAGAGGGTTATGTCGAGGAGGCCGCCAGGGAGTATCTGGAGATAGGGAGGATATCCGAGAAGAAGGGAGACTTCGACAAGGCGAGGGAGTGTTACGAGAGGTCGTACGAACTGTACCCCGAACAGGAACCCGTCTACAAGCTCCTTGCCGGATTCTACATATCGCGTGACCTCATCGATGAGGCGAGGGAGCTGCTTGCAAAGGGGACGGAGATCCATCCCGACAACATAGACCTCCAGCTGCTCTATGCGGAGTTGCTCTTGAAGGAGGGTGACCTCTCCACCGCGAGGGATATACTGCTCAGGATACTCTCTGCATATCCGGCGGGCTCTGGGGACGAGATCGCCGTCGAGGCGAGCAGGCTCCTTGGAGAGGTCTATCTCCAAGAGGGCCAGAACGAGCTTGCATGGGACAGCTACAAGACCGTGGTCGACTACTATCTCGGGAAGGGCCAGTATGAGGAGGCGGTCGAGTTCATAGAGAAGTTCAGGGATACCGCTCCGCTCGAGTGCTCTGAGAAGCTCGTCGAGATATACCAGCGGCTCGGCCGCGAGGAAGAACTCTTCGATGAACTCGTTAGGCTCGGCGAGATACAGTCGGCGCAGGGGGCGTTGGAGGATGCCTTCACCTCCTACATTGAGGCCAAGAAGATCAGGCCCGACTCTGAGGCCGTGATATCGAAGGTGGCGGAACTCGAAGAGAAGTTGGGAATAGCCTTTCCGTCACAGACCGAGGAGAAGGCAACCGATGAGAAACTCGTCGATGTGGACATATTCTTGAGGTACGGGCTCTTGGACGAGGCCGTGGACGTCCTGGAGAAACTCAAGGTCGAAGAACCCGAGAACCTGGAGGTCCACAAGAGGCTCAAGGACCTCTACCTCGAGATGAACGACAAGGAAAGGGCGGTCACCGAGTGCCTCATACTTGCCAGGATCCACGAAAGGGAAGGCCGTGTAGAACAGAGGGAACAGGCCCTGAAGGAGGCCTTCGAGATAGACCCCGAGGACCCGAGGCTGCTCGAACTCTCCGGGGCCACAGAGGAGACCGGTGCATCACCGTCTCCTGATACGGAGTTTGCCGGCAGTGCGACTATAGGGTTCGAGGAGGCGGAGGCGGGCGGAGCCGAGGTCGAGACTCCGGATGCACACGTCTCTGATGGTGCAGCGCGGCGTGCCTCCTCTGCCGATGACTTCAAGGACGAACTATCCGAGGCGGAGTTTTACGAACGGCAGGGCCTCTATGATGAGGCCCTCTCCATATACAAACGGGTTCTCGACGTATTTCCCGGCAACGAGGAGATACTGGCCAAGGTGGCAGAGATAGAGGCGAAGGCTTCGGAGTCGGGTCCACCGGCCTCGATGGATTCAGCGGAGCCTGCTGCAGATATCGACAGCGGATTGGCCGGTGCCGATATTTCTGCAGAGTCCGGTCCCTTCGGTGAGGTCATCACTGAAGAACCCGAGGAGGAGGGCGTGCCTGAGCCGACCCTTGACAGCGAGGTGCTCGAGATATTCGAGGAGTTCAAGCGGGGCGTATCGGAGGAGCTCGATGAGGAAGACTCCGAGACACACTACAACCTCGGTATAGCCTACAAGGAGATGGGACTCATAGACGACGCGATAAAGGAGTTCCAGACCGCGAGGAAGGATCCGAAGAGGAGGGTGCAGGCTGCGAGCATGCTCGGGCTCTGCTTCATGGAGAAGGGGCTCTACCCCCTTGCCATCGACGCCCTGCAGGAGGCGATAGACAACATAGGAGAGCGGGATGAGGCCTACTGGAGCACGAAGTTCGAGCTCGCAGAGGCCTTCGAGAAGAACGGTGATGCCGAGCGCGCCCTCGACATCTATGTCGAGATATTCGGCTGGGATTCGAAGTTCAGGGATGTCGGCGACAAGGTGACGGCATTGAAGGCGAGGCTGGGTGCCGACAAGCCCTCCGGTGCTGCGGTGGCCGGTGAGACATTCAAGGCGAGGAAGGACAGGATTTCCTATCTGTAGCACGCGGGGCGCTTTACGCGGCGGGATGATTAAGGGTACCATAAACGTAGAACGTTCGGGGTGGGACGGTTTCCGATGGACGATCCGGATCGACAGAGATGTAATACTGCATGGATTACCTGAGATACTATAAACTCAAAGAACATCCGTTCTCCAACGTAGTAGACAACAAGTTCTACTACAACAGCGACCAGCATGCCGAGGCGCTCACCAAGCTGAAGTATGCGATGGACAGCAAGAAGGGGCTCGCCGTCGTCATCGGTGATATTGGAACCGGAAAGACCACGCTTGCAAGGAGGCTGCTCGAGGAGCTCGACGAGGAGCACTTCGAGGCGACGCTGCTCGTTGTGATACACTCCGCAGTCAGCTCGGACTGGCTGCTAAAGAAATTTGCGATACAGTTCGGGGTCGAGAGCGTGAAGGAGGACAAGGTCGAGGTGCTCGGGCAGATATACAACCGTCTTCTCGAGATCAACGAATCAGGAAGGAAGGCGGTCGTCTTGATCGACGAGGTGCAGATGCTGAACTCGGGGGAGATAATGGAGGAGTTCCGCGGTCTGCTGAACATGGAGATGGCGGACGGGAAGATGGCGAACTTCGTCTTCTTCGGTCTCCCCGAACTCGAGGACGTGCTGGCACTGGATGAGCCGCTGAAACAGCGGGTCGCGATGAGGATCAGGCTTCACTCCCTCTCGGAGGATAGCACCATCGACTACATACGTTACAGGCTCAACGTCGCCGGCTCGGGCGACATATTCACCGATGAGGCGCTGTCGAGGATTTACTATTTCTCCAGGGGCATACCGCGGCTCATCAACACGATCTGCGACAACGCCCTCCTTGAGGGATACCTGATGAAGCGGGAGCGGATCGACGAGGGCATCATCGACACCGTGGCCGTCGACCTCGGGCTGAAACCCGAGACCTGATTCATCCACCTACCGGCGCAGGACGGACTCCATAGCCTCGTGTATGTCGCTTACACCCGTCAAGTGCAGTCCCGCATCCTGCTTGAGCCTCTTTAGGTTGCTCTCCGGAATGACGGCCCTCTTGAACCCTATCTTCCCACCCTCGTTGAGCCTCGCCTCGGCCTGCGAGACCGCCCTTATCTCTCCTGAGAGACCTACCTCTCCGAAGACGAAGGTGTCGCCGGCTATGGGAATCTCTCGCAGGGACGAGGCTATCGAGAGGATGATCGGGAGGTCTGTCGCAGGCTCGGCTATCCTGAGCCCGCCGACCACGTTTACATATATGTCCGTCAGGCCGAGGTGGAGTCCCCCTATCTTCTCCAGAACGGCTATGAGCAGGTTTACCCTCTGGCCGTCGACTCCAATCGACGTCCTTCTCGGCACCCCGAAAGTCGTCGGTGATACGAGGGCCTGGATCTCGACTATCAGGGGCCTGGTCCCCTCTATCGTCGAGGTGGCTGCAGAGCCGGAAGCATCCGATGACCTCTCCCTCAGGAAGAGTTCCGAGGGATTCGTGATCTCCACGAGGCCGGAATCGGTCATCTCGAAGACACCTATCTCGTTGGTCGAACCGAAACGATTCTTGACGGTCCTCAGTATCCTGAATGAATGAGACCTGTCTCCCTCGAAATAGAGGACCGTGTCGACGATGTGTTCGAGCACCCGCGGGCCTGCTATCGCCCCCTCTTTCGTGACATGACCGATGATGAAGGTCGGAATGCCGTGTCTCTTGGCCTGTATCATCAGTCTCGATGAACACTCCCTGACCTGTCCCACGGTGCCGGGCGCTGACTGGAGTTCTTCGCTGTAGGTCGTCTGAATGGAGTCTATCACCACGCAGGCCGGCCTCGTCTTCTCTATCTCCTCGATGATCACCTCGAGGGAGGTTTCAGAGAGTACGAGAATGTCGTCAGAGTCGATCCCGAGCCTCGAGGCGCGTAGTTTCAACTGCGTGGCGGATTCCTCACCCGAGACGTACAGGCACTTTCCTCCACTGCTGTCGAGGAGCTTCGACATCGCCTGCAGTATCAGGGTCGACTTGCCCACACCGGGGTCACCGCCTATGAGTACCACGGCTCCTGCCACCACTCCGCCGCCGAGCACCCTGTCGAGCTCACCGATGAGTGTCGGCGTCCGGTGGTCGGCCCCGAGTGTGATCCCGGAGAGTGGCACCGGGGAAGTCGCCGACAGGTGGGGCTTCCTGCCGCTGCCGGCCTCTTCGACGAGGGTGTTCCAGGAGCCGCAGTCAGGGCATCTCCCGAGCCACTTCAGGGATGCATAGCCGCACGACTGGCACGTGTAGACCGTCTTCGTCCTGCTCATGCCTCAGCCCTATACTCCGAGTATCCCCATGCCCATGCCTATCTTGGACGCCTTCCTGACGGCGGCGGTTACGAACTCCTTCGCCTTCCTCGATGCCACCGGGGGCGGCTCACCCACGGAGAGGTATGCAGTGAGTGCAGAGGTGAAGGCGCAGCCTGTACCGTGATACTCACCCGGTATCCTCTCCGAGTCGAAACAGATGGAATCAGTGCCGTCGTGGTAGAGGTCCACCACCGTATCGTCTCCCGAGGGCGGGAAGTGGCCACCGGTTATGACGACCGCATCGGGGCCGAAGGATTTGATCTTTTTCGCGGCCTCGCAAAGGGTGTCCGTATCCTCGATCTTCATTCCGCTGAGGAGGGATGCCTCGTATATGTTGGGGGTTACAACCGTTGCAAGGGGAAAGAGGACCTCTATCATCCTCTCCACTGCACCCTCCTCGACGAGCGGCATCCCTGAAGAGGAGGCCATTACGGGGTCCACTACGATGTTTCCGAGGCCGGCCCCCTTCAGCACCGCTGAGACGGCCTCGACAGTCGCGCTGCTGTAGAGCATTCCCGTCTTGAGGGCATCCACCCTGATATCTTCGATCAATACATCGAGCTGCTCGACGACCGTGCCGGTGTCGACGGGATGGACGGACTTGACGCCCGTGGTGTTTTGAGACGTTATGGATGTGACGACCGAGAGGCCGTGCACCCCGATGCGCTGGAAGACCTTGATGTCGAGCTGGACTCCTGCACCGCAGGTCGGGTCTGAGCCGGCTATGGTGAGGGCCGTCTTCATGGGCTCAGAGCTTCACCTCTATGAAGACCTTGCTCCTCAGTGAACGGATGTAGTCGTTCAGCGACTTCCTCAGTTTCTCTTCGATGAGTATCCCCCGCACCTTCTTCCTCAGCTCCTCGTCGGATTCAGGCAGGGTTCTTCCCTCGAGCTTGATTATGTGCAGCCCTCTGCCCGACCAGAACGGCTTGCTGTACTCTCCCACCTTCAGTCCCTCGATGACCTCGATAAACTCGGGGGCGAGGTCCTTCTTCCTTATCAGCCCGAGGTCTCCGCCATTGGAAGCATCCGAGCCTTCGGAGAACCTCCGGGCCGTGTCTTCGAACGGTGCTCCGCTGTTCAGGAGCTTCATGGCCTCTGCCGCCTTCTCCTCCGCCGCCTTCTTCTCTGCGGGCGTAGCGGCTGGGAAGAATATGTGGCGCACGCGGTATCCCTCGGACGTGTCGATGCCCTCACCGTTTGCCGCGATGTAGTCGTCTATTTCCTTCTCCGTGACCATGAGCTTGCTCCTGACCTCGAGGTTGACGAGTTTGCTCAGTATTATCTGCTCGGAGACCTTCTTCTTGTATTCCTGGAGCGTGAACCCCTCCTTCTTCAGTGCCTCGAGGAACGCCTCTTCGCTGAGGCCGTACTTGATGCGTATCCGGTTGACGGCCCTCTCCACGTCTTCTTTCGACACCCCGATGTTGAGCCTCCTTGCCTCGTTGAGCTGTATCTTCTTGTCGATCAGCATGCGCAGGAAGTCCTTCTCGTATCTCTTCAACCGACTCCTCTTCTCTTCAGGCGTGAGCCCTGCGAGCTTGCCCGCCAGTTCGAACTCCATCGCCTTGTAGAGCTCGCTCCAGGTGATCACGTCCCTGTCGACCACCGCCACCACCCTGTCTATGAGGATGCTCGAATACGCGGGCGCGGAAGGCAGAAGCAGTATGATCAGTCCGGCGAGGAGTATCGGTATCCAGCCGCTCACACCGGTGGTGTGCTGAGGCCTTCCGGCTGTTTCACCATGTTTTGCGCATCTCGACATATCCACCTGGGTCTCCTATATCACGGCTATGTCGTCGACGGCCGAGCCGACGACGAAAACCTTGGTGTTGTTGCAGCCTTCATCGACCGGTATGAGGAAGAATCCGGTGCTCTCCCCGTCAGTCCCCGACAGGAAAAACCCCTTTCGCCACGGGAGTTCTCCATCGAGATATCCGAGCAGGCTCTCCTTGTCCTTGAACCGGACGTAGACCTTCCTGCCTTTCTCCTTCGATATGCCGTAGCGTTTGATCTCGCGGTAGGAGGGGTCTCCATCGAAGGACTTGACGAAGAAGACGGCCTTCAGCAGGTCGACACTGACGGTGAGAATCCTGCCCGTGGGATGTTCCTCGATGCTCAATTCCCTCTTCGTCTCGGAAAAATCCCTCAGGCTGCCCTTGACCACAGAGCCGTCCTTGAAGCGGAGAACCACTCTCTCAGTCACGGGTCGATTCGTTGCGAGGTGGCTCTCAGGTTGAGCCGGTTCACGTCCATCCGGCACTTCCGGCATCGACCCCCCTTTTTCGATAGCTGGCCGTTCCGGCCTAGCAGATGCGGGGCAACTGCTCTCCATGGAGCATGTCCACGATCCGTCTGCCGCCGATCGCGGTCTTGAGCACCACGGTCCCCTCCGGCCTTTCCTTGACGCGTCCGATCACGGCGGAATCTCTGCCGAGAGGGTCTTCCTTCATCCTCTCCAATAGAGATTTTGCCACACTTTCGTCGACAAAAGCAACAAGCACACCCTCGTTCGCCACATGCAGGGGGTCGAGGCCGAGCAGCTCACATGCACCCCTGACACTGCCCGACACGGGTATCTCTGTCTCGTCGATCTCTATGCACGTGCCGGACTCGACGGCGATCTCCTTCAGTGTCGTCGCAAGCCCGCCCCGCGTGGGGTCCCTCATGGCGTGGATGTCACCGGTGTGTGAGAGCATGGCGTCGACCAACCCGTTCAGGGCGGCGGTATCACTCAGGACGGGAGGGTCGAAGGTGAAGCCGTTGCGTTCGGCCATGACAGCCACGCCGTGGTTGCCGATGGTGCCGCTCAGTATGACGGCATCTCCGGGGACGACGTTCCGGGGCGAGAGGGCCAACCCCTTGCGCACCGCGCCGACGCCTGAGGTGTTTATGAATAGCCCGTCCCCCTTTCCCCTCTCGACGACCTTCGTATCCCCGGTGACTATCCTGACGCCGGCCGCCTCTGCGGCCTCCTTCACGGAGCCGAGTATGCGGAGGAGAGAGTCGACCGGGAAGCCCTCCTCGATGATCAGGCCGAGTGAGAGGCAGAGTGCGGAAGCCCCTGCCATTGAGAGGTCGTTGATGGTCCCGTTCACCGAGAGGGACCCGATGTCGCCTCCGGGGAAGAAGAGCGGAGAGACGACATAGCTGTCCGTGGTGAATACGAGTCTCTCCGCGGGTGCGCCACTGTCTTCCATGAAGGGGATCGGGGCGGAGTCGTTGAAGTCCTCGATGCTCATGAGCGGAGCGAGCATCTCCCTGATGAAGGAGTGCATTGCCTTGCCGCCGCTGCCATGGGCAAGGAGGACCTTCTCTTCCCTCTCCCTTCTTTCGGGACCCATCCCTATCAGAGCCTCTTGGTTCTCAGCCTCAGGGAGTTTGTAACGACGGAGACCGAACTGAAGGCCATGGCGGCGGAGGCGAAGACAGGGTTCAGAAGGGGGCCTCCGAACGGGTAGAGGATGCCTGCAGCGATCGGGATGCCGACCACGTTGTAGAAGAAGGCCCAGAAGAGGTTCTGTTTTATCGTCTTCAGGGTGAGCCTGCTCAACTTGACAGCCTCGACCACGCTCCTCAGGTCACCCTTTATGATGGTGATGTCCGACGCCTCCATGGCTATGTCGGTCCCGGTTCCTATGGCGATGCCCACGTCGGCCTCTGCAAGGGCGGGGGCGTCGTTGATTCCGTCGCCCACCATGGCGACGACCTTCCCTTCCCGCTTCAGCCTTTTCACGACCTCGACCTTTCCCTCGGGCAGTACACCCGCAAAGAACCTCTCGATCCCGACCAGCTCGGCTATGCGGGAGGCGGTCCGCTCGTTGTCCCCCGTGAGCATGACCACCTCGATACCCATGCTCTTCAGCCCGGACACGGCCTCGGCAGAGCCCTCTTTTATCGAGTCGGCTATTGCGAATACGCCCTTGACCCTGTTGTTGACCGATACGAGGACCGCGGTCTTGCCCTCAGTTGAGAGCCTCTCGACCGTCTCTGCTACGCCTGCAGGCACCTCGATCCCTTCCTTTTCGATCAGCGGGAGGTTGCCGATGAATACGCTGTCGGTGCCCACCCTGGCACGTATCCCGCCTCCGGGGATCGCCTCGAACGCTTCGGGGTCTGCGAGCGGGAGCCCGCGCTCTTTCGCCTTCTTCACAACGGCCTCTGCGAGCGGGTGCTCCGAGACCTTTTCAGCCGATGCCGAGAGTCGCAGTATTTCATCGCCGTCGGAGCCGTCGGTGCTTACCGTGTCGGTCAGTTCGGGCTCTCCCTTTGTTATGGTCCCCGTCTTGTCGAGGATTATGGCCTGTATCTTGTGCGCCGTCTCGAGGGCCTCTGCATTCCTTATGAGTATGCCCTTTTCAGCGCCCTTCCCGGTGCCGACCATTATCGCCGTGGGGGTGGCGAGCCCGAGGGCGCAGGGACAGGCGATTATGAGTACGGCTATGAAGTTCATCAGAGCCCTCGTGAATGACGGTTCGGGGTCGAGTAGATACCAGAGGGCGAATGTGAGAGTGGCGGTCGTGATCACGGCCGGTACGAACACGGAGGCCACCCTGTCGGCGAGTCTCTGTATGGGGGCCTTGCTGCCCTGCGCCTCCTCCACAAGACGTATTATCTGCGCGAGGGCCGTCTCTTTTCCGATCTTGGTCGCCCTGAGCTTGAAGCTGCCGAACTTGTTTATCGTGCCTCCGAAGACCGTGTCGCCCGCCGACTTCTCCACAGGCAGGCTCTCGCCGGTGAGCATGGACTCGTCGACCGACGAGTATCCCTCGGTCACCACTCCGTCCACGGGTATCCTCTCGCCGGGTCTCACGATGACCGTATCACCTGTGACGACCTCCTCTATGGGTATCTCGTCCTCCCTCCCGTTGCGCTCCACCCTTGCGGTCTTGGCCTGCAGTCCCATGAGCTTCCGCATTGCCTCGGACGTCCTCCCCCTCGCCCTCGCCTCGAGGAGCCGGCCGAGGAGGATTAGGGTTATTATTATGGCCGACGTGTCGAAATAGACGTTCGCCTCAAGCCCGCCGCTTACGAATATCGAGGGGAAGAACGTGGCAGTCACACTGTAGAGATACGCCGCGGACGTGCCCATGGCGACGAGAGTGTTCATGTTGGTCGAGAAGTGCCTCATTGCGGTCCAGGCAGACCTGTAAAACCTCATTCCACCCCAGAACTGCACGGGCGTGGCAAGGAGGAATAGGATATAGCGGTTTGAAAGGAGGGGGATGCCGGTTACGCTCCCAAGCAGTACGAGTGCCGAGAGCACCGCGCTCACCCTGAACCTGAGCAGGAGTTCCCTGTACTCCCTCTCCCTCTCCTCCCTCTCCCGGTCCGTGAACTCCTCTGTTACGGCCTCCGCCTCGTAACCTTCAGCCTTGACCCTCTGCTTGAAATCCTCGAACCCGGTCAGTGTTGGGATGTATTCGACGAGGGCCTTTCCGGTTGCGAGATTGACATTGACGCTCACCACACCGTAGAGCCCTTTCAGTGCGCGTTCGACTGCGGCCGAACATGCAGCGCACGTCATCCCCTTGACTGCAAACTCGAGCCTCGATGTCGCAACGTCGTAACCCTCGGCCCTGACCGCCCCTATCAGTCGCTCGAGGGGAACCGCGTCTCGTGCCGTGACCGTCGCCTTCTCAGAGGCGAAGTTTACCGATACGTCCGTGACACCCTCGACCCTGCCGAGTGCTTTCTCCACGGCCTTCACGCACGAGGCACAGCTCATTCCCTTTACGGGCAATGTTATCTGCATTCGTGACTTCCGCCCCCGTCATACTTTACTTTTAACTTGTAGTTTGAAATATTATATTATACTATTATCCCATGCTGCTATTATTATATACTTCAACTGATGAAGAAATTGTGAAACCGCAGCTGATGCATGTGTGACAGCAGGGGGCAGGGCGGCGTTGCGAGGCTTCCTGACGAGTGTGAACTTACCTGCATGGCAGGTGCATATCTATCAACGAGGAGGTTGTTGCTATGGCAAAACCCGTGATTGACTGGGATCTGTGCGAAGGGTGCGAGTCGTGTGTGGCTATCTGCCCTGAGGTCTTCGAGATGCAGGACGACGGCAAGGCCCACGTGAAGAATCCCGACGCGTGTGACACGTGCGATTGCCAGGAGGCGGTCGAGGTCTGTCCTGTTGAGGCTATCACGCTGGAGGATTAGCAGGCCGGGGAGGGTCGAGTGCCCTCCCCCTGGCTTCATGCCTTCTTGGTACGCCTTCCGGTGACGGTCTTCTTAGCGGCCGTCTTCCTTGCACCCGTCTTACCGGCCCTCTTTTTGCCGGCCTTTCTCGCCGTCCTCGCAGCGGAGGCCTTCTTTTGTTCCCTGGCCTCGATCTTTTCGATCTGAGCCTCTATCTTCTTGATCTTCTCCACTATGGCCTTCACCTTGTCGTTTGCCAGTGGGTTCCTTCTCCTGTCAGAGGCGATCTCGTATACCCTTCCGCCGAGGTCCGTAAGGTGGACCTGTATCTTCTGTTTGAGCTCGAACACCTTCACCTTGTTCTTCACGTCGTCGGACAAGGTCTCGGCCCTCTTCTTTATGACGGTCGTCCCTTCCTTGAATGCATGCAACCCTTCGTCGATGCCTTTCTTGATGTCTCTTTTCAGCTTATCCCAAAAAGCCATGATTCCTCCTTTTTTCGGAAAGTTTTCTGCGATCGCCCCGTTTATAGCATTATAGCATATCGAGGGAAGAGGTCAATTTAAAAAACTTTTGATTCCATAAGAATTTTTTTTCTCGGCATTCTTGACAAAGAATAAATATCTGTGATAAAGTTCACCACAATTTAACATAACTGTAATAAAATCTAACCCCTTGGTGATGATATGCTCGAACTAAACAAATGGTTTTTTGTCCAGTCGGCCAACTTTCTCGTTCTGATATTCCTGCTGAATGTCCTGCTCTTCAGGCCTCTTCTCAACCTCTTCAAGGAGCGGAAGGAGAACATAGACGGCGCCATCGAAGAGGCCAAGAGGCTCAACGAGAGGAAGGACGAAGAGCTGTCGCGGTTCAACAGAGAGCTTGCCGAGGCGAGGGAGAAGGCGAAGGAGGTCTACAACTCTCTGAGACAGGAGGGTGTCGAGAAGCAGAAGGAGATGATCGAGAAGGCCCACGAGGAGGCGCTGAGGGAGATCGAGGCTGCGAGGGCGGAGATAAAGCGCGAGACCGAGAAGGTGCGCAGGATGCTCGGTGAGGATGTCAGGAAGTTCTCCGAAGAGATCGTTGCGAAGCTCGTGGAAGTGTGAATTCAAGCGTCAGGGATGGAAGAGTGACAATGTCCGAAATTCAAGGTTCAGTAGTAGAGAAGAGTCGAGATTCAGAGACAAGGAGCGGATTTTCGCCCTTGGCCGTCGTATCGTCAGCCGTAACGATCCTGCTGTTACACGCTGCCGAGGCCTTTGCCATGGAGGGAGCCGGTGGAGGTGGCGGTGATTGGAAGGACTGGCTCTGGAAGGTCATCAACTTCGCCGTCCTCGTCTTCATCCTCGTGAAGTTCCTCACGAAACCCGCAAAGGAGTATTTCAGGCAGAGGACCGAACTTATAGAGAAGTCTCTTGCCGAGGCGAGAGAGGCAAAGGAGCTGGCGCAGAAGGCCCTCGCAGAGGTGGAGGAGAAGCTGAAGCTCAAGGACCAGGAGATAGAGAGGATCGTCTCCTCTGCAAAACAGTCCGGCCAGGCCGAGCATGACAGCCTGGTGGAGCAGGGCAGGGAGATGAGCGAGAAGATAAGACAGCAGGCGAGGACGAACATAGAGATGGAGCTGAAGAACGCAAAAGCCGCCCTCAGGGCGGAGGCGTCAGGCCTCGCCTTGCGGCTTGCGGAGAAGAGGCTGAAGGAGAGGCTCACCGAGGAGGAACAGTTGAAGCTGCTTGAAGAGTCGATAAAGAGGTTAGAGGGTTAAGATGGCGGGTAAGGAGAAGAAGTCCGCAAAGAAGTATGCCAGGATGCTCTTCAACGTAACGGGTGTGGAGACGGCCGAGAGGGCCATGGCCGAGTTGAGCATCGTCAACGAGCTGATGGGTGCAAGCAAGGAGATAAGGAACTTCTTCATAAGCCCGCTGTTCGACGAAGACGAGAGGCGCAGGACGATCGAGGGGCTCGCAGAGAGACTCGGCTTCTGCAGCGAGGTGAAGAGGTTTCTCGTCTTCATCGCCCAACGCAAGGCCGTATCCGCCCTGCCAGACATCATAAGGCACTTCATGAATATCTACTTCGAGAAGAAGAGGAAGGCGAAGGCGACGGTCGTCACTCCGTTCAGGTTCGACGGGGAATACGAAGAGAGGCTCGTGGCGTCCCTCAGGAAACTGACGGGCAGGGATGTGGATGTCGAATACGTCTACGACCCGGAACTGATAGGCGGCATCGTGGTGAAGGTCGGCAGTACCATGTACGACAGCAGCCTTAAGGGGCAGCTCAGGCTTTTAAAAGAAGAGTTAATAAAGGGGTGATATGATGGAAATCAAGGTTGAGGAGATCAGCGAGCTGATCAAGCAGCAGATCAGCGACTTCGAGAAGAAGGTTGACGTCAGCGAGATCGGGACCGTGCTGAGTGTCGGTGACGGTATAGCGAGGGTCTACGGCCTGGAGAACGCCATGGCGAGTGAACTGCTCGAGTTTCCGAACAACGTCTACGGCATGGCATTGAACCTCGAGGAAGACATGGTCGGCGCGGTGCTCTTCGGAGAGGACACCCTCATAAAGGAAGGAGACATCGTCAAGCGCACCGGCAGGATCATGGAGGTGCCGGTCGGCGAGGCGATGCTCGGCAGGGTCGTCAACGCCATAGGCCAGCCGATCGACGGCAAGGGGCCCATTGATACGAAGGAGACGAGGCACGTGGACATCGTCGCCCCCGGAATAGTGGACAGGCAGCCTGTCGGAGAGCCCCTGCAGACAGGCCTGAAGGCCATCGATGCGATGATCCCGATAGGCAGGGGGCAGAGGGAGCTCATAATCGGCGACCGCCAGACGGGAAAGACGGCGATCGCCATCGATGCCATAATAAACCAGAAGGACAGTGACGTCTTCTGCATATATGTGGCCGTCGGACAGAAGCGGGCCTCTGTTGCGAGGGTGGTCAAGACGCTCGAGGAGAACGGTGCCCTCGACTATACGATAGTCGTCACCTCGACGGCGTCGGAGCCTGCACCCCTTCAGTACATCGCCCCTTATGCAGGCTGTGCGATGGGAGAGTATTTCAGGGACAACGGAAAACACGCCCTCATCATATACGACGATCTGAGCAAGCAGGCTGCGGCCTACAGGCAGCTCTCGCTCCTCCTCAGGCGCCCGCCCGGCCGCGAGGCATACCCCGGAGACGTGTTCTATCTCCACTCGAGGCTGCTCGAGAGGGCTGCCAAGCTTTCGGACAAGCTCGGTGGGGGCTCGTTGACGGCCCTCCCTATAATCGAAACCCAGGCGGGTGACGTCTCGGCATACATACCCACCAACGTCATATCCATCACGGACGGCCAGATATACCTCGAGCCGGACCTCTTTTACGCAGGCATCAGGCCTGCCGTCAATGTCGGCCTGTCGGTCAGCCGTGTCGGCGGTGCCGCTCAGACAAAGGCGATGAAGCAGGTCGCGGGCACGCTTAGGCTCGACCTTGCGCAGTTCAGGGAACTGGCGGCGTTCGCTCAGTTCGGGTCGGACCTCGACAAGGCGACCCTCATGCAGATAGAGCGTGGAAAGAGGATGGTGGAGATCCTGAAGCAGGATCAGTATCAGCCGTTGCCGCTGGATGAGCAGATCATAGTGCTCTACGCGGGCACTCAGGGATTCCTCGACGACCTGCCGGTTGAGTCCATCGGCAACTTCGAGCAGGGCCTCCTCAGCTACTTCAGGAGCCAGAAGCCGGAGATAAAAGAGGAGATAATGAACAAGAAGGCCCTCGACGAGGAACTGAAGAACAAGATCAACGAGGCGATAACCGCATTCAAGTCGACGTTTCAGCCGTAACAATGAGCTTTAAGGCATTGAACCAAGGAGCATAAGGGAGAGAGATGGCGACCCTAAGGGACATAAAGAGAAGAATCAGCTCGATCAAGAGCACGTCGAAGATAACGAGGGCCATGAAGATGGTCTCGGCGGCGAAGCTCAGGAGGGCCCAGGAACGCATGTTCGCACTGAGGCCTTACTCGGACAAGATGAGGGAGGTTCTGCAGTCACTCGCGCAGCCGGGTGAGCAGGACATTCATCCGCTGCTCAGGGTGAGGCCGAGAAAGACCGTAGAGATACTGGTCCTTACGAGCGACAAGGGCCTGTGCGGTGCTTTCAATACTAATGTCATTAAGGCCGCGGAACAGCTCATGAATGACCTCAAGGGTGAGGGTTTCGAGATAAGCGTGAGCACCGTGGGCAGGAAGGCGCGGGACTACTTCAGGCGCAGGAACATCACGATCAGGGAGTCGTGGACCGGGCTTTCGGGAAACATATCCTACTCGACGGTTCAGGGGATCGCGGCAGACCTCATGAACAAGTACATAGACGAGACCTTTGACGAGCTGTACCTGATATACAACGAGTTCAAGTCGGTCGTCGTCCAGAACGTCACGAAGCTGAGGCTCCTGCCCATAGGCGGCATGGAGCACGACGAAGAGGGGGAGATGAAGGACTTCCTGTTCGAGCCTGCGGAGGAGGAGATATTCAGCAGGCTTCTCCCGAAGAGCGTCGAGATACAGCTCTACAGGACCATGCTGGAGTCGCGCGTCTCGGAAGAGGCGGCGAGGATGACCGCCATGGAGAACGCCACCAAGAGTGCCGAGGACATGATAGAGAGGCTGACGCTCGAATACAACAAGGCGCGTCAGGCGGCAATCACGAAGGAACTGATGGATATAGTCGGCGGTGCCGAGGCGATCAAGGATTGATCCTGTCAGAGCGCTGAGGCCTGTCGCCGCGTCATGATCCGGGAAGGCGCTTTGTGCGTAGTCGAGCCGAGTTGAGGTTGCGGCCGGGTCCGCCGGTGGAGTGGATCATCAGACAGACAATCAATAGAGGAGGTATTTAACGATGAATACAGGAAAGGTTGTTCAGGTGATAGGTGCAGTGGTTGACGTGGAGTTCGAGACGGAACTGCCTGCGATACTGAACGCACTGAAGATAGAGCAGCCCGCAGACCCGGAGAAGGGGACCTCGGAGATCCGGCTCACCCTCGAGGTGGCATCCCACCTCGGTGAGAACACGGTCAGGACAATCGCCATGGGTCCGACCGACGGACTGGTTCGCGGGATGACGGCCGTCGACACTGGTCAGCCGATAACGGTCCCGGTCGGAGAGGCGACCCTCGGCAGGATACTCAATGTCGTAGGCGATCCCTATGATCAGGCCGGTCCTATAGAGGCGGAAGAGAGATGGCCGATACACAGGCAGGCACCGGAGTTCGCAGAACAGGAGCCGACGACCCAGGTCTTCGAGACCGGGGTCAAGGTCTTCGACCTGCTCGTCCCGTTCGTCAGGGGCGGCAAGATGGGGATGTTCGGAGGTGCAGGTGTCGGCAAGACGGTCGTCATAATGGAGATGATCCACAACATAGCCCTGGTTCACGGTGGTGTCTCGGTCTTCGCCGGTGTGGGCGAGAGGACGAGAGAGGGCAACGACCTCTACCTCGAGATGAAGGAGTCCGGGGTCATAGACAAGGCCGCACTGATATACGGCCAGATGAACGAGCCTCCCGGTGCAAGGCTGAGGGTTTCCCTTACAGCGCTGACGGCCGCCGAGTACTTCAGGGATCAGGGACAGGACGTCCTCATATTCATTGACAACATATTCAGGTATACACTGGCCGGCTCTGAGGTCTCGGCACTCCTTGGCAGGATGCCCTCCGCCGTCGGTTATCAGCCGAACCTCGCCACCGACATGGGTATGCTCCAGGAGAGGATCACGACCACGAAGAAGGGCTCCATCACCTCCATGCAGGCGATATACGTCCCTGCAGACGACCTGACCGACCCTGCCGTCGCAACGGCGTTCACTCACCTCGACGGCACGGTCGTCCTGTCGAGGCAGATATCGGAACTCGGAATTTACCCTGCGGTCGACCCGCTCGACTCCACATCGAGGGCTCTCGATCCGAGGGTGGTGGGCGAGGAACACTACAGTGTATCCAGGGGTGTCCAGATGATCCTGCAGAGGTACAAGGAACTCCAGGACATAATCGCGATTCTCGGTATGGAGGAACTCTCCGAGGACGACAAGCTGACGGTCGCCAGGGCGAGAAAGATACAGAGGTTCCTGAGCCAGCCGTTCCACGTCGCCGAGACGTTCACCGGCACTCCCGGCAAGTACGTCAAGCTGGAAGATACGATAAAAGGCTTCAGCGCCATAATCGAAGGCAAGTACGACGACATGCCCGAGCAGGCCTTCTACATGGTCGGCACAATTGAAGAGGCAGAGGAGAAGGCCGCAAAGCTTGGATGGAGCAAGGGCTGATACGATAACCACGATGGACGAACGGAGTTTCACATGGCTGAGAAATTGACCCTCGAAGTGGTCTCCCCATACGGCCCGGTCCTGAAGGAAGAGGTCGACGAGGTGGTAGCAACCGGCACGGAAGGTGAGTTCGGAGTGCTGCCCGGGCACGTCCCGTTCGTGACCACTCTCAAGATAGGGATGCTCGTCTGCAAGAAGGGCGGGACGGTGAGCTACGTCTTCGTCAACTCCGGCTATGCAGAGGTGAATGAGGACAGGGTGCTGATCCTCGCCGACAGCGCCGAACGGGCCGAGGACATTGACGTCGAAAGGGCAAAGAGTGCCATGAGGCGTGCGGAGGAGAGGCTGAGAAAGCAGGAGCAGATCGACTTCGCCCGTGCACAGGCCGCCCTCGACAGGGCGATGATCAGGGTGCAGCTTGCCGAGAAGAAGGGACAGTAGAGACGGCTGCGGCCGTATCGGTTGAAAAAATGCCGGCGTACGTGCTTTAATAGGATCACCTTCAGGCCGACCGCTCGATGCCGGTGCGACAGGGCCTGAAGATCGAACAGTGTGGACTTCAATCAATCTCCATAAGGCCTTTCTCCTGATTGCAAGGGGAAGGGTCTTTTTATGTCATGACAAAGGAACTTCTTGACAGCACGGATATGGAGAGGACCATCACGAGGATGGCTCATGAGATTCTCGAAAAAAACAGGGGGGTCGAGGGGCTGTGTCTCGTCGGAATCCAGAGGGGCGGCGTCCATCTCTCGAAGCGGCTTGCAGAAAGGATTAAGTCGATCGAGGGTCGCGACGTGCCGGTGGGAATGCTCGACATCGCCCTGTACAGGGACGACCTGAATATCCGTAAAGAGTATCCCGCCGTCAGGAAGACGGACATTCCTTTCGAGATAACCGGAAAGGTGGTCGTGCTGGTGGATGACGTGCTCTTCACGGGCCGCTCGATAAGGGCGGCGATGGATGCCCTGATGGATATCGGCAGGCCGGCTCGGATAGAGCTCGCCGTTCTCATAGACAGGGGCCACCGGGAACTGCCCGTGAGGGCCGATTTCGTCGGAAAGAGCGTCCCGACCTCGGTCGGCGAGACCGTCAATGTCGAGTTTTCTGAAGAGGCCGGTGTTGACAGGGTCGTGCTCACCGGGAAGTGAGAAGGCGGTGCCGCGTCCCGGTCTGGCGGGCACGGCATGCGATAAAAACTGGTCAAGGGGTGAGTGAACTAAGTGGGTGAGACGGGCCGGCAACTGAGGAGCAAGGATATCGTAGGCATAAAGGACCTGTCCCGTGAAGAGATCGAGCTGATTCTGGATACCGCCGTCGGTTTCAAGGACGTCCTCCGCAGGGACATCAAGAAGGTCCCGACCCTGAGAGGAAAGACCGTCGTCAACCTCTTCTTCGAACCCTCGACGAGAACGAGGACGTCCTTCGAGCTCGCAGCCAAGAGACTCAGTACGGACGTGATAAACTTCTCGGTGTCAGCCAGCTCGGTGGTCAAGGGAGAGAGCCTGATCGATACCGCTACGGCGATTCAGGCACTCGGCGCCGACGTCGTCATCATCAGGCATTCCTCGTCCGGGGTGCCGCATCTCCTTGCAGACCACCTGAATGCCTCTGTGATCAACGCCGGCGACGGCATAAACGAACATCCAACGCAGGCCCTCCTCGATGCATTCACGATTATGGAGAGGTTCGGCGGCATAAGCGGGCTCAGTATCGCAATCGTCGGCGACATCCTGCACAGCCGGGTCGCGAAGTCCAACATATACTGCCTGAGGACCCTGGGGGCGGATGTGAGGCTGATCGGTCCGCCGACGCTGATACCCGAGGGGCTCTTCGACCCTGACATAGAGGTATTCCACAGCATGGAAGAGGGGCTCGGAGACGTAGATGTCGTCATGATGCTGCGCATCCAGATGGAGAGACAGGACACGGGATTCTTTCCCACCACGGACGAATACTTCAGGCTCTGGGGACTGACGAGGGAGCGGCTCGCACTCGCAAGGCCCGATGCCGTAGTGATGCACCCAGGGCCCATGAACCGCGGGATCGAGATCGTCTCCGACGTTGCAGACAGTCCCCAGTCCGTCATTCTCGATCAGGTGACGAACGGCATTGCGGTCAGGATGGCGGTGCTCTACCTGCTGTCGGGCGCGAGGAGCGGAGGCTGACGAGACCAGTGACGGGGATCCATAAAAAAGAAGGAGGGCAGACAGGTTTCTTTTCAGCCCTCTTTTCACGACCTTGATGAACAGAAGAAGGAGTCCCATTATGAAGAAGGGCTTGAACCTCTTGATAAGAAACGGCCACATAGTGGACCCGTCGCAAGGGATCGACGGTAAGGGAGACGTGCTTGTTGAGGATGGGAGGATAAGCGATGTCCGGCTCCGGTCCCCGGAGCCGGAACCGCCCGTCGGGCCGGGAATCGAGATCATCGATGCAGAGGGACTCTATGTGCTGCCAGGGCTCGTAGACATGCACGTCCACCTGAGGGAGCCCGGGTATGAGCATAAGGAGACCATAAGGACGGGCACGACGGCTGCAGTGAGAGGCGGTTTCACGGCCGTATGCTGCATGCCTAACACGAAGCCGGTCAACGACAACGAGACCGTCACCGAGTTCATACTCAGGAAGGCCTACGCAGAGGGTGCCTGCTATGTCTACACCATCGGGGCGATCACCAAGGGACAGAAGGGTGAGGAGCTTGCGGAGATGGGGATGATGAGGGACGCAGGGTGCGTGGCGTTCTCCGACGACGGCCTTCCGGTGTCGAAGAGCCTCCTGATGAGGAGGGCGCTCGAGTACTCGAAGGTCTTCGGAGTGCCGGTGATCTCTCATGCCGAGGACCTGAGCCTCTCGGCCGGTGGGGTGATGAACGAGGGGGCTCTGTCCGTAAGGCTCGGGCTCAGGGGTATCCCTGCCGAGGCTGAGATCATAATGATCAAGCGCGATATAGAGCTCGCGGCACTCACCGGTGGAAGGCTGCACATTGCACACGTATCCACTGCGGGTGGGGTCGCGGCCGTGAGGGAGGCGAAGAGGGCAGGGATAGACGTCACCGCAGAGACGTGTCCGCACTACTTCACGCTCACGGAGGAGGCGGTGGCCGGATACAACACCAACGCCAAGATGAATCCCCCCCTGAGGACGGAGAGGGACGTGGAGGCGGTGAAAGAGGGGCTTGCAGACGGCACGCTCGACGTCATCGCCACAGACCATGCCCCCCACCACATGGATGAGAAACTCTGCGAGTTCGACAGGGCGGCATCCGGCATATCAGGTCTTGAGACCGCGCTTCCGCTCTGTCTGAGACTGGTCGACGAGGGGGTCCTGTCTATGAGCGGACTCGTCGAGAAGACGGCGCTGAATCCTTCAAGAATCACTGGAATAGGAAAGGGGAGCCTGAGAAGGGGCTCTACGGCTGACATCGTCCTCCTCGACCGCGACAGGGAGTTCACCGTGGATGCGGAAGGCTTCGCCTCGATGGGCAGGAACACGCCGTTCGACGGCTGGAGGTTGAAGGGGGTGCCGGTTGCCGTCATCTGCAAGGGCAGGGTTCATGAGAACGGATAGACTTCAGTACACACCGTGATCCGGCCGACTCCGGCATCCGGGATCCCTCTTCAGTGCCGAGATTGATTCCTGAGCCGTCAAACAGTTATAGTATTCCCGTCACGCCGGCGCCAGGGTGGACACGTCCGTACGGGGCGAGTACCGTTTTGCGCTTGACTCGGTTGCGTACGAGGTAATATAATTTCATTGTTTCAGTGTTGTTGTTTCAATTGATTTTTGTTCAAAGTCAGAGTTGAGGGGAGGTGGTCTGCGGAGCTGAAGAGACGAGGTGTTCATCAGAACAGCCAGGCAGGGTTGCCCTGCTTCGATCAAGAATGCTTGGATAGTTTCAAGAACTGAGGAGGTTAATATGGGTAGACGCTTCAGCGTGACGAGTATAGTCTTCATGTTGTTACTTATTGCAGGTATCATTTCCATATCGGTCCAGGATGCGGATGCTGTTCCGGCATTTGCCAGGAAGTTCAAGACTGACTGCAGTACATGCCACAATGCGTGGCCGATGCTGAACGCCACGGGCAGGGCGTTCAAGGAGAACGGCTACAGGTTCGCCGGTGTTCAGGACAAGGATACGGCGATCTCCGACGGCCTGTACCTCGGCAAGACCTTTCCGGTCTCGGCAGTGCTGACTGCGAGGCCATTTGACAAGAAGGACAGCGGTGAGAGGAAGCTGAGGTCACTGCACGAGGCCGAGCTGATGGCGGCGGGTATACTCTACAAGAACGTATCCGGCTTCCTCGAGCTCGAGGCAGAGGACGAAAACGGCTTCAACGTCGAGATACCCACTGCAGCCCTCGAATACCACCACTCTGAGCTGCTCAACCTGCAGTTTTCATACTCCGACATGCTCTGGGCCGACCCCTACGATACTTACTCATCGCGTCTGCTGACGAGGGGCAAGTACTCCGTGATCGACCAGGCGTTCGGCGGTGCCGACGCCGGCGGCAAACTGCGCAGCTCGCGCCAGGTGGTCTCGATCTCGGGCAGGCCGGCCAGCAACGTATTCTATACACTCGGGCTGAGCGGTGTTGCTGCGGATGCCGAGGGTGAGGATGCAAAGAACATACACGCAAGGGTTGCCTGGGACGTTATCCCCGACACCATGATAGGTTTCTTCGGCGTGGACGGACAGTGGGATGATGCCGCTTCGGGCGTTACGCGTGACTTCAGGCGCCTCGGTCTCGACTTCCAGGCCGATTACAACGACTTCAGGTTCATGGGCGTCTTCCTCAGAGCCGAAGACGACAATGCAGCCGGAGTCAAGGAGAAGAACAACGCCTGGTATTTCCAGACGCTCTATGTGATGTCCAAGAACTCCAGACCCTGGATCGTGCCCCTTCTCAGGGTGGACAGCTACGAGAAGAACGACGGAACTTCCGAGTACACCGAGCTCACGCTCAACTCTTCGTACTACTTCACTCAGAACATCAAGGCGATGGCCGAATACTGGACTCAGGTTGACGTCCCTGACACCGTGGAGAAGGACAACCGCCTCACCGTCCAGGTTTCAGCCGCATTCTGATCCAGAACATCATACAACCCTTCTCGGGATCGGGGAGT
>DRKX01000079.1 GCA_011051565.1 Nitrospirota bacterium | reverse complement strand
TATTCAGGCAGCCGGTCCTGCCGGAGTTCCTTCAGCATGTCTTCATCAAGAACCTGACGGTTACCGGGAAGAAGAGCGTAGACCTGCTCATCAGGCGTTACGGCGATGACGTCACCATAGAGGTTCAGCGGAAGCCCGAGGACGTAAGCGTGCTGATAATCAAGTGAGCGGCTCTCGCAGAGGCCGATCGCCTCAATGGTTGGCCCTTCCGACAATGAATCCCTTGCAGAGGACGTTGATGCTCCTGATGGAGCACTCCCGTTTCTTTGGGGTTGCGGCGCTCC
Source organism: Nitrospirota bacterium (assembly GCA_011051565.1). Taxonomy (GTDB): domain Bacteria; phylum Nitrospirota; class Thermodesulfovibrionia; order Thermodesulfovibrionales; family JdFR-85; genus BMS3Bbin07. Next base: position 14,943 of record DRKX01000079.1, on the reverse strand, counting down.
GGCCCCTCCCGCAGGCATGACCCTGCGGGAGGGGGGCGGGCTCAGCGGCCGCTCTTCTCCTTCTTGACGTATTTACCGGGGTTCTTTTCGAACTCCGCCTGGCAGAGGGGGCAGCACAGATAGTAGGTCTTCCCCTCGTACTCGATCGTTATGTGTGCCTTGTTGGGATTCATCTTCCTGCCGCATACTGGATCTTTATGCATGGTCTACCTCCTTCCAACTGTTTTTTCCTCGACGGAGCTGCCGGCAGCGGCCTGCGAAGGCCGCCTCGTCACTCCTCGACTATGAGTTTTCCCCTGATCATGCCCATCTGGCAGGAGAAGTCGTATTCGCCGGGTTTCTCTGGCAGCAGCTCCACCACCACCTCCTCGTAGGGCGGCAGCTTAGCGGACTTGTTGAATGCGCCGAAGACGACCATCTCCGTGCAGGAGGCCTCTTCCTCCCGCTTGAAGACGAGCCTCAGGGGTTTTCCCGCCTTTGCAACGATCACGTCGGGGTCGTAGCCTCCTTTCACCCTGATGAAGACCTCCTGGATGCCGGATGAGACGGCGGCCCTGTATTGCTTCTTCTTTGAGAAGAGGAAGAACCAGACGATCCATCCGATGGTGAGAATTCCGGCTGCTGTTACTATCACCCTGTCCATCGCTCACCTCACCTTCAGGAATCTGAGACGGTTAGCATTGCTGACGACGGTCACCGAGCTCATGGCCATGGCAGCGCCTGCGAGGATGGGGTTCATCGTGATCCCCCAGACCGGATAGAGGATGCCGGCTGCCACGGGGACGAGGGCCGTGTTGTAGAAGAAGGCGCCGAAGAGGTTCTCTCTCACGTTCTTCATTGTGGCCTTCGAGATGCTTATGGCCGCCTGGATTCCGAGCAGGGAGCCCTTGATGAGGGTGATGTCTGAGGCCTCGATGGCCACGTCCGTACCGGTGCCGATCGCCATGCCCACGTCGGCTCGAGCGAGTGCCGGCGCGTCGTTTATGCCGTCGCCAACGAAGGCGACCTTCCTGCCCTCGAGCTGCAGCTTCTTGACCTCGCGGGCCTTGTCCTCGGGCAGCACCTCTGCGAGCACCCTGTCGATCCCCACCCTCCTTGCGATGGCCTCTGCGGTACGCCTGTTGTCGCCCGTTATCATGACCACGTCCACGCCGAGTCCCTTGAGCCCGCTTATCGCCTCTACGGAGTCCTCCTTCAGGGGGTCTGAGACCGCTATGACGCCGGCGGCTCTGCCGTCAACGGCAACGAATATGGGGGTCTTCCCTTCGTCGGCGAGCCTGTGCGAATCCTTTTCAAAGAGGTCGAGGTCCGCCCCCACCCGCTCCATCAGCTTCCTGTTGCCGAGGCTTATCCTCTTTCCGTCCACTATGCCCTCCACGCCGTGACCAGGGATCGCCTCGAAGTCGCCGGGCTCCGAGGGTACCGTGCCCCGGGCCTCTGCACCCTGAAGTATCGCCTCTGCCAGCGGATGCTCGGAGTTCTTCTCGAGTGAGGCAGCGAACCTGACGATATCCTGCTCAGCAGCCCCTTCCTTGACGATCACGTCCGTCAGCGTAGGCTTGCCCACGGTTATGGTGCCTGTCTTGTCGAGCACGACCGTGTCGAGTGCGGAGGCCACCTGGATGGCCTCGCCGTTCCTTATGAGTATGCCGTTCTCGGCCGCCTTTCCCACTCCGATCATCAGCGAGGTCGGTGTTGCAAGACCGAGGGCGCACGGGCATGCGACGATCAGCGTGGTCACTGCGCCGAGCAGGGCGAGGATGATGCGCGGCTCGGGCCCGAGGTCGTACCACAGGACGAAGCTCGTCACGGCAATCACCATCACGGCCGGGACGAAGTAGCCGCTGACGGTATCCGCCAGTCTCTGTATGGGGGCCTTGGAGCCCTGCGCCTCCTGGACCATCTTGATGATCTGTGCGAGGGCCGTGTCCTTTCCGACCTTGGTGGCCTTGAACCTGAAGGCCCCGGTCTTGTTGATCGTCCCGCCTATGACCTCGTCGCCGGCCTGCTTCTCGGCAGGGAGCGGCTCCCCGGTGAGCATGGACTCGTCCACGCTCGATCGACCGTCGATGATGACGCCGTCGACCGGTATCTTCTCTCCGGGGCGGACCACGACCGTGTCACCGACAAGTACCTCCTCGATCGGGATGTCGACCTCGGCGCCCTCCCTCACCACTCGGGCGGTCTTGGCCTGAAGCCCCATCAGTTTCTTTATGGCCTCAGACGTCTTGCCCTTCGCCCTCAGCTCCAGGGCCTGGCCCAGCACCACGAGGGCTATGACAACGGAGACGACGTCGAAGTAGGGCTCGCGGGCGTTCTCCGGAAAGAGCCCCGGAAACAGGACGACCACCGTCGAGAAGAGCCAGGCCATGCCGGTGCCGAGTGCGATCAGCGTGTTCATGTCCGCGGCCCGGTGTCTGAAGGCCGCCACCGCTCCAGTGAAGAAGCTGCTCCCGGAGTATACGAGTGCAGGCAGGGTGAGTATGCTCGCGCCGATCCATAACAGCCTCAACGTCTCCATGTCCATATCCTTGAGCACGGGGAAGAACTTCGGGTAGCTCACGACGATCACGGGCACGGATATCAGGGCTGCAACGATGAACCTCCTCAAGAGCGTCCTGTACTCACGGGTCTTCGAGTCCTCCTCCCTCGTGGGCGAAGGCTCCGTCTCCGTCCTGTAGCCGGTGGACTCTATCACCTGCCTGAGTGATTCGATGGTGGTCATCGACGGAAGGAACTCCACGGACGCACTCTCGGAGCCGAGATTCACCTCGGCCCGGACGACTCCGGGAGAACCCTTCAGCGCGTCTTCCACCTTCCTGACGCAAGAGGCACACGTCATGCCCTTGATCTTCAGGGTGATCTTTTCGGAGCCCACGTCATAGCCGCTCTCCTTGATCACGTTTATTATCCGTGCCACCCGTACGCGGCCTGGATCGTAAGAGACGAAGGCCCTCTGGGTGGCGAAGTTGATCGTCGCCTCCCTGACGCCATCCATGGAGGCGAGGGCCTTCTCGATCGTAGCCGTACAGGAGGCACACGTCATCCCTGTCACCGGGAGCTCTATCCTCACCTCACCCTTGTGCTCTCCGCTCACCCCGGTCGTAGCCGAGGGGATAATCTGTTCTTTCATGGTCTCCACCCTCCTGTAAGCGGCCGCTGGGTTATGGGCTCATTCACGGTACCGCCGCATATGCCCGTGAATGCTCCAAGCCGGAGAGCCCCGACCGGACTGATTCCTGCACTTTCTTCCATGAGTTTACCCTCCTTGTCGTCCCCTTCTTTCCATAATCACCAGGGAGAACCAGCCTTTCGGATCGGAGAACCATGCCGTTACGGCCAGGCCTGCATCGAGGGCGGTCCGCTCTATGCCCTCCCTGGTGAACTTCCGGCATATCTCCGTGAGGATGCCTTCCCCCTTCTCGAAGCCCACCTCCAAACCGAGGGCCCCGATGTTCACGACCGTCTCGGCCTCGGCCCTGAGGTACATCTCCACCCGCCCCCTCTCTTCGTTGAAGAGCGCGCGGTGGCTGAATAGTCCGAGGTCGAAATCCGCACCGAGTTCCCTGTTGACGACCCTCAGGATGTTCCTGTTGAACTCGGCCGTGACCCCTGCCGAGTCGTTGTAGGCCTGCTCGACAACGGCTCGCGGCTTCAGCATGTCGAACCCGATCAGAAGGAGGTCCCCCGTGTTCATGGAACACGCGATGCCCTTCAGGAAGCCCGCCCCCTCGTCTTCGTCGAAGTTCCCGATGGTGCTGCCGAAGAAGACGAAGAGCCTCTTGCGGCCGGCTGGGATCATGTCCATGTGCCTGGTGAAGTCGGCTGCGATGCCGAGCAGTTCGAGCCCGGGATAGAGGTCGACCAGCTCGCAGGCAGAGGCCTCGAGGGCGGCGATGCTGACGTCTACCGGTATGTACCGTATGCCCTGGAGCCTCCCGGCCGGCAGGCCGCCGAGCAGGGTCCTGATCTTGAGGCTCGAGCCCGCTCCGAGCTCGACGATGTCTCCGCCGCAGAAGCGCTCCATAACGGCCGGAGCCGCATCCTTCAGTATGGAGAGCTCGGTACGTGTGGGATAGTACTCGGGCAACCGGCATATCTCCTCGAATATGGCCGAGCCGCGCGCGTCGTAGAGGTACTTGCTCGGGATCGACTTCCGAGGGGCCGTCAGGCCTTTGAGCACATCCGCTCCGATGTCCTCGTGGAAGGTGGTCTCAATGTAGTTCAATGTCTCCATCACGGACGCCCCCTCATGCAGTGTGTTCGGTGTGGATGCTTCAAGTGTTCCGTCTCTCCGTCACGGGCACGCCCTCGTGCCGCACCTGCACCATACGCACCGGCAATCCTCGCGGCTGCAGCTCAGGTCCCTCACGCTGCTTTCATACGCCGCGCTGGCCAGCGGCAGCAGGAGTCTCTTGAGGAGCGAGGGTCTGTAGAGCCTCTTCAGCGTCTTTGCAGGATCGCCCCTGCCGAAGCACCTGGTCAGAAGCCTGTAGCCGGCATGCCCGATCCTCTCGAACAGATAGCGGTTTACGAGTGAGGACTCGAGGCCGGGACGGAGCTCCCTCTGCCACAGCGTATCGTAGTCCTCGCCATCCATAATGCTCCTTGCCGCGGCATATCCGGAGAGCATCGCATACCTCATGCCGAAGCCCCATAGGCAGTCCTGGAAACCAGCCGCCTCGCCTACATAGAGTTTTTCGTTTCGCATCTGGGAGTCACGGAGGAAGAAGTTCCCGTACCCCCCGAACTTCTTAGTGTTTTCCATGTCGAGGTCCATCCTCCCGGTGAAGAAGGCGAGGGTCTTCTCAAGGTATGCATCCGCCTTCTTGAAGTCCCTGTAGAGGACGGCGGCCATCGTTCCGTATCCCTGCTTGACCAGGAGGTATGCGTAGCCCTTCGGTGCGATCTCGTCGTCGAGCACCACGGCGGCCCTGTCCTGCATCTGGGTGTTGAAGGTCATGCCGACGGCGACCGCGTCGGCTCCTTTCGGGCCGGTTCCCACTATGGCCCTTCCCTCGATGCTGTCCACACGGCGTTTGAACGCGATCTCGACGCCGAGGGCGAGCGCCTGCTCCTTCAGGCCCCAGTCGAGGGTTCCCGGCATGTCTCCCCTCCTGACGAGATAGAATATCGGCCTGTCCGACTTCACGTCCACGGGGTCCAGGCCGGGCGCGTAGACGGTCCCCTCGTGGTAGGGCATGCAGAGGAAGTTAATCCCTATGCCGATCTCCCTGAGCTGCTCGGTGACGTCTTTTTCAGAGCTCCAGTTCTCGAGGCCCTGAAAGTCGCCGTTCAGGCGGTGCCCCACGTCGGGCGCCGCCTCGAACACCTTCACGGCAAACCCGTGCCTGCGCAGCACGATTGCAGCCGTCAGGGACGCCGGTCCTGCGCCGATGATGTTTATGGTGCGCCGGCGCGTCACGGCAGTGTTCCTCCGCTGTCAAGCTCGAAGTCCCTCACGAAGGCCGCAGTCTCCTCGGGGAGCGCGCGGTTTATGTATATGCCGGAGCCGAGCTCGAACCCTGCCGGCAGGGTGAGGCGCGGGATTATCTGTATGTGCCAGAGGAAGTATGCCTTGTGCTCGTCGTCGACCGGCGCCGTGTGAACGACCATGTTGTAATCGGGGTTGTCGAGGCTGACGTAGAGCTTAAGGAGGACCTGTTTCAGGACGGCTGCGAGGTCCCTGAGCTCGTCGTCTGAGATGTTTCCGAAGGACGAGTTGTGCACCTTGGGCATGATCCATGTCTCGAAGGGGCAGCGCGACGCATAGGGGTGCAGGACGATGAAGTAGTCCGTCTCGGACACGGTCCGCTCCGCAGCCCGCAACTCGTAGTCCCGGATGTCGCAGTAGAGGCAGCGGCCTGTGTTGTCGTAGTACTGGACGGCTATCTCGTAGCGCCTCCGGACGAGCGGCGGCACGATGGGCGAGGCTACGGCCTGGGAGTGCGGATGCTCGATCGAGGTGCCCGAGCCCCGGCCGTGGTTCTTCAGGATGATGACGGTCCTGATGTCCGGGTCCTTTTTCAGGGCATGGTACCGGTCCCTGTAAACCCCGACGACTCTCTCCGCATCGGCATCGTCCATGAAGGGGATGAAGTGGTCGTGCCGCGGTGTCTCGATGATGACCTCGTGGCTGCCGTAACCGGGGCTCTTCCTGAAGGGTCCGATCTCTTCCCGTCCGGCTGTGACGCCGGGGGTGAGTGCAGCGAACCTGTTCGGCACCACCCGGGTCTTCCAATCGCCCGGCTCTCCGTATACGGCCTTGGCCTCAGGCGTCCGGTGCTCGTTTCCCGGGCAGAAGGGACAGCTGTCGCTGTGTGCCGGAAAGAACGTCCGTGTGAGGTCCTCCTTCTTGAACTCCCACGGACGCTTTGCCCGCTCCCGGGCGATGATGACCCAGTCGTAGGTGGTCGGGTCCTGCCTCAGCTCTGACATTTATGTCTCCTTTTGCCCTTGACCGCACGTCGCTGTCAGACCGTCTTCCTGAGGTCCAGGATGTACTGCCTCGCAGCGAGCGCGGCCTTCGCTCCTTCGCCCGAGGCGATGATTATCCGCTTGCCGAAGGCGTTCGTGATGTCGCCGGCTGCGAAGATACCCGGATAGGAGGTTGAGCAGTCTGGGTTTATGATGATCTCGCCCTTCTTGTTTAGCTTGACGATATCGGCCACCAGCGCAGAGTTGGGCTGCAGCCCGATTGCGATGAAGACACCCTTGACCGGCAGGTTTATCGTCTCCTTCTCGGCGATCTTCCTGATCGTGATGTTGGAGAGGGTCTTGCCCCCTGAAAACTCGACGACCTTGTATCCCTCGTAATAGCGGATGGGATAGATGGCGGAGTACGGCCCCTTCTTGTGGGCGTTCCTGTAACGGTTTATCCTGTCGATCACGATGGGGTCTGCCGAGAGCTTGGTGTCGGATATGATGTAGATGTTCCTTGCGACCGTATAGAGATTCTCGACTATCTGCATGGCCGAGTTGCCGCCGCCGATCACAGCGACGTCCTCTCCCTGCACGAGTGAGATGTCCTGTACATTGCCGTAGAAGACACCCTTTCTCTGGAACTCCTCCTCTCCGGGCACCTTGAGTCTCCTCCTCGTCATCCCGGTGGCGATGATCAGGGTCTTTGCAAAGTACTTCTTGAGGTCCGAGGTGGTTACGTTGAACCCTCCCTCGACCGGCTCGATCACCTCGACGTCGCTCATAAGGTGGTCGATGTAGTGCGAGCCTATGAGCTGGGAACGGAACTTCTCGATCAGTTCAGGTCCGGTTATGAAGTCGAACCCCATGTAGTTCTCGATCTTCGTGCTGTCGATGGCCTGTCCGCCGAGGTCGCGCGTTATGAGGAACGCCTCCATCTTGAGCGTGGCCGCGTAGACTGCGGCGGTCAGGCCGGCAGGTCCGCCGCCTATGATGATCAGGTCGTACGAGGTGCGCGGAAGCTTGCACACCCTCTCCTGAAGGAAGCGCTCCCTGCATCCCTCGGAACAGAAATAGTATATCTCGCCGTCGCACTCGGTGGTGATGGCGTTCCTTTCATCGACATCCATATTGCATATGGGGTCTTTCTTGATCTTTCTCCCTTCCATCTTCTTCTCCTCCTTAGTTCTTGGGCAAGTGATATGAACGACCTCCCTCAACGGCTGAAAAGCCGCTGATTTCGTTCATATTACAGTATATAGGATACTGCTCAAGTTTGAACACAATATGAAGAGAAGATGAGGTTTTTGTGAAGGCGCACTGATGGAGCGGCGGCTTACTTGTGCCTTCGGGCCTTGTAGGCAGGGGGTCTCCTGTGCCTCGAGGCCTTCGGCCGTTCCCTCTGCGGTCTCGGCCCCTTCTTCCTGGCGCGGACCGGTATCTTGGTGCGGTAGTCGGTGACTATCATCTCGTCCGTCAGTGGCACTACCGGGATCTTCTGCCTGATGTACTTCTCGAGATCGAGGAGCGAGTGGACGTATTTCTCGCAGGCGAGGGTTATGGCCATGCCCTCGGCTCCGGCCCGTGCGGTCCTTCCTATGCGGTGGACGTAGTCCTCGGGGTTCTGGGGCAGGTCGTAGTTGATGACGTGTGTCACGCCGTCTATATGGAGCCCTCGGCTCGCCACGTCAGTGGCTGCCAGGATGGGCAGGGTGCCTTCCTTGAAACGGGACAGCACCTTCAAGCGCTTCTTCTGGGGCAGGTCTCCGGTGATGGCCGCGGTCGCCAGTCCGTTGGCGTTGAGCAGGGCCTCGAGGCGTTCGGTCGCGGCGCGCGTGTTGCAGAATATGAGGTAGCGGCCCTTGGGGTCGCGCCTCAGTATTCCGAGCAGGAGGCCGAACTTTTCGGACGTGCCCACGTGGTATATCTCCTGCTTTATCTGCTCGACGGTGACCTTCTCCGGGGTCACGGTGATCTTCTCGGGCATGTTCATGTGTTCGTAGCAGAGTTCGAGCACCCGGGTGGTCAGCGTTGCGGAGAAGAGCATGGACTGCCGCCTGTCGTATGGAGACATCCGCCTCAGGAGGAACCTCAGGTCGCTGATGAAACCCATGTCGAAGAGGCGGTCGGCCTCGTCGATGACGAGGAACTGCGTCTTCTTGAGGCTGTAGACGCGCTGCTTCAGGTAGTCGATAAGACGGCCCGGCGTGCCTATCAGCACGTCGACGCCCTTTGCGAGTTCCTCGCGCTGCTTCCTGTAGTCTATGCCGCCGAAGACGGGGACTATCCTGAACCCGGCGGATCCACCGAGCAGCTTGGCCTCCGCCTCTATCTGCACGACGAGTTCCCTCGTGGGTGCTATGATGAGGGCGCGGGGCGAGGGGCCTCGGCCGGGCGAGGGCACGGTCAGCATGCGCGAGAAGACCGGGATCAGGAAGGCCGCGGTCTTGCCCGTGCCTGTCTGGGCCTGGGCTGCGATGTCCTTGCCGCGCAGCGCCAGGGGCAGGGTCTGGGCCTGCACTGGCGTGCACTCGGTGAATCCAGCGGCCCTGATTCCCTCGAGGATCTCTTCCGGAATGTCCAGTTCTTCGAATCTCACTACTACTACTATACCTTAAGCCCGACGATTTCATAAAGCGGCTGTTCCTCGGACCGGGAAAAAAGCATGCGACGCGGCCGACTTCCTCCGGCTGAAACGAGAGGGTCGCGCGCGCCTGCAGTGCAGGGATTGCCTTATTGAGTGGAAATCCTTAATATAGACCGTTCATGGATATATATGCGAGACTCTCAAGACTCAATCCGAGGCAGAGGGAGGCGGTCATGCATACCGAGGGACCGCTCCTCATCCTTGCCGGCGCGGGCTCGGGCAAGACGAGGGTGATCACCCTGAGGACCGCCTACCTCATACAGACGGGGGTGAGGCCCGGTTCGGTTCTGGCGGTCACCTTCACCAACAAGGCCGCAAGGGAGATGAAAGAGCGGGTTCGGTCGATCCTGGGCGGTGGCAACGCCTCGCCGGTGGTCTCGACATTCCACTCACTCTGTCTCAGGATCCTAAGGCGGGAGATCGAACACATAGGCTACAGGAGGGACTTCACGGTATACGACACCTCTGAGCAGCTCTCTCTCGTCAGGACCCTCCTGTCCGACGTCAGGTTCCACGACAAGAGTTTCAAGGCCGAGGCCGTCCTCGAGAGGATCAGCAGGGCGAAGAACGGCCTCTCTGCACCGGTGGCGGTCGGCGAACCTGTGGATGAGGCCGCGGCGATGATCCATCCCAAGTACACGGAATCGCTCGAGTCGATGAACGTGCTCGACTTCGACGACCTCCTGCTGCTTGCACTGAGGCTCTTCAGGGAACACCCCGAGGTCCTCGACCGGTACAGGGAGAGGTTCAGGTACCTGATGGTCGACGAGTATCAGGATACGAACCGCGTCCAGTACGAGCTCGTAAAGATACTCGCCGGGCAGAGGAGGAACCTCTGTGTGGTGGGTGACGACGACCAGTCGATATACGGCTGGAGGGGCGCGGACATCGGCAATATACTCGACTTCGAGAAGGATTTCCCCGGCACCGTCACCGTCAGGCTCGAACAGAACTACCGGTCGAGCGGCAACATACTCAGGGCGGCAAACGGCGTCATAAGCAACAACGAGAGGCGGATGGAGAAGACCCTATGGACCGAGAGGGATGACGGCCCGAAGGTCAACGTCTTCAAGGCCTCCGACACCGAGGACGAGGCGGACTGGGTGGTCGGCAGGATATCGATGATAATGTTCGAAAGGGGGATCCCGGCAGAGGATATCGCTGTAATCTACAGGGCCAACACGCTCTCGCGGCCTTTCGAGGAAGCGCTCAGGCGCCGGAGGATACCGTACTCGCTGGTCGGCGGCACCGGATACTTCGAGCGCAAGGAGGTGAAGGACCTGACGGCATGGCTCAAGATCATCGCCAACCCCTCCGACGACCAGAGCCTGCTGAGGGCGGCCGGGGCGCCGAAGAGGGGGATCGGGCCTTCGGCGCTCGTGCGGCTGGCAGAGCACGCACGCAGCGGTGCCGGAAGCCTCCTCGATGCATTCGGAAGGGCCGCCTCCATAGAGGGCATGAGCAGGGAGGCGGCCGCATCAGCCGAAGAGCTCTCCGGCATCGTCAGCCGCTACAGGAAGGCCTTCATGGAAGGAGGCGGGATGGGCAGGGCCCTCGAGGCGCTGATCGAGGAGATCGGTTACAAGGACTATATACTCAGGCTGTACAAAACACCCGAGGCGGCGTTCAGGAGGCTGGAGAACATAGAGGGGCTGGTCGAGTCGATCACCCACTACGAGACCGCCGAAGACGGGGCCTCCCTTCACGGATTTCTCGAGACCCTCGCCCTCACGGACCTGCTCCAGGAGAAGGAGGAGAGAGGCGGGCGGGGCGTCACCCTCATATCCTTCCACTCGTCCAAGGGCCTCGAGTTCCCGGTGGTCTTCATTGTCGGCGCCGAGGAGGAGATCATGCCGCACAGGAAGTCCGTGGAGAGCGCCGACGGAGTCGAGGAGGAGAGGAGGCTCTTCTACGTGGGGATGACCCGTGCGATGGACGAACTGTACATCACGTATGCAGGCAGGCGGTCCAAGTACGGTAAGGCCCGCCCTGCTGTCGCCTCGAGGTTCATCGAAGAGATTCCCGAGGAGGCGGTCAGCCGGATCGAGAGGTTCGAAGAGACAGACCCTGAGCAGGAGAAGGCCTACGTCAAGAAGCTGTGCGCGGACCTGAGGTCGAGGCTCGAAGACCGGCGGTGAGACAAGCGGGGTTGTGAGCGGGCGGCCCTGCCGGTGAAGTAGTCGCCTGACGATCCGAACAAAAAAGAGGCCCCTGTCAGAGGGGCCTCAAGGGCGATGATTTTAGGAGGGGAGGGGAGCATGACCCTTTCCCGACGCGACGGATTCGAATCCGTCGCGCAGTGTTGTCTGAGCGCCGGGCCGTTGCCCGTATTGATCCTAAATAAAGAGCGTTATGTCCGCATCGAGTGCGAAGTTGAGGAACTCGGCAGCACCGGCGACTTCGACCCCTTCGGCAAGGTCGTCCTTGCTCACGCCGGTCATCTCGAGTGTCGGCGTGCAGGCTATCATCCTGACGCCTATGTCCCTGCATGCATCAACGAGCTCGGGGATGCTCGGCCAGTTTATCTTCTTTATCATCCCCTTCATCATCGTCGTTCCGATCGAGGTCATGCCCGGCAGTATGCCGAGAATGTTGGGCACGGGTACGGGTGAAGGCATCGCAGGGTTTGCTATGGGTGCCACCTGGAGCCTGCGGTTCTTCTTCTTGTTCACTATGTCCACGCCGTACAGCGTGAAGAATATCGCCGTCTCGACGTCCATGGCCGCTGCCGTCGAGGCGAGTATGAGGGGTGGATACGCCATGTCCATCGTCCCCTTACTGGCGATTATCGCCATGCGCTTCTTCTTTTTCTCTTCAGACATCTCTGCCTCCTTGGCTTTGCTGTAGGGTTCAGGCTGCAAAAAAGGCCGCGGCTGCACTCGAAGTGCATGATCGGGCAGCCCCTTCTGCCGCCGCACGTTTAATGCTTACATTCATTATACTACGGCCGGGCTTAAATGTCAATAAAATTATTGATTAAGAAACTGTGCAATAAAGGTGGGCCTTCTACATCTCGAAGAAGCTCTCAATGAACGGAGCCTCCCTGCGGACCATCGAGCCCATGTGCTCGACATCCGCCCTGGTGAGGCCGCTCTTGACGAGGAGTCTCTCCTTCTCTTCGCTCCAAGCGCCGTCGGCCTCGTTCCGCGGCGCAATGACGGCCGAGAGGGCCTCGGCAAGGTGCACCGTGACAGCGATCCCCTTGTGTTTATCGCAACCCTCGAGGCGGTGGTGGTACCTCACGGCAAAGACTATCTCCTCGGGAAAGAGCGACGATTCCAGGAACCATCCACCGGCGCTGCAGTGGTCGGCGTCGAATAGTTCCAGCTCCCGCTCGGTCAAAGACTCCTCGAACATGACATCCTTGTACTCGGGTCCGTAGAGTGCGTAGAAGACGACACGTCCGATGTCGTGAAGGAGCCCGCCGAGGAAACACACCCCGCCCGAGGTGACCGGGACCTTGTCGCAGAGGAGTCCGGCTATCAGGCCGACCTCGTAGCTGTGGGCCCAGAACTCCTTCATCCTCTTGGCCTCTTTCCTGCCGAGGAGTTCGAAGACCGATATGCTGATGGCTATGCTCCTGACGAGGTCGTATCCCAGCAGCAGCACGGCCTGTTCGAGGTTGTTTACGAGGCCGGAGTGCCAGAAGTACGGCGCATTTGCGATGGCCACGACACGCTCGGCGAGGCTCTGGTCGTGCTGTATTATCTCGGAGAGTTCGACGAACGAGGAGTTCTCGTCGTCGACCGTCTCGAGGAGCCTCTTCATGACGACCGGTATGGTCGACAGCGTCTTCAGGCGGCTGATATCCCCCCTGACGTCCCTCACTCGTCCTCTCCGGGAAAGCTCTCGAAGAGAGTCTTGAACCTTTCGATGCTAACAGGTTTCTCGAGTATCCTGATATCCCCCCTCTTCTTGACCATGTCCACCTCGAACGACATTATATCACCCGTAAGCAGCCAGAGCCTCTTCCTGTCGATGTACCTCTCGGCCTTCTCTATGAACGTCATCCCGTCCATCTCGGGCATCCTGAGGTCGACGAGCACGAAGTCGAACTTCTCCTCGGCCAGTACCTCGAGGGCCTTGAGCGGCGAGGACATGACCCGTGCATCATGCCCGAGGAGCGTCAGGAACTCCTTGAAGACGTCGACGACGATGGCATCGTCGTCGACCACGAGTATCCTGTAAGACCTGCCCTCCCTCTTCTCCGGTCTCGGCCTGACGAGTGGAAGCTCGATACGGAACCTCCGGCCATTCTCCGTGTGGCTCAGGGCCATCTCTCCGCCGTGAATCTTGATGATCCTGTGAGCCAGCGGCGTGCCCAGCCCCCTCATCTTCCCGGGAATGTCGTGTGACCTGAATATGTCGGCCGTCTCTTCCGGTGATTCCCGGATCGAGTCCCTGAGGTCGAGCACCGCCTTTCCCGCGTCCTTTTCAGTCGACAGGACCACGCATCTCTCCCCCTTGTGGGTCTCGAACGACTTAATGATGCCGAGCAGTACATGGAGCAGGGCCTGCAGAAGGAGGTGAAAGTCTCCCTTTACGAAGAGCGGCTCCCGGGCGAGGTTAACCGTGATCGGAATGTTCCGGACCCGCATCTGGTACTCCAGAAGCGAGACGGCCTTCCTGACCAGACCGTTGAGGTCGAGCGGGGCGGTCCCGGCGGGCTCCTCCTTGTGGGTGTATGTCTTCAAGGGATTATTATTGCTCTGCTCCATCATCAGTCCACGATGAACGGCTACAGTAACCATAACCATTTTAGCAGAAATTAAAAAAAATTAAAATTTGTAGTGCAAGCCGAACCGCAGCGGCTGGGATTAAAGTTTTGAACGTAGCGTCCGATATGAAGCTGAGGGGTCGTATCCGCCCCTTGAACCAATCCATGCCATGAACAGATACGCCCGAAAGACAACGCTGGGGGCACTTGCAACCGTCGTCGTGCTCCTCTCATGCATCGCCCTGCCGTCGCGAGCCTCCGGCACAGGACCTCACAACGACATCATGTTGAACACCAGGATCCGTTGCTCCGACTGCCACGAGACCATCTCGCTAAACGAGCTCTCCCCCGAGTTCAACGACTCAACGGACGAGGTGTGCAAGCGCTGCCACCGCAGAGGGGAGGGAGCGGCCCTCTCGCATCCGGTCGGCATGAAAGTGAAGACCGCCTTTCCCCGCGGGATACCGCTGAGCAGTGACGGCAGGCTCATGTGCATCACCTGCCACACCTTTCACACCGCCTCCTACCTGCCGGTCCTCAAGAAGAGGGTCTACCTGAGAAAGGGTGTACTGAGGAGGGACTTCTGCAACAGGTGCCACGGCCAGGACCCGAACGGCGGGAAGGTCGTCTCTTACTGACGCCTCCCGGCCCATGAATCCCGAAGGTGTTTTATGATATTATATATGGCCGGGTCCCCGGTGTGGGCGGTTAGCTCAGTTGGGAGAGCGCCAGAATCGCACTCTGGAGGTCGGGGGTTCGACTCCCCTACCGTCCACCATAATTTACTTGTGGTAGCAGTCGCTCCGCCCCTGCGGGGCGTGGCGGACAAATTGTTTAAATAATTCCACGGTCTTTTGAACTCTATGACGAGCGTGCCCGCCGCAAGCCCTCAGCCGCTGTTTGGCCAGTTTGTTTTCTGCTGGGACCGTCTCACGAACTGTGTAAATCCCACTTTTCATTGAACCCTGTCCTCGAAGAGGAGCGGCATTCCTCAAAAATAATCTACACGAAGGTGAGTAGTTTACTCATAATTGACAAATGGGGCAACCATCCCTTAAACCAAAAGGATTCAGCATCCAGAATCCCGGGAAGGAGGTTTGCAGGATGGTTGCCACAGTGCCTAAAGGAGTATACACCATGAAAGACAGGTATGTCATTA
>DRKX01000078.1 GCA_011051565.1 Nitrospirota bacterium | reverse complement strand
TCAATCCGGCGCGCTTGCGGAACCGTCTGATCTTCTGTCCGAGCGTCATTCTACCCTCCCATGGCGTTATTGTTCAGTAAACCGAGGTTAAGCTCTCGTGCTCCCATTCCTCCCGCCAGCCAGGCTGAACGAACACAATCAGCCGTCCTGGGTCGAGCCCGTCAGGGCGGGAACTGGCATTCACTCGGGTGGAAAGGTGAGGATTGGCCCCTCGGCATGATCCCCCGGCGGGGCACCTCACGCCGCGGCCTTTCTCGGCTCTGAAGAGGCGGGATACATCACCGGGTCGTATATCTCGGTGGATGGGGGCATGAGTTAGCCGGTGTCCGGCCCATCGATGTCCTTTCCTTCTCTCCCCCGGTGAAGGGGCAGGCCGAGGTTCCGTAGAAACAGTGACAGGGGATACCTTTCCGAGGCATCGAGGGGCATGAAGTAATCCTCTCCCAGGTCCCTGTTCAGGGTTATGTCTTTTAGTTGAAGGTAAAAAGAGGTGTTGTTTATGTTGATATCCATCTCTGCAGGCAGTCTGTTTTCGGTTTTGAAAATCTCCATCCTGACCTGCCTCTTCCCGCCTGAATAGAGATCAAGTCCGTTCCATGAGAGGTCGGTTTTGTTGAAGCGGTATACTGCCTGCACTCTCCGTTCTGTTCCGCTCTGCTCAAGGATATAAAGAAGATAGGCATTGTCCGACTCTCTCATGACCTTTACTGATCTTTCAAGCATGTCATGGTCGGGCAGGAGCCTGTTTAGGGCAATGGTTCCACTGTAAAGTATATCCCTTGAAGGGATAAAGACCTGCAGCAGTCCCCTGCTGAAGAGTATCTCCATGACCGTCATCCTGAAGGGGCCGAAGAGTCTCGCGTTCAGGCGGCCGGGCCGCTCGTAGAGCAGTATGCCGGAGAAGCTCCCCCTCGACTCGCCCCCCTGCCGGATACGCACCTTCATGGCCGCCCTGATGGTCCTTATGCCCGAGAGATCGGCCCGTGCATAGAGCACCTCTGGAGTGACCACGGCAGGGACCGGGGCCGGCTGCACCGGCCGGCGCGCTGCCTCTCTGGGCGCGCAGGCGGAGAGCAGCATCACCAGGCCGCCCACGACCGCCGTTATTTTTAGTCTCTCTCTGCCCGCATGCATGAAACACAATTGTAACCGATATGCCGCCGCCTTGCCAAATCCGGCCCCCAAGTGATATTGTAAAAGACCGAAGTTTGCAGATCCCGTATCCCTTGAGCACATCCGTATCTATTGCGATGAGAGTAAATCTATCAAGGTTCAGAAAACCTGGCAGGTACATAGACAGGGAGGTAAACGTCGTCAGAAAGCCTGAGGCAGAGGTGAGGTTCGCCTTTGCATTCCCTGACATCTACGACATCGGGATGTCACACCTCGGGCTCAAGATAATCTATGACATCGTCAACGCCCTGCCCTACGCTGCTGCGGAGAGGGTCTTCGCCCCGTGGCCCGACATGAGGGATCACCTCAGGGAGAGCGGTCACCGGCTGTCGTCCCTCGAGACCGGCAGGCCGCTCAAGGACTTCCACGTGGTGGGCTTTTCGCTCCAGTACGAACTCTCCTATCCCACGGTCCTGGAGATGCTCGCGCTCGGCGGTGTACCGCTTCATGCCTGTGACAGGGGCGGGGACGACCCGGTCGTATTGGCCGGCGGCCCCTGCACCGTGAACCCGGCCCCAATGTCGCCGTACGTGGACGCCTTCCTTGTCGGCGACGGCGAGGAGGCCGTAGTGGAGATTCTCGCCACGTGCAGGGAGTGCTTGGCAGGCGGCGGCGGAAGGGAGGACCTCCTCAGGGCCCTCTCGGGTATCGAGGGTGTGTATGTTCCGGGCTACAGCAGCTCTCCGGTAAGGAGGCGCTTCATAACCGACCTCGACGATGCACCGTTTCCCATCTCTCCGATCGTGCCCTATGTGCAGATCGTCCACGACCGCATAAACATCGAGCTGTCGCGGGGCTGCACCAGGGGCTGCAGGTTCTGCCAGGCGGGCGTTATTTACAGGCCGCTGAGGGAGAGGTCGCCGGCCCGCGTTCTGAAGATCGCCGAGAGGTCCATCGCCTCGACCGGCTACGACGAGGTCTCCTTCACCTCGCTCAGCGCAGGGGACTATACGCAGCTCCTCCCCCTCATGAAGTCGTTCAACAGGGCCTTCGGCGATCGCAAGGTCTCGCTCTCTCTGCCCTCTCTCAGGGTGGCTGCCGTCGACGGGTGCGTGCTCAGGGAGATCAAGACCGTCAAGAAGACCGGGTTTACGATCGCGCCCGAGGCTGCAACGGATAGGCTCCGCCGGGTGATCAACAAGGAGCTCGACGCCGGCGACTACGAGCGGGCTCTCCATGCCCTCTTCAGCGAAGGGTGGCTCAACCTGAAGCTCTACTTCATGATAGGCCTGCCCACCGAGAGGGACGAGGACGTAGAGGCGATCCCGGCCATGGTGATGGATGCCCTGAAGACGGCGAAGAAGTATACCGGCAGGTTCGTAAACATAACGGTCAGCATCTCCCCCTTCGTGCCAAAGCCGCATACGCCTTTCCAGTGGACCGGGCAGGAACCGTCCGCAGTGCTTGCCGGGAAGATAGAGTTCCTGAAGAGAAGCCTCAAGAAGAAGAGCATCAACTTCAAGGCGCACGACATCAGGATGAGCCTCCTCGAGGCCGCCCTTGCACGCGGCGGAAGCGAGTGCGCCGCCGTGCTCGCCGAGGTGCATGCGCAGGGGGCCTATCTCGACGGCTGGTCGGATTTCTTCGACTTCTCCCTCTGGGAGCGCGCGATGGAGAAGACAGGGATCGATCTCGGGGAGTTCTCGGGCAGGACATACCGCCCCGGTGATCCCCTGCCGTGGGACTGCGTGGACTCAGGGGTGAAGAAGGAGTATCTGCTGAAGGAGTATGACCGATCCCTCGAGGCCGAATGGACCACCGACTGCAACCGTGACAGGTGTCATGCATGCGGCATCGGGTGCAGAAGCGGCGAATTCCTTGCCGGTTCAGCAACGGCTTACCGGCCCTTCCCCTCCGAGCCGCTCCACAGGTTCAACCCCGTGAGGGTGAGGGTGGAGTACACGAAGAAGGGTATCCTGAGACACCTGTCGCACCGCGAGCTCGTGAACGCATTCATCAGGGGGCTCAGGCGCGCTGATGTGCCGCTCGTGTATTCGGCAGGGTTCAGCCCCTCGCCCAGGGTCTCCTTCGGCCCCCCGCTGAACGTCGGCGTCGAGGGCGAGGCGGAGTACCTCGACATGGAGGTCTATCCACCGTTTGATATAAAGGATTATCTCCACAGGATAAACGGCGTGCTCCCCGAGGGGATCGAGATCAGGGCCATGGAGTTCATCCACCGGAAGGTGCCGTCCCTGAGCAGCTTCATCACGTTGTACGAGTACGAGGTCCGCCTTCCCGAGGGCGGGCAGCCCGTGCAGGTGGGGGACTATGACGAAAAACTGAGAGATTTCGTCCGGGTTTTTGATATAATTGACGACAGGACCGTCAGGTTGAGGCTCAGGGACTTTCCCGACCGGAAAGTGAAACTCTCCGCGATTATAGACGGACTCTTCGGTATTCCCATGGACGATGTGGAGATCGTGAGGAAGGG
>DRKX01000077.1 GCA_011051565.1 Nitrospirota bacterium | reverse complement strand
CATCCCGGGGTCCGCCCTCTCCGAAGTCGAGTCCCCTTATGGTGTATATGCCGCCCACGTAGAACCGCTCATAGAGGGGGAGTTTCCTGCCGAAGAGGCCGCTGGCATAGCCGACCCTCCCCCTCAGGGAGACGGTCGTGGTTCCGAGGGGGAAGAACCACTTAGAATCCACGAGCCCCTTGACGAAGTAGTTGTCGCCCCCGAGCCCCGAATAGGTTACGTATACCGAGTTGCGCGAACCTCTCGAAGGGTCGAGGTAGTTGTCCCTCGAATCCCTGACGACGGCCGGGGTTATGCTGCTTGTGGAGTTGGTGCCGATCTGCTCCTTGATTATTCTCGAGGCATCATCCGCAACGTTGAGTATCGTCACGCGTTCATACTTGTAGGAGAGGCTCGCACTCCAGAAGTCATTGAACCTCTTGCCGAACCCCAACGAGCCGCCTGTGGCCTTCTTGTCGTACCCGATGTAGTCCCTCTCCGTGTTGTAAGCGCTCAGGGTCATCGACAGGGGTCTGTCAAGAAACCACGGGTCCTTGTAGGAGAGTTCATAGAACGTCGTCCTTCCGCCGAACTCGCCCTTCAGCTTTATGTACCTCCCCGTGCCGAAGAGGTTGCCCTGCGTGAGGTCCACCATGGCCACGAGCTTGTCAACGGTGCTGTATCCACCGCCGATGCTGAGAAAGCCCGTGGCCTTCTCCTTGACCTTAATGTCGATGTCTATCACCTTCTTCTCGACCTCGGGCTTCGGCACGAGTTCGACCGACTCGAAGAAGTTCAGGTTGTTTATCCGCTCGTAGCTCCGCCTGAGCAGCTTGCTGTTGAATATGTCGCCCTCGTCGAGCCGCATCTCCCTCCTTATGACCTTGTCCAGCGTCTTCGAGTTGCCAGAGATATCTATCCTGCCGACCCTGAAGACACCGCCCTCGTCGATGTTCATGATAACGGATACCTCGTGGGTCTTCTCGTCGGGAACTATGTCGGGCTCCACAGAGGCGAGGGCATAGCCCTTTTCGGAGTAGGCCTCGGTTATCCTCCTTATCCCCTCTCTCAGCTTACGCCTGCTGAAGACGTCGCCGGCCCTGAGCGGCATCAATGCCTTCAGGGTCTCGTCGTCGTAGGCCTCGTTGCCCTCGAAGTCCACGGCCGAGACACTGTAGCGCGGCCCCTCGGATATCCTGAGCCTAACGATCATGCCGGTCCTGTCGGGGGTGAGTTCTGTTTCAGGACCCGAGACCACGACATTCAGGTAGCCGTTGTCGTAGTACAGGTTCCTGATCCTCTCTATGTCAGCCTTCATCTCGGCCTCCGAGTAATAACCCGACGAGGTGATGAACGACAGTATCCCCCAGCTCTTTATCTTCATGACCTTCTTGATCTCGCGGTCGGACAATGCACGGTTCCCCTCTATCATGACCTCCCTTATCTTCACCTTCTTCCCCTCGTGGACAAGGAAGGAGAGGTAGGCCTCGTCCGCCGAGACCCTCCTGACGACAGGCACGATCTCCGCAAGACAGTACCCCTCGCTCTCGTAGAACGCCTTGAGCCTGGAAACGTTGTCCCGTATGAGTGTAGCGTCCTCGATCGCTCCCGGCGTGATGGTCACCTGTTCCCTCAGTTTATCGTCGTCGAACTCCTCGTTGCCCTGAAAGTCCACCCTCACGATGGTCGGTTTCTCCTTGACCACGTACACGAGTCTCACGCCTCCCTCGAACGGCTCGGCCTCCACCCTCACGTCCTCGAAATACCCCATCTTGTATATCTTCTTTATATCGCTCGATACAGCCTCCCCGGAGAGTGGCTGCCCCACCTTCTGAGAAAGCCGCTTGCGTATCGCGCCCTCGTCGACCCTCTTGAGCCCCCTTATCTCGATCCCCTTGACTGTCGGGCCTTCCTGGGCATGGAGAGGAGGAACAAAATTGAGAAGGACCATCAGCAGCAGGACGAGGAAGACGAGCAAGGGCCTTCCCGCACCGAAGGAAGGCGGCCGTGAGGCGGTTCCCATCAGCGACCCCCTTGACACATCACCGGTTGCTTCCTTCAAAATTCCGTTTATATCCAAACATGTCTCCAAAAATGAGAATTAGTATACCACCAATCAGCGGGTGAGGTAAACCCGTCGCCCTCGGTCGTACGCAGCTCGGCGCCGTTGAAAACACCCCCGGTGAGGATGGCGGGGACGTGAGGAAAACAGATCCGGCGTGCGGCCGGTTCCTCAGGCAGACTTGCAATATCGGCCGGACAGTTATTACCATAAATAGGAAACGATCCAGGCGGGGGCAATCAGCGCCGGCGCCTGAACACCTCTCTCTGAAAGGAGTCTCGCATGGCAACGGACTTGACAACACACTGCGACAGGTGCGGAAAAGAGATACGCGTGGTGAAGGAGAGACAGGACGGAGAACTCCTGTACCTGGTCCACGGGCTCTTCTGCATAAACATACCGGCCTTCTTCTGTGAAAAGGAATGCTTCGAGGAGACCATCAAGGCAGCCAAGGGCTTCGAATACCTCGACAAGGACGACAAGGGAAGGCCGGTCGTCGATGTCGATGTCATGATCAATGAATCGGCGATACTGGACAAGATGTACGACATCGTATACGCCGCCGACACCCCTCTCTTTCCCACCATCGTGTTCCAGAGGCTGCTCGAGATGGACCAGGAGAATGTCAGGTTCCTCTACGCCGTCTCCTCCCTGTACGTAGGACTGCTGGCCGCGGACAAGACGCCCCCGGAGTTGAAGGCGAAGGTGACCGAGAGGCTCGGCGAGACCGAGGGAGACCTCAAGAGGCTGAGCCCCGAGGGTTACAGGAAGATAGTCGAGCTCAGGAGGCACTACAATGTCTGACCGGGGATTTGAAGAGGGGCGCCTCAGCGCCCGGGCCGTGGAGGGCGCTGCGCACGTCCCGCCCGGCCCGCACCGGAAAGTGCCGGCTGACCCGCTCTCCCGCCCCTCCGGCAGGACGGGCTGAGCCCGGCTTGCGAGGTCCCCGCAACCTGCCGCGAGGCATCGACGCAGAAATGCATACCGAGTCGGAATACGACATAATAGTGGTGGGAGGAGGCCATGCCGGGTGTGAGGCCGCCCTTGCCTGCGCGCGCATGGGCCTCTGGACGTGCCTCTTTGCCATGAACCTCGACACCATCGCCCAGCTCTCCTGCAATCCCGCAATCGGTGGGCTCGCAAAGGGACACCTCGTGAGGGAGATAGACGCCCTCGGGGGAGAGATGGCGAGGGTCACCGACAGGGCCGGCATACAGTTCAGGATTCTGAACAGGAGCAAAGGCCCGGCGGTATGGTCACTGCGTGCCCAGGCCGACAGGGTGCTGTACCGCCTCAGGATGCGGGACGTGCTCGAATCAGAGCCGAGGCTGACGATAAAACAGGCCACGGTCGAGGGCATCGTGACAAGGGACGGCCGTGTCCGCGGGGTCTCGACCTCTCACGGCTCCTTCCACGGCGCAAGGGCGGTGATCATAACCACCGGCACATTCCTCCGGGGACTCATCCACATCGGCCTGGACAGCCACGCAGCCGGCAGGGCCGGTGAATTCCCCTCCGTCGGCCTCTCGGACTCCCTGAGGGGGCTCGGCCTGAGGCTTGGGAGGCTCAAGACCGGTACGCCTCCGAGGATAGACGCAAGGAGCATCGACTTCTCCGTGACGACGGAGCAGCGGGGTGACGACCCGCCGGTGCCCTTCTCCTACAGCACGGAATCCGTGGACAATCCCCAGCTTTCCTGCTTCATAACATACACGAACGAGGCGACCCACAGGATCATACTGGAGAACCTCGACCGCTCACCCCTCTACAGCGGCCGGATAAAGGGGGTGGGCCCACGATACTGCCCCTCCATAGAAGACAAGGTCGTGAGATTCTCTGAAAGGCCCGCACACCAGGTCTTCCTCGAACCCGAGGGCCTTCGTACGAAGGAGTACTACGCAAACGGCATCTCGACGAGCCTTCCCTACGACGTGCAGGTGAGGCTCGTAAGGAGCATAGCCGGTCTCGAGGAGGCCGAGATCATGAGGCCAGGCTATGCAGTGGAATACGACTTCGTCTACCCCACTCAGCTGAAGCACACGCTCGAGACCAAACTGATCGAAGGGCTCTACCTCGCCGGCCAGATAAACGGCACATCGGGTTACGAAGAGGCTGCGGCCCAGGGCCTCATGGCCGGCATAAACGCCGCGCTCAAGCTCAAGTCGAGGGAACCGCTCGTCCTTAAGAGACACGAGGCATACATCGGGGTACTGATCGACGACCTCGTCACAAAGGGGACTTCAGAGCCGTACAGGATGTTCACATCGAGGGCTGAATACCGGCTTCTTCTCAGACACGACAACGCTGACCTGAGGCTCGGTGAAAAGGGCTTCAGGGTGGGCCTCCTGCGGGAAGACGTCTACAGGAGGTTTCTGAGGAGGCGGGATCTGCTCGAGACCGAGCTGAAGAGGCTGGAGTCCCTGAAGGTCTCCCCCGAGGAGGCAAACCCCATACTCGACTCACTCGGCACCGCCGCAGTCACCGAGAAGACCCCACTGCTGAGACTCCTGAAGCGGCCCGAGGTCACGTACGACTTCGTGAGGAGACTGCATCCCCCTCCGTACGCACTTGACGGCGAACTGGAAAAACTTGTCGAAACAGAGATAAAATATAAGGGGTACATAAAACGTCAGATGGAGATGGTAGAGAGGATGAAACGCATCGAGGGGCGTACCATTCCTCCTGACTTCAAGTTTGACCGGATATCGGGACTCTCCCGGGAAGTCCTGAATAAACTCGAAGAGGTCAGGCCCGCAAACGTCGGAGAGGCAAGCCGAATCCCGGGAGTTACTCCCGCTGCCATAGCCCTTGTTATGATAGCCCTCGAGAAGGACAGGCGGGAACACAGCAGGCTGCGGTGAAACGAGCCGTCCCGTCGGCTGATCACATGCATGCCCCTGAATGAAAAGGAGAGGCAGATGCCGAGAAAAAACCAGCTTGCCGACCTCAGAAGGCTCATCGCCCTTCCCCCGAGGGACATGAGGCGGCAGGTATCGCGGTACATATATGAAGACCCGAACACGGTCCTGAGGCTGCTGTTCAGGTTGATCAGGACCGAGAAGTTCACGCCCCAAAAGAAAGACAACATCCTGACGCTCACGAAGTTCATACTCGACAGGCACAGTCCGCGGCCCATTCCCGAGTGGCTCATCAACGAGCTCAACCAGGTGCTCACCACAGAGAACATCTCCGATCTCGACAAGGCGATCATCCTGTCGGCCTTCGAGCCCGAGGACCTGCTCGAAAGCCTCGATGGGTTCGAGGACTTCGTCGAGGAGTTCACGGACTTCAGGGACTCCTTCGAGGACTTCATAGTGGACCAGATAAGGTCCAATCCTTCGAAGCTCTACGACATCCACAAGGTGATAATCGAGAAGAGCAAGCCCGAGGGCCTTCTCGGCATGATAGAAGACCTCGCCGGCTCGGAAGAACCCGAGGTGCTCCACTTCCTGGAACACCTGACCTACCACCACGACACCGATGTCTCCCGCTCCGCACTGAGGGCCATAGAGATGGCCGGAACCCAGGATGCGATCAACATCCTCTACAGCATTTCACGCCTCAACCCACCCCTCAAGGACGAGGCCGAACAGGCATACATCGCCCTGATGCAGGAGCTGCCGCTGCCTCCTGAGGAGATGTCGTTCGCCCCGGACTTGCCGCGTGCAGGGAAGAGCAAGTACGTCGACCTCTGGGTCAGCCTCATAGACGGAAACGGCTCGATGTCGGCCTTCATAGGGAAGAAGTTCGGTCGGAACAACTACTTCTTCGCCTCCATACTGATGAAGCTGCGCGTCGGCATCAAGGATACGATCATCATAACGAACCTCACGAAAGAGGGATACGACGACATAAAGAGGGAGTACTTCTCCGAGCTGAGCTACTATCCCATCGACGAGGACTACCTGCTCAAACTGGTAAAACACTTCATGAAAAAAGGCTTCAGCAAGGGATTCACCATACCTCTCGACACCGTCATCCTGAAGAACATCCTCGGCTGGAAGAACCTCGAACCGGTCGAGTACATGCTCGACATATCCGATTGCGAACCCATCAGCTACCACCCGCGCGACATGTTTCAGTTCCCTTTCGAGACATGGTGGATGCACGAGGACAGCATCTACAGGCTCCTGAAGCCTTACAAGGGCAAGCAGGCCGGCGACATCCCGGACAGCCTCTTTTTCAAGATCGCCGAGATATTCCTCGACTATGCCCGCAGAGAGGCCGTCCCGATGTGTGAGCTCTGCTCCGACATCATCCGCAACTCGAGATACAACCGCAGGACGAGGCTGAGACGCCTCTTCCTGACCATCCGCAACGAGATACTCAATCCGCCTGAAAGCATATTCCAGTCGACCTTCCTCAACTTCGGCGTAGTGGCGACCATAGATCACATTCTTCACAACCTCTCGCTCGGCGTGGAGACTCCTGAACAGATTGAGTAAGGAGCCCGTGACCGGGGAGTTTCTCGACACATTGAGGGCCGGGCTGGAAGAACTCGGCCTCGAGCGCAAAGCGGAGATACTGGACGCGTGCGCCGTGTATCACAGGGAGCTGAAGCGCTGGTCGAGGGCATACAACATAACAGGGCTGAAGGACGACCGGGAGATGGCGATCCACCTCTTCCTCGACTCCCTGCTCTACCTCAAGGCCTTTCCCCCGGAACCGGCGCGTCCGAGGGTGCTCGATGTCGGCTCCGGGGGCGGCTTTCCCGGTGTGGTGCTCAAGATCGCACGGCCCGAACTCGACCTCTGCCTGCTTGAGCCCTCATGGAAGAGGGCCGGCTTTCTCAGGCACATCTGCAGGGTTCTGCGCCTGAGCGGGGCCACGGTGATCGAGAGCACCCTCGAAGAGCATGCAAGGGCGGGCGGGGACACGACCTACGACGTCATCGTTACGAGGGCCCTGTTCAGGACTTACGACTTCATCAGGAAGACGGCAGGCATACTCGGAAGGAGAGGCGTGCTGATTCTCGGCAAGGGACCGTTGTACCGCGAGGAGATGAGAGAGGTTGAGAAGAGGCTTGGGAGCAGGCCAGAGGGGCTCGATATCGAGGCCGTCTCTTTCAGGCTGCCGCAAGCCGGCATCGAGCGCTACTTCATAAGGGTCACCCGGGTCTGAACCCTCCGGAGGGTCATGCAGCACCTGTGCTTGGGCTGTACAGGCCGGGCACGCGGTCCCTCAGCGCTTCAGCGCCCCCTTGATCCTTGCGACATGCTCGACGTCCTTGTCACCCCTACCCGACAGGTTCACGATTATGACCCTGTCGGCGGGCAGTGCAGGGGCGAGCTTCACGGCCTCGGCAAGGGCGTGTGCAGACTCGAGGGCCGGAATGATGCCTTCGGTCCTCGACAGCAGCTCGAAAGCCTCGAGCGCCTCGTCATCCGTAGCATACGTGTATTCAGCCCTTCCGGCATCCCTGAGAAACGCGTGTTCAGGGCCGACGGATGCATAGTCGAGCCCGGCGGACACGGAGTGTGTGCCGAGGACGTTACCGTCCTCATCCTGGAGGAGATAGCTCTTGCATCCCTGGAAAACCCCGACCGAACCTCCGGCAAACCTCGCAGCATGGAGCCCGCTCTCGATCCCCTTTCCACCGGCCTCTACACCGATCATCCGCACGTCGTCCTTTAAAAAGGCATGGAACAGGCCCATGGCATTGCTGCCGCCCCCGACACAGGCGATCAGGCAGTCGGGAAGCCTGCCCTCGGCCTTCAATATCTGCCTCCTCGCCTCCCTGCCGATGACCGACTGGAACATCCTGACCATCGTGGGATAGGGATGAGGGCCGAAGACCGTCCCCAGCACGTAGTGGGTGGTCCTCACGTTTGTAGTCCAGTCCCTCAAGGCCTCGTTTATCGCGTCCTTCAGTGTCCTTGAGCCGAGCGACACCTCCGTGACCTCTGCACCAAGGAGTCTCATCCTGAAGACATTGAGGGCCTGGCGCTTCATGTCCTCAGCCCCCATGTATATCTCGCACTTCAGCCCGACCAGTGCCGCACCCGTTGCAGTAGCCACGCCGTGCTGGCCCGCTCCGGTCTCAGCGATAAGCCTCTCCTTGCCCATCCTCTTTGCGAGGAGCGCCTGCCCGAGGGCGTTGTTTATCTTGTGGGCCCCGGTGTGGGTGAGGTCCTCCCGCTTCAGGTATATACGTGCACCACCGAGGTGCCGCGTCAGCCTCGATGCAAAGTACAGGGGCGTGGGCCGGCCCACGTAATCCCTGAGAAGGGCGTTGAACTCCTCGCTGAACCCCTTCTCCCTCGTCACCCTGCCGAAGGCCCTCTCCAGCTCCTCGAGCGCCGGGATGAGGGTCTCGGGCACGAACCGCCCGCCGTAAGGGCCGAAATATCTCTTCATCGCCGAATCTCCTCCGCAAGACGGATTTCCCGTGGATTTTTATTTAACCATAAACCGGCCTTATTTTACAAAAATATGCTATAATTTACAGATGACGTCTTACGCAGGCGGAGGTATACCGGAAGAGTGAGAGGGATCGTCACCATAGTCGTCTCGCTGGCGGCCCTGTCGGTGATGCTGCTGTCCGGCAGGGAGATCGTCGGCACGCACGGCAGCGACATGGAGATAATCTACAGGGACCTGTCATCCATAGACGACCTGCAGTCCCTGGAGTTCGACTGTGATGCGGTAAAGCCGGTGGTATACAGGTCCGTGGTCTCTCTCGGCGGGCTCGGCACCGAGGAGAGGAAGGAGGCGTTCGTCAAGATCGTGCTGCCGTCCATCCTCATCGCCATAGACGAGATAAAGGGCGAGAGGAGGGAAATCAACCGGATCGGAGAAAAGCTATCGAAGGGCATCGCCCTGAGCGACGGTGAGCTCTCCCTGTTCAGCAAGCTGTCGGAGAAGTACCGCACCGACGACATAGACGAGCTGCTCTCGCGGCTCAACACGCACCCTCCGAGCATTATACTCGCCCAGGCCGCGCTCGAGAGCGGGTGGGGCACATCGAGGTTCTTTGAAGAGGGGATCAATATCTTCGGCACCTGGACCTTCGGGGGCAGCCCGGGCATCAAGGCCGTCGGATCGGAGGCGCGGCTTTCGAGGTACGACTCCACCCTCCAGGCGGTGCAGGACTACCTCTACAACATCAACGTGGGCTGGGCATACAAGGACTTCAGGGAGAGGCGCACCGACACCCCTCAGTCGCTGCAGCTCATCAAGTATCTCGACAACTACTCCATACTCCGGGAGGAGTATGTTCGGAGGCTCAACAACATCATTCGGAGCACGAATCTTGAGATTTACGATACCTGTCGCATTGATCCTGCTTACATTCATTAGTCCCCTCGCTGCCGGCGCAGAGAGCGGCTATGCCACGGTCTTTCTCTATCACAAGTTCAATGAACCGGTAAGCCCGAGCACCTCCATCTCCACCGAAGAGTTCGAGGCCCAGCTGAGATATCTCAAGGACAACCGTTACAACGTCATAGGCCTTCCGGAGCTCGTCTCCCTCATAAAGGACAAGGCGGAGATACCGCCGAAGACCGTGGCCCTGACGATCGACGACGGTTACAGGTCTTTCTACTCCCACGCGTTCCCCCTGCTCAGGAAGTACGGGTTTCCCTTCACCGTCTTCCTCTACATGGAAGCCGTAGGCAGGTACCCCGACTACATGACGGCCGACGAACTCGCAGACATCATGAAATATGACAAGGCGACCCTCGGCAACCACTCCTATTCCCACCAGAGGCTCGCGCGGCCGCCTGAGGGAATGACCCGGGAAGACTACCTGCAGTTGATCGAGGACGACCTCGCGCGGAGCGAGAAGCGCTTCGGTAAGCTCCTCGGGTACAGGCCCGCGCTCTACGCCTTTCCCTACGGCGAGTACAACAAGGAGTACGTGGAGATGCTGAAGAAGCACGGCTACAGTGCCGCGTTCACGCAGGACCCGGCCGCCATAGGAGTGTTCTCCGACCCCTACCTGCTGCCGAGATATGCATCGGTGGGAAGCTGGGCGAAGATGGAGAAGTTCACGGAGTTCCTCTCGACGGAGCCGCTCGACGTCGAGATCATGTACCCGCCGTACGGGCTACTCGACGAGAACCCGCCCGGAAGGATAGAGGGCAGGATAGCAAACCTCGGCATCTACAGGAACCCGGGCATCTACGTCTCAGAGCTCGGCTGGATACGGCCCGAGATCAATCCTGAAAGGGAGACGATCAGGGCAGGGGTCGAGCAGAGGCTGAAACGCGAGGTCAACCGCATAGGCTTTACCGCTGTGAACGCGGAGACCGGCAGAAAAGCGACCTTCTTTTACATGATCATACTGAGGTGACCTCCCCCCAGCGCGCCCCTACGTGCTGCTCAGGCAGAGGGCACTTCGAGGGAGAAGCTCAGTGGAGTTCGTCGGTATCTGCGAAGCCTCTCAGGTAAGCGGCGAGGTTTGTACCGCACTTCGGGCAGTAATTGACGTATATGTTATGGAACTCTCCAGTCGAGTCATACCACTGGAGCGCCTCCAGGCCGGTCTCGACTATCAGCCTGCAACACCAGCTCAGCTCGCTGAGCTTCTTGTCCTCAAGCTCGACCCACCACTTGGTCGTCTCGGGATCTCCGCTTCTGTCCTTTTCATTCTCACTCATAATCGATCCCCCTTCCGTACAAGAGTCCGGTTCGACACGGTTCAATCACGATGTTGATCGATCTTAATGACCTTATCGGTTGTTTTCGCGAAAACTTTAATCCCTGAGGCGGTGCAGGCAATAAAAAAGAGGATATGGATCGTGGATGATCCATATCCTCTCTGAATTTTGATCCGGCAGCGTCCTACTTTCCCACGACCTCTCGGTCGCAGTATCATCGGCCCTGGCGGTCTTAACTTCCGTGTTCGGGATGGGAACGGGTGTTTCCCCGCCGGCATAGCCACCGGAAAACCGTTTTCTCTTTGTATGTCTTTATGATAGAACTTGCACGCCTGAAAAATCAAGCCTTTGACAACAGGAGGGTACTGGGGGAAAGGGAGCAGGTCAAGCCGCACGGTCTATTAGTACTGGTAAGCTGAACGGGTCACCCCGCTTACACCTCCAGCCTATCGACCTGGTGGTCTTCCAGGGACCTTCAGTCCCCCGGCT
>DRKX01000076.1 GCA_011051565.1 Nitrospirota bacterium | reverse complement strand
GCGTTATCATGAGCGAAGCGGCCCAGGCCTGTGCGTGCCAGGTGTCGTAGGGGCCCATGGCGTACTGGAAGATGCTCACGGTGAGCGATGCTATCGGTTCGTTCATGTTCATCGAGAAGTAGGAGTTGTTGAACGACGTGAAGAGCAGAGGCGCGGTCTCTCCGGCCACCCTCGCTATCGACAGCAGGATGCCGGTGAGTATGCCGGCAGCAGCCCCCCTGTAGACCACCTGAATGATCACCTTGTAGTATGGGGCCCCGAGGGCGAAGGCGGCCTCGCGTAGTGTCCACGGTACGAGCGAGAGCATGTCCTCGGTGGTTCTCAGTACCACGGGGATCATTATGATCGCCAGAGCGACCGCTCCCGCCCATCCGTTGAAGTGGCCGACGGGCTTGACGAGGATCGCGTATATGAAGGTCCCGATCACGATGGAGGGCACACTGACCATTATGTCAGAGAGTATGCTTATCATGCGGGCGATCTTCCTGCCACGTGCGTACTCGGCGAGGAACGTGCCCCCGAGCACTCCGACGGGCACGCCGATGAGCGTGGCGAAGAAGGTTATCATCAGCTGCCCCACGAACGCGTTTCTCAGGCCGCCTCCGGCCATGCCCGGCGGCGCCGGGTCGTTCAGAAAGAGGGCGGGGCTGAGTGCTTCGATCCCCTCAACGAGTACGTCGCCGAGGATGAAGACGAGCCAGAATAGCCCGAAGAGGGCGGCAATCGTGCTGAGCGACAGGGCTACGAAGCTCTCGATCTTCCTCTTACGCTGCATCGTCATCGCGAAGTCCTCTGTTCCGCCCTGAGCAGGAAGAACTTTGCGACGGCGAGCGTGACGAAGCTGAGCACGAATAGTATGAGGGCGAGGTAGAAGAGGGAGGCGAGGTACACGTCCGTGTCCGCCTCGGTGAACTCGTTCGCGAGCGTGACCGTGATCGTTGCCGCGGCATCGAGGATCGATGACGTTATCTGGTGATTGTTGCCGAGCACGAAGGCTACGGCCATTGTCTCGCCGAGCGCCCTGCCGAGGGAGAGCACTATGCCTCCGAAGACGCCGAGCTTGGAATAGGGGATGACCACGTTCTTGACCACCTCCCACTTGGTGGCGCCTAAGGCGTAGGCGGACTCCTTCACCACTTCAGGCGTCAGGTTGAACGCATCTCTCGATATGCTCGCCGTAAAGGGTATGATCATGATGCTGAGTATGATACCGGCCGTCAGGAGGTCGATCCCCATGGGCGTGCCCTCGAAGAGTATCCCGAGGCCCGGGACCCTGCCGAGTGTGGCCTGGAGTGCGGGCTCTATGTAGTCGGCCATTATCGGCGCGAGGGTGAAGAGCCCCCACATGCCGTAGATGATACTCGGTATCGCGGCGAGCAGCTCGATGGCGACCCCGATGGGTGTCTTCAGAAAGTCGGGGGCTATCTCGGTTATGAATACCGCTATGCCTATGGCGACGGGTATCGCTATAAGCAGTGATATGGCCGTTGCCACGGCCGTGCCGTAGAGGGACGTCGCCGCCCCGAAGGACTCCCTCACCGGGTCCCAGTCCGTCGATGTGAGGAACCTCACAACCCCGAACTTCTCGATGGCCGCAGAGGACTCGGCGAACAGGACATAGAGTATGCCGACTATGAAGACGAGGACCGACACGGAGGCTGCTGCGGTTATGACCGAGAATACTATGTCGACCGGGTTCTTCTTGAACAGTACAGGCAATGCTCTCCTCTCCTTCCTGCATGCAGTTCAGGCAGACGGATAGGGCCAAGCATCATGTCGCCGCCCTGACGCCCGGCCCTGTTTTTCCGTATACTTGATAAGCGGTATCCGCTGTCTCAGTAGATACCGTGAGACTTCCAGTAGCGCCTGATCTTCTCCTTGAGCGGAGCGGGCAGCGGCACGTAGACGAGCCTCTTGGCGATCTCGTCGCCGTTTCTGAACGCCCAGTCGAAGAACTTGACGACCTTGGGGTTCGACTCCTTCTTCTCCCTTGCAAGGAGTATGAACGTCGCCCCCGATATGGGCCAGGCGTTCTTGCCCGGTGCGTTGGTCAGCCAGAGGTAGAAGTGCTTTGAGGGATCGAAGTCCCCTGAGGCCGCCGCGTCCTGGAAGCTCTCGAAGCTCGGCTCGACGAAGTTGCCCGCTGCGTTCTTGAGCCTCACGTAGGAGAGCCTGTTCTGCTTTGCATAGGCGAACTCCACATAGCCGATCGAATACTTGACCTTCTTCACGTAGTTGGCGACCCCTTCGTTGCCCTTTCCGCCTATGCCGACAGGCCACTTGACCGCCTTTCCGGCACCGACCTTCTCCTTCCACTCGGAACAGACCTGGCTCAGATACGTCGTGTATATAGCGGTCGTGCCCGAGCCGTCGGACCTCCTGACCACAGTGATCTTCTTGCGCTTGAGCGGCAGAGCGGGATTCAGCTCCTTTATATCCCCGTCGTCCCAGTACTTTATCTCTCCAAGCAGTATCCTGCAGAGCAAGCCGGGAGTCAGCCTCAGGTCCCCCGGCCCCGTACCCGGCAGGTTGACTACCGGAACGACACCGCCGATCACCGCAGGGAACTGGATCAGGTTCTCCTTTTCCACCTTTTCAGGCTTCAGCGGGGCATCGGATGCACCGAAGTCGACCGTCCTGTTCACGATCTGCCTGACGCCGCCCCCTGAGCCTATCGACTGGTAGTTGAGCCTGACGCCCGTGGCCTTGTTGTATTCGTATCCCCACGCCGAGTAGACCGGGTAGGGGAAGGACGCCCCTGCACCGTTCAGTGTTTCCACTGCTCCGGCCGTGCTGAACGAAAAGACTATTGCGAGTGCTGCTATCAACGACAAGATTCTCTTCATGTGGCCTCCCTTTGATTGATTTTACTTCAGGACATGTTACAGGAATGTTACAGCTGTGTTACAGTTGTGTTAAACAGGGATGTCTCTGTTCATGTCTCACCTCCCTCTGAGAAGAATCGGCCGGGAGACGGCGGCACAGTGAGGAGCCGCGCTGAGAGCCGGACGCCGTCACGCCGCCGTCCGCCGTCTCCGGGCTGCGGGTACAAGATAGTAGCATCCGCATGTTACGGCAGTATTACAGGCACGTTAAATTTCCCGGGGTTCTCACCTTCCACTGATTACCGCCCGACGTGGCGTCCCTTGCTCTCGGAACCGCCTCTCCTCAATGCCTCTTCGATGACGTGGTAGATCACGTTCTGCTCCTGAACCCCGTGCAACAGGTAGGCCCCCGGCCCCCCGGCATAGATCGCAACGTCCTCGCCAGAGTGTGTCTCGCTGCGCATGGGAACCGCTGCCTCCTGCCTGTAGTCTGCAGAAGCGGTATCCACACTGCTGAGGTCGGGCCTTTCTCCGGGGATGTAGCCGGGCCCGTTGGCATAGCCGAGCGTGGTGTAGGGCAGGCCGCCGGAGTCGGTCGCATAGTCGGCCGAAGGCTCTCCCCTGCCGTCGTTGCCGACGACTTTTCCGAGGATGTCGTTTCCACGGGTCGGATAGCCCGACATGGTGAATGCATGGCTGTGATCTGCGGTGACTATCACCAGTGTCTCTTTCAGGTCGACCCTGTCAAGGGCCGTCTCGACGGCATTCGAGAACTCGATCGTCTCCGTGAGGGCGCGGAAGGCATTGCCGGCATGGTGGGCGTGGTCTATACGGCCCCCCTCGACCATCAGGAGGAAGCCCTTTTCATTCCTTGAAAGTATGTCGAGGGCCTTCGAGGTCATTTCGCTGAGAGACGGCTCTCCGGCCGCGTCCGAGGAACGGTCGTATTCGTACTTCATGTGGGAGGGCTCGAACAGCCCGAGCAGGTGTTCCGTGTCGTAAGGGTCGACTGCGTCAAACTGGGCCTTGTTCCAGACGTATTCCGAGAACGGATACCTATCGAGCCACTCACCGGCCAGATTGCGGCCGTCGTCTCTCTCACCGGTCAGGTCGGGATACTCTGGATCAGGCATCGTCGCCGGCAGGAAACTGCGTCGCCCGCCGCCGAGTGCGACCTCCAGCCCGTCGCCGTAGGGAAACTCTATCAGTTGGCGGGCGATGTCGGGGAAGTCGGCCGCCTTTGCGTCAGCCGGAAGGTCGCGGTCGTCTTCCCAGTTGCGCTCAGGACTGTGCGCGTATGTTGCGGCCGGTGTTGCATGGGTAATGCGTGCGGTGGTCACCACTCCGGTCGACATTCCCGCCTCCTCT
Source organism: Nitrospirota bacterium (assembly GCA_011051565.1). GTDB lineage: Bacteria > Nitrospirota > Thermodesulfovibrionia > Thermodesulfovibrionales > JdFR-85 > BMS3Bbin07. The sequence goes on along the minus strand of DRKX01000076.1, from coordinate 4,103 downwards.
GCAAGCTCGACTATCGTGGTCAGTTCGTTTCCCGAGACTGTGGAGTAATCGCCGCGGACGACGTTCTGGTTGACCGCTATAAGGCCCGCCTTGGTCTTTACGCCCGTCACCATGGCTGTCATGGCGCCGGCGGAGTCTGGCACCTGCTGGTTGGTGTTGTAGGTCTTCGAGAGCGCTACATAGGGGAGTCTCTCGAAGCTCAGCAGGTTCTCCTCTCCGGAGTTCCCCCTGAGCTGTCCCTCTAATATCCTGGCGGCGGTGACGGTCGAGACCCCCATCCCGTCGCCGATGAAGAGTATTACGTTCTTTGCACGCCTCCTGACCTGCCTGAGCCTCTTGGCGGCCTCAACCGCCCTCCGTCCGTTCTCGAACCACTGCTCCGGCCCGGCCCCATGGGCTGCGACCGTCAGGACGCAGAGGACGAGAAGCATCATCCCTGCTGCAAGAAGCCCCTTCAATCGATCCTCTCTCCTCACCATGCACCTCCTGTTTGTCGTTGAGGTTTTTTCACTCCGCACCCTCCGCGGTCCGGATACCTCATGCCCGTACCAAGGCGGCGCGCTTCCGCGGAGGGGCTGGAGAGCCCAAGTCCTGCCAGATACTAACACGACAATGCTACAGTGATATTAAAGTTGTATTAAGATTCGGAGAAACCGGTGAGTGACGGGCGCTTCGGGACGCTGGAGGGGGGATGGCTCGCCCGTGGTGCTGTCCGGCGGACTGCAGTGTATGCACGCATGCTTGAAGCCGGAACGGGGGCGGGTGTGCAAATTGAGCCTGCCGGAGCTGTTCCCCGGCACCGATACGGTGATGCTTTCAGGCGGCTGTCTTCCACAGGAAGACAGGGCATTTCACGGGGTTCCGGTTGCATATGAGACTGCTGAACGACGAGACCACGGGCAGCCCGTTCATGCATCTTCTCGTGTTCTCGATGAAGTACTTGCATACCATTGCGCTCACCTCCTTCCATAAGCCATCGCGATGTTTTTTCCGCCTGTGCGTGAGCCTTCCGAGAGTGTTGCCGCCGCTGACTGCATGGTCGGTGATCACGATTACATCGAAGCCCGCATGTCCGAAGAGATCGGCCGCCCTCCCGAGGTCCGCGGTACCGTCTGAGTGCCTGGTGTGAATGTGGAAGCCACACAACAGCATGATGGAATTATACGTCCCGCCCGTTACACGGTGATTAAGGGGAGGTTAACTTTCCGTTAAAGCGTGCCGTATGTAAGAGACACCCGGGGCCGTAACCGGTGGTCTTCAAAAATTAACGTGGGCGTAATGAGCGTGTAACAGGGTGCCGTTATACTGCAAGGTATGACGATGCAGTCCGTGAAGGAGGCGCCGCAGGCCCGCTCCTCACCGCCCGTGGAGCGCGGAGAGTGGAACTGGATGAGGCGGCTCGCCGGCCACTACGAGAAGGTGAGGAGACTCCATCCCGCCGACAAGCTGATGATTCTCTTCGACATCGACGGGACCATTCTCGACATGAGGCACATGGTCGTGTATCTCCTGAGGCTCTTCGACAGAAGGCACGGCACCTCCTACTTCGATGGCCTGGGGGTTTCGGACGTCACCGTACACGAGAATCAGGTTGGGGCCCTGCTTGAACGGTCAGGCATCCCCCGGCCCGAGGCCGAGCGGATCCACGATTGGTACATCGAAGAACGGTGGAGCCGTGCTGCGATGATGAATTCGCACCGTCCGTTCCGAGGCGTCATGGAAGTGATACGGTGGTTCCAGATGCAGCCCGGCACGTACGTCGGACTCAACACCGGGAGGCCGGAGTGCGTCAGGGCCGAGACACTTGCATCGCTCAATGAGCTCGGCATGGAATTCAAGGTCTCCTTCTGCAACGACCTGCTCTACATGAATCCGCTCGGCTGGGAGGAGAAGGTTGAAGACTCCAAGGCGGCCGGGGTGAGGCACTTCCAGGAGGCCGGATACCGCGTGTTTGCGTTCGTCGACAACGAGCCTCTCAACCTGAAGAGGGTTTCCGAGATCGATGACTGGGGTGATATACTCCTTCTCCATGCAGACACCATCTTCGAGTCTGAGCGGATACATCTGCCCGGTGCGGCGGTCGGCGGCAGGACGTACGACATCACCGAGCTGATCAGCAAAGACATGCTGCCCCGTCACATCCAGCTTGTTTGGCACGGCGTCAACGACAAGGCCAACCTGCGCCAGTTCCTGGCTTCCGACATTCAGTGGTGCGAGTGCGACCTGAGGCTCGATACAGGCGGAGACCGCGTGATACTCAGGCATGACTCGTTCGATGAGACACCCCTCCGCGAGGGCGAGGAACTCATCACCGTCGAGGAAGTCCTCGACCGCATCGTAGAGGTTGATGGAAGATCACTGAAGCTGGACCTGAAGGAGGCCGGCGTCCTGCTCGACAGGGCCATCGAGCTGCCGGATGCCTGCGGTTTCCACGATTCACGGCTCTGGTTCAACGGCAATGTCGAGGTGCTCGGTGAAGAAGGGTTCCGCAGGCTCTCAAAGAAGTTCCCCGGCTCCATAATCCAGTGCCCGGTTGACTTCATGTATTCCCTCGCCATCGGCCTTCCCGACATGGCGAAGGCCGTGCTCGACACCTTCCGGGGTTGGGGCGTCAACCGTCTATCGCTCAGCTGGAAGACGCCGCACCTGCGGCTGCTTCTGGAGAGGCTGCAGGAGTGGGGCTGGGAGGTGAACGTATACAACGTGCCGGACCTCGAGGCGTTCCTCCAGGCGATCCTTCTCAACCCTGCGTCGGTCACGTCGGACTTCAATTTTCCGAAATGGCACTACTACGGAAGGGGATCGGGTGAGAACCTCAGGTACCATGCCTGCTCGGTCTCGCCACCCACAAATACCGACGCAGCGGTCTTTCAGGCTGGGTGACCTGGCGGACTCGCGGATGAACGGCACTTCCTCCAGCCGGTGCACCGGCCCGCCGCCTCCTTTATGCCGGCCCCGCGGCCTGCGTGTCCTTCCGCCGGCCATGCCTGTCCGAGAAGAACGGGCACTTCCTGTGGTCCGTGCTCCGGCAATACTCGGTAAGCTGAAAGCCGCTCGGCACATAGGGTGTGTCGCCGGCCCTGCACGGCGATGCCATCCATTCCCTCAGAAACGGGCATTTCATCTCTGCGGACCTCCACTGAAGAGATCGGTTTTCACGACGGCGGCCGCCTACGGACCGGACGTTCCACCGCGCCCTCTGAACGGCCGGGGCCTGCCTCACGCCCCCCTGACTTTACGATAGCAGCCGCATGTTACGGCAGTGTTAAGCGGATGTTAAGTTTGCCCGCCCCTTTGACATCCATGATGAGAAAGGTTGTCATAAGTGCTCTTTTTCGAGACACCGGCCGTGTGTTTTCCCGCTCTTTTGCGGCGCCCATGATCGCGCCGCATGCACGAGCCGAATCCCGCTGGGACCAGGAGGGGGGCGGTACGGCCGAGAGCTGAAGAATGGTCTCGGAGGGGCAAGAGGAAACCCGGAGGGGAAAAGAGGGTGAAAGCAGGCAGGCCGGTTGCCATGACGCGGGGAAAAGATGCCGGTACGGCTTTTCCGCCGGCTTCACTGATGAGGAACTGAGTTTTATTGTAAATTCAGGAGGCCCCCCAAAGTGGTACATTTTTCGATGACCATTGACAAGGGCTTACCTGGAACCGTATAAGGACGATCATGGACCGTATTCATCTTGTAACTTTTGAATCAAAAGATGGACGTATTCTACAGCGCACCGAGCTGACCCCCGAGCAGTCTAACATATTGAAAAAACTGAATATTCCTCATCCTCCGAAGGGCTGTAAGGTCAATCTGAAGGGTTAATCCTGTAGTAACACGCCAAAAATCCGATACCTTCATAACGTCTTGATTTTACATGCAAAATCACGTTTCATTTGTCTACGACTGTCGAACCCGGGAGAGAGTAAAGATGGTCAAGTCTTTATTCTGACCGTTCTTTATTTTGCCCCCCTGGCTGATCAATACCCGTTGGTGTCGTACTTCTTCAGGGTCACGCCGGTGATCGTACCGTCTGTGAATGTGCCTGCGTCTATCAGATTGCCGTGGCCCTGGTAGCTGCCGATGTTCGGGGTGTAGAGACAGGTCTCTCCGG
>DRKX01000075.1 GCA_011051565.1 Nitrospirota bacterium | reverse complement strand
CTCGATGCACTGAATGCACTGTCTGCCGAGAGGGTGATATTCGAGCTCCAGGAGCCCCTGAGCACGACACTCATGAGGGAAGAGGGCGACGAGAACTACCAGTGCGTGATAATGCCCATGAGGATGTGATCCCGTGGAGCAGGGGACCGGCCGGAGATCGATGACGGAGGACGAAAAGGGAATGGAAAAGAATCTTAGGGACTACAGCGCCGAAGCGATAAAGATCCTGAAGGGCCTGTCTGCCGTCAGGAAACGCCCTGCCATGTACATAGGATCGACGGGTGCCGAGGGGCTGTATCATCTCGTCTACGAGGTCGTGGACAACAGCGTGGACGAGGCCCTTGCGGGCTTCTGCAGCAACATCGAGGTCGTTCTCCACTATGACGGCAGCTGCACCGTGATTGACGACGGGAGGGGCATACCCACGGACCCGCATCCCGGAGACCCCGATGGCAGGACGGCTGCCGAGATCGTGATGACCGAGCTTCACGCCGGCGGCAAGTTCGAGGCAAAGGCCTACAAGGTCTCGGGCGGCCTGCACGGTGTGGGCGTGTCTGTTGTGAACGCGCTCTCTGAATGGCTCGAGCTCGAGATAAAGCGTGATGGAAAGGTCTTTCAGCAGAGGTACGAGCGCGGGGTGCCCGTGACACCGCTGCAGCTGGTGGGCAAGACGAAGAGCACGGGCACGAAGGTCACTTTCAAGCCAGATCCCGAGATATTCGAGACGACGGAGTTCAGCTACGACGTGCTGAGCCAGAGGCTCAGGGAACTCGCCTTCCTCAACAGGGGGCTCAGGATAAACATCACGGATGAGCGGAGCGGAAAGAAGCGGGAGTTCCACTACGAGGGCGGCATAGTCTCCTTCGTCGAGCACCTGAACAAGAACAAGACCGTGCTCCATCCCAAGCCGGTCTACATATCCGGTGAGCGTGACGGCATCACGGTGGAGATAGCCCTACAGTACAACGACAGCTACACCGAGACCATCTACACCTTCGCCAACAACATAAACACGCGCGAAGGCGGCACCCACCTTATAGGGTTCAAGTCCGCCCTGACGAGGACGGCCAACCAGTACGCCCTCTCCTCCGGCATGCTCAAGAACGGCAAGGGCTCCCTTTCGGGTGACGACATCCGCGAGGGACTGACCGCCGTAATCAGCGTGAAACTTCCGGACCCGCAGTTCGAGGGCCAGACGAAGATGAAGCTGGGCAACACCGAGGTCAAGGGCATAGTGGAGTCGATCGTGAACGAGCACCTCGGCAGATACTTCGAGGAGCACCCGGCCTATGCCAGAAAGATCATAGACAAGGCGCTCCAGGCATCGAGGGCGAGGGACGCCGCACGCAAGGCCCGCGAACTGGCAAGACGCAAGGGCGCGCTCGAGGACTCGGGCCTGCCCGGCAAGCTGGCGGACTGCTCGGAGAAGGACCCGTCCGCGAGCGAGCTCTTCATAGTCGAGGGCGACTCTGCCGGAGGATCTGCAAAGCAGGGCCGCGACAGGAGGTTTCAGGCCATACTGCCGCTCAGGGGCAAGATACTGAACGTGGAGAAGGCACGTTTCGACAAGATGCTCTCCTCAGAGGAGATAAAGGTGCTGATCACGGCCCTCGGCACGGGCATAGGGCCTGAGTTCGATGTCTCGAGGATACGCTACCACAGGATCATACTCATGACCGACGCCGACGTTGACGGCGCCCACATAAGGACCCTGCTGCTCACCTTCTTCTTCAGGCAGATGCCCGAGATCATAGAGAACGGCTACCTCTACATCGCCCAGCCGCCGCTCTACAGGGTGAAGAAGGGCCGTACCGAGAAGTACATACAGAACGAGACGGAACTGCAGGGCATGCTCTTCGAACTCGCCGCCGAAGAGGTGCAGCTCAGGACCGACGGCCGGTGGATCAGGGGAAGAGGCCTCATTCCCTACCTGCAGAGGATCTCGGACTATGTCAGGCTCCTCGACTGGTTCGGCCTCAGGAGGGTCGACACCAACGTCCTCGAGTATCTGCTCCAGAAGGGTGTGGGCACGGAGTGGCTCAAGGACAGGGCCGGGCTTCAGGCCCTCTGCGACGAGGTGAAGGCGAAGTTCACCAACGTGAGGGTCTCCGATATGGTGTTCGACGAGGAGCACGGAAGTTACAGTCTCGAGATCAGGAGGCTCGGAAGGAGGGTGAAGCTGAGCATGGACTTCCTCACCTCTCCTGACTACAAGGAGCTGGAGAGCCTCTTCAGCATAGTCCGTGAACTGCAGCCCGAGCCCTTCACGGTCTCGACCAAGGCAGGGGAGCGCGAATTCCAGTCCATCAGGGAGGTCCTCGAGTTCGTTCTCGAGACCGCCAGGAAGGGGCTCTACATACAGCGCTACAAGGGGCTCGGCGAGATGAACCCCCAGCAGCTCTGGGAGACAACCATGGACCTGGAGAAGAGGACCCTCCTACAGGTGACCGTGGAAGACTCTGTTCAGGCCGACGAGGTCTTCACCATACTGATGGGTGATCACGTAGAGCCGAGGAAGGAGTTCATCGTCAAACACGCGCTCGAGGCGAGGAACATAGACATATAATGGAAAACGCGATACTCGAACTCATTCTGCAGGCCGGACTCGTTGTGAAGGGGGTGCTCGTAATCCTCCTGTTCTTCTCCGTGGTCTCCTGGGCTATCATATTCTACAAGTGGCGCTTCTTTGCAAAGGCGAAGAAGGAGACGGCGGCCTTCATGAGGGCGTTCCGCGGCAGCAGGGACCTCAAGGCCCTGCTGCAGACGAGCCGGCTGTTGATGATAAGCCCGCTGTCGAGGGTCTTCATGGCCGTCTACTCGGAGGGCAGGACCGAGAGGGACGAGATAAAGAGGGCGCTGCGGCGTTACGAGGCCCTCGAGGTCGCGAGGCTCGAGCGCTACCTGAACTTCCTCGCCACAACCGGTTCGACAACCCCATTTATCGGCCTGTTCGGTACGGTCTGGGGTATAATGAGTGCATTCAAGGGCATAGGAGCCGCCGGCTCGGCGTCTCTTGCAGTCGTTGCCCCGGGCATTGCAGAGGCCCTCATCGCAACGGCGATGGGCCTTGCCGCAGCCATACCCGCTGTCATCGGATACAACTACTACCTCAGCATGGCGGGAAGGATGACCGTGGAGATGGAGGATTTTTCCGAGGAGCTCCTCGACGTCCTCACGAAGCCACGCCGCCGCGATGATGCCTGAGAACCCGCTGCCTCGTTCGAGTCCTGTGCCCTGGCGCGGAGGGCTCAGAGCGTCCTTTCGAAGGCCGCGGAGAGCTTGCCGATGGTCCTCCTGTCTTCGTCGGCGAGGAGGCTGAATACCCTGCGTGCCTCCTCTGAACCCACTTTCCGGCCGAGCTTCAGGTAGAGGTCGTAGGAGTTCGCGCAGAGGGTGACGAGGAGCTCCATCACGTCGGTCGGGGTCTTGCCCTCGCTCCACCTGAGGGCCTCGGCCACCTTGATGCAGCCGACCATGACCGCGTCGTCCGGCGTGTCAATGACGCTGCGGGGGAAATCCCCGGAAGGGGACTCGCCGGTCAGTTCGGCATAGAGTCTCTCGAGCGCGGACTTGTGGGCCTTCTTCTCAGCGATCAGCTCACTGATGACCGCCTCGCCGCCGCCCGGACCGAAGCCATCCTTGACCGCTTCGAGAAACCGGATGGTTCCGTCCTCAAGGAACCAGGCCACTGCAGCGAGTTGGCCCGGCGTCAGGGTTTCTGGAAAGCAGAACATCCCCGACTCCGGAGGTCCGCTCGCGACGATGCCGTTGTAGCGGAGGATGCCGCCCTCCATGTTCAGGACGTTCTTGATCCCTGCGCTCAAGAGCAGTCCTGCCGCCGAACGGCTGCGGTTGCCGCTCCGGCAGTAGACTATGGTCGTCCTGCCGGGCTCGAGCTCCGTGACCCTCGCCGGAAGCTCGTGCAGGGGCATCAGTATCGCGCCGGGCAGGTGTCCCTGCTCGTACTCGGCGGGCTGGCGGACGTCGAGCAGGCAGTAGTCGGCAGGAGGGGTCTTCTCGATGTATTCGCGTACCTCCTCCGGCGTAATGGACGGTACGGGTTTGAAGAGATCGAAAAAGCTCATTATGGCCTCCTGTACTTCTTAACCGAGAGGTTCAGGGGCGGTTGTTTTCCTCGACGCCTGGGCCGAAAGATATCCACAAAGGCCGCCTGTACTTCTCCGGCAGAAATCGGCGGAAAGTAGTATCCGTAAGGGGATTCTAAGCAAATCGGTCCGGTGACGTCAAGAGTCGTCACTTGACCACTATGCTCGGCGGGCACCCCTCTTCGTCGTCGGGCGGCTCGTCCTTACTCTTCAGGCAGGTGGGGAGCATCCTGGCATCAGCAGCGATATCCCTCGCGAGGGCGCTTGCGTAGTAGAAGAGGAAGACGTCACGCTTCAGCCCTTCAGTCGTCCCCTTCGGCACGAACACGATGGACCTGTAGCCGCTGAAGGCCTCGAGCCCGAGGGTGCGCCTCGGGTTTGCTCCCTCGAAGACCTTGACCTCGACCCCTTCGTCGTTCGAGATGACGATATAGGCGCCGTCGGGGTAGTGATGCCAGACGAACTCCCTCTCGGCCGACTCCTCCTCGGTGGCGGCCTTCCATCGGCGGACGATCCTCAGCCGGTAGTCGTGTCCGTACACGGAGCCGGAGTAGGCCGAAACCGTCTCTCCGACGACCCGCGGCCCCTCCACGGAGAGCCGCTCGACGGCCACCCTGACCCCGCCATCGAGAAGAGTCCCGGTGAGCCTGTAGGTAGCGCCGTCGAACGGGTTCAGGAGCTTGGCGGCCTGTCTCAGGGCCGTGAACGCGAAGGGTGTTTCGGCAGAGAGCGAAGCCTTTCCTGTAGAGAGGTCCCTGCCCTTGCTGACAGAGCCCCTCCTGCTCAGGAGGGCCTTGTCTTCATCCACGTACAGTGGGCCTTTTGTGAAGTGGTAGGGCATGGGGGCGGCGCCCTTCTTCAGCACCCGGCCCTCGGTCCTCTCCTCCACGCGGCCCGTGACGAAGACGGTCTCCGCCTCCTCACCGGCGAACTCGATCACCTCGCAGTCGCAGTTCTCGCTTTCGATCATCACGGCGGCCTCCTTCGGAAACGGGTGGAGTTCCTGGCTGAAGGCGCACCCCGCGATGAAGGCTGCCGCCGCGATGTACAGGAGCAGGTTCTTCATGACACTCCTTTCAGTATCCTGTGGTT
>DRKX01000074.1 GCA_011051565.1 Nitrospirota bacterium | reverse complement strand
ATCAGTGCACGGTGGAGGAGTTCCTGAGGCGGAAGCTCAAGGGCTACTTGGCGCAGATACAGAAGGTGGGAAACATCGCCCTGTACGATACGGTCGTCTCAGAGGTGGAGAGGGCACTGCTGACGCTCGCAATGGAGAAGACCGGCTGGAATCAGCTCCAGGCATCGAAGCTCCTCGGCCTCAACAGGAACACGGTAAGAAACAAGGTCGGCAAATACAGGATCAAGAAGACCTGACACGCCACACGGGTCCGCCACTGAGATGGCCTGCTGCGAGGCTGCTATGTCAGCGCTGCCCGAGACCGTTCTGTCGCGAAGTTCCCCCTCAGGGTCTCCATCCATTCGAGCTTGAACTCGGCGAACCTCCCCTGTATGATCGACTCCCTCATCAGCCTGAAGAACCTCATGTAGAAACTCAGGTTGTGTATGGTGTTCAGCCGCATCGAGAGTATCTCCCTCGACATGTATAGGTGCCTGAGGTATGCACGGGAGAAGCTGCGGCACGTGTAACAGTCACACTCGGGGTCGAGCGGCGAGGGATCCTCACTGAACTCGGCCCTCTTGATGCTGATCCTACCTGCCGAGGTGAACAGGGTCCCGTTCCTTGCATTCCTCGTGGGCATCACGCAGTCGAAGATGTCATAACCGGCCTCCACGGCCTCGACGACGTCGAGCAGGTCGCCTATGCCCATCAGGTACCTCGGCCGGTCGGCCGGCATCAGGCTCCCGGTGGCATGGATCATCTCGTACATCAGTCCCTTGGGCTCACCAACGCTGAGACCTCCTGCCGCATAGCCGTCGAACCCTATCTCCACTATCTCCTCGAGGCTGCGCAGCCTGAGGTCCCTGTACGTGCCGCCCTGGAAGATTCCGAAAAGGGCCTGGGAAGAGCCTTCCGGATGCGCCGCCCTGCACCTCTTCGCCCACTCCGTCGTCAGCCTGAGGGAATCGCGGACGTATTCATAGGTGCTGGGATAGGGCGTGCACTCGTCGAAGGCCATTATGATGTCGGCTCCGAGAGCCTGCTGTATCTCCATCGCCCTCTCAGGCCCGATGAAGTGCAGTGAGCCGTCGATGTGGGAGCGGAACTCGACACCCTCGGGCGTGATGTTCCTGAGCCTCGACAGGCTGTATACCTGGAAGCCGCCGCTGTCGGTGAGCACGGGACCGGGCCAGCCCATGAACCTCTGAACCCCGCCGAGCCTTCTTACGGTCTCGTGTCCGGGCCTGAGGTAGAGGTGGTAGGTGTTGCAGAGTATGACCTCAGCACCAGCGTGCCTGAGCTCTTCCGGAGAGAGCGCCTTCACCGTGCCGAGGGTGCCGACAGGCATGAACTGGGGCGTCAGCACGAGCCCCCTCTCCGTCTCCATCACGCCGGCCCGCGAACCGCCGTCCGTGGCGATGATCCTGAATCTCATGCATCCTATTATACCCCAAATCCAGCCGGCGATGGATCAGCCCCGTGCGTAACGAACGAGCGGACTCAATCCTTTGCTATGAAGAGCGTCTGTGTCGGATAGGCGAACTCGATTCCGCGCCTCTCGAACTCCTCCTTGATCCTGAAATTTATCTCCTGCTGGATATCCATGTAGATGTTGTAGTCGCTGCTCAGCACGTAGTAGACCACCTCGAAGATCAGGCTGAAGTCCCCGTAAGAGAAGAAGTGTGCTCGGTCGAAGGCGGTGAGGTCGACTTCCCGTACGATCTCCTCGATGATGCCGGGTATCTCTTTCAGCTGCTCGAGGGTGGTCTGGTAGGTCACCCCGAGGCTGAATACCACGCGCCGCTTGTTCATCCTCTTGTAGTTGCGCACGCGTGAGTTCGTGAGGTCCGTGTTGGAGAAGACCACCTGCTCGCCGCTGAGGCTCCGGATCCGCGTCGTCTTTATGCCCACGTGCTCTATCGTTCCGAGGTAGTTGTCCACGATGATGAAGTCGCCGATCTTGAAGGGCCGGTCGAAGAGTATGGCGAAGTAGCTGAAGAGGTCTCCCAGCACGGTCTGGGCCGCCAGGGCGACCGCAACGCCGCCTATGCCGAGCCCTGCAATGACGGTGGAGACCTTGAAGCCGAGGTTGTCAAGGAGAAAGGTGACGGCCGCCCCCCAGACGACCACCCTTATCACCGGGAGCAGCCCCTTAACGCTGTATCTCCTCGTCGCGTCCTCATCCTTTTTCAGCCAGACGTTCTCGATCATGTACTCTATGACCGCCGTGAGGAACCTGGCGCTGAAGAGGGTGAGCAGGGCCGCGATCACGACGTCAGAGGCCTTGGCGACTGCAGGACCGAGCCTCAGCGAGTGTATGGAGAGGTAAGCGACCCCGCAGTAGAGGATCGGGACCAGCCTGCTGTCGACAATCCGGATGAGGAAATCGTCCAGGGTGGTGGCGGTCCTCTCGGCCCAGACCAGGAGCCGCCTTATGATGATGCGCTTCAACAGAACGACGGCCAAGAGACCGCCGGCAAGGATCGCCAGAGAGACGAGATACTCCGAGACGGTGTTGCCGAAAAAGGTCTGCTGCATGACTTCTTCGTACATACGCCCTCCTGTGACAGACATGCTGTATGAGTTTCAAACAAGGGCGGGCTTTCAGCCCGCGATATGCATCTGCACAGATGCGGCCGGCGACACCCTGCCCCCAGCGCACCGGCGGACCAAGGAGCAGGGATACCCGAGACCGCTTGCGAGATAAATAATAACACTTAACCTCCACTTTTAAGAAGCCGGCCGCGGGGCATCGGTTCAAGAGGTGGAGGAAGGGTTGCCGGCACACCGCGCGGTCATCGCGGCCGCCGCCTCCGACGTTATGATATAATGCTTAAAGTATGTCCGGTCCCGGCCGTCGTTGGGAGATACCATCTTTTTGGAGGAATTCATGATCTCACTCAATTTTGCAAATGTGATGGAAGAGGTTGTCGGTGAGAAGGGCCTGTCTGAAAGGGAGATGGAGGCCCTGCGTGGAAAGGGACAGGAGGCCCTCGGGCAGATGCTGCAGAGGAAGTGGCCGGAACTCGCCTTCCTCGACCTCCCGGACGGAGATACCGAGGAGATAAAGGATGTGGCCCTCCGGATAAAGGACGATTCCGAGTCTTTCCTGATCCTCGGCATAGGGGGTTCCGCCCTCGGGCCCAAGGCCATACTCGAGGCCCTCAGCCCCTTCCACAACCTCAGAAAGACGCCGAAGGTCTTCATCTACGACAATGTCGACCCGAGGAGCCTCACCGGAATCCTATCCGTGGTCGACCTCAAGAAGACGACGGTGAACGTCATCACAAAGTCGGGCAGCACCGCCGAGACCGTCGCCTCGTTCATGATACTCTGGGAGGAGATGGAGAAGGTGCTCGGCAAGAAGATGACCGGCAGGATCGTGGCCACGACCGACCCCGAAAAGGGCAACCTCCGCGAGATAGCGAGACGTTACGGGCTCGCCTCGCTCCCCATCCCACCGGGCGTGGGAGGGAGGTACTCGGTGCTGAGCCCGGTCGGGCTCCTGCTTGCAGAGGTCATAGGCGTGGACTCGAGGGAACTCCTGAAGGGCGCCAGGGACATGCGGCAGCGGTGCCTCGAGGAAGACCTGTGGAAGAACCCCGCCCTGCTGCTATCGTTCGTACTCTACCTCTTGAGCACCGAGGCCGGAAGGAACATCGACGTCATCATCCCATATGCCGACGGACTCAGGCCATTCTCGGAGTGGTTCTGCCAGCTGTGGGCCGAGAGCCTCGGCAAGCTCGGCATGGGCCTGACCCCATACCCGTCGGTCGGGACCACGGACCAGCACTCCCAGCTGCAGCTCTGGGTGGAGGGCCCGGAGGACAAGGTGGTCATCTTCGTCAGGACCGAAGACTACGGTGTGGACATAAAGATCCCGCACATATTCGAGGACATGGAGGGACTCGGCTACCTCTGCGGCCGCTCCCTTTCGGAGCTGATCAAGGCCGAGGAAGAGTCCTCTGAGCTTGCGCTCGCTAAGGCGGGGCGGCCGAACCTCACGGTACACATGCCCGCAATCGACGCCTACCACCTCGGCCAGCTCTTCATCTTCTTCGAGATCACCACTGCGCTCACCGGCTTCCTGCTCGGTGTGAACCCGTTCAACCAGCCGGGTGTCGAGGAAGGCAAGAGATACACCTACGGCATGATGGGCAGAGCTGGATATGAGGAGAGGCGTCTGGAGGTGGAGGCCGCAAGGGAGAAGAAGCTCTGCTGGAGGATATGAGCAGGAGTCGCGGCTACCTGACGGCATGGTGGTTCGTCCTGTGGCTGATCGTAGCAGCCTTGGCAGCGCCTCCACACGCCCGGGCCGGAGACTGCGAGTATCTGCGCGTCAGCAAGGTCATCGACGGAGACACCTTTGTGGTCGAAAACGGCGAGAGGGTGAGGCTCCTCGGGATCGATACGCCCGAGACCGTCGATCCGAGGGCCGACGTCGAGTGGTTCGGCAAGGAGGCCGCGGAGAAACTGAGAGGGCTCATAGAGGGCAGGCGGGTCTGCCTCAAGCGGGACAGGGACAGGACGATCGACCGCGGCAAATACAACCGCCTCCTCCGCTACGCCTGGGTCGGCGACACCTTCGTCAACAAGGAGCTCATCCTCCAGGGCTATGCCTTTGCGTACACGAGATACCCGTTCCAGTACATGGAAGACTTCAGGCGGTACCAGGAGATCGCCAGGCGTAAGGGCCTCGGCCTCTGGAACAGCGAGAGGAAGAAGCGGTGGTTGGAGTCCCGGAGCGAGGCGGCCGCCCTCGCACTGAGATGCGGACAGGACGGCACCATCTGCCCGCGCGACGCAAGGAATTTCGTCGGACTGCGGAAGACCGTGCGCCTCTTGGTCAGGAAGTCATACGACGCCGGCGACAGGGTCTTCCTCAACAGTGAGAACGACTACAGGGACCCTGAAAACTTCACCGTCATGATAATGGACCCGCCCGGGGGTATCGTGGACCGCTTCCAGGGCAGGGTGATCGACGTGAGGGGCAGGATCAGGCTCTACAGGGGCAGGGCCGAGATAACCGTCCGCGACCTCTCCAGCATCTCCGTAGTGCAACCCTGAATGTCGCAAATCTTCATGCTTTTGTCGTAATTGTTCAAGACACCCCCCCTCTCTCCATGCGATCATTACACGAAGGAAACGGCTTTTCCGGCAACGAAACCAACCGCATCAAAGGAGGGGAACGACATGAAGACGAGGATATCTGCAACAAAGTCTCAGTTGATACGTGTAGCCCCCGGTGTACCGAAGATCGACAGGAAGTACGTCCACAAGGCGAGGGACGAGAACGTCGTGATAGGAAATATCCACAGGCTGGAACACACGAGAAACGACGCCTTCGCGTGCAACATGGTCTTCGACCATACACTGCCCTTCTTCTTCGAGCACCACATCGATCACGTTCCGGGGCTCCTGCTGGTTGAAGGGGCGAGGCAGATGGGGACAGCCGTGAGCCACCTCTTCTACGACATAGACCTGCAGCACATCTTTCTGCTCGGCTACATAAACGTGACGTTCAACAGCTTCATCGAGCTCCACTCTGGGGTCACCCTGCGCATGACCATGGATGATGCGTACACCGCTACCGGCAAGGCGGCCCGCAAGGTCTTCCGGGGCAAGGTGGCAGCGATACAAGACGGCAAGGTGAAGGCCGACATAGAGAGCATGTGGAGGTGCATCCCGAGGAAGGCCATGACGAGGATACGATCGAGCATGGTGCTCACGGCGTGACACACGCGGGTGTTCCGATACTCGGGAGGGCGGGCCTTCCCGTGACCGTAGCCGGTGCATCGGAGGACGTGAGGAGGTTTTCGGCTTTTGTGACCGCAAACATGGGGGGCAGGGGAATTGAAGCAATGCACTGAGAGGAGGAGGTTACGTGAAGAGGATATCGATCATGTTGATGTATGCGGTGCTGTTGTCGTTGGCTGCCGTCACCGGGGCCGGCGCGTTCGATCATTCGTCGCTCTATGATGCCTT
>DRKX01000073.1 GCA_011051565.1 Nitrospirota bacterium | reverse complement strand
GCGCCCCTATCATGTAGACCTGCCACCACGAGCCCATGAAGAGGAACATCACCCCGTAGCGGTCGAGACGGGCGAGGGTCGACTCCCTCAGGGGAAACGCCTTGCTCTCGATCGCCCATATGGTGAAGATGAATATTGCGGGGACAAGTGCTGTGAACAGAAAACCGCAGAAGTCTAAAACATAGGAACCGAGAGGCGCTTCCCGCCTCTCCCTCCGCTCGTTTCTCGCACTGATGAAGAACTCCGTCCCAAGAAATACGGGCACTATGAGGTATGCAAGCTCCTGATACCTGTACGCCTCCATTGCATGCTCCTCCGGCACCTCTCGTCTTCATCGGCCAGGATGCGTCGATACGACCATTATACCTGAATTCCCTTTGTTTTGGGGAGGTTGTGAATTGACTTTTTACCCTGATTTTCAGTAAGATATAAAATAACCTTATGAAATATAAAAATATTTTCATAATCGTATCCTTACTGTACATCGTCGTATGTGCGGCTCCCCTGAATGCCACTGATTTCAAAACCATACCGATAACCCCCGACTCCAGGGAAACAAGAGAGGGTCCTCCGGTTGAGGTGCAACAGGAGGCTCAGCAGCCTGCAAGCCCCGGCGTCGAGGAAGGTCAGCGCCTGGAGACCGAGCAGGTTCAGGCGGAGAGCCCTTCGGAGTTCGAGGACTATATTTCCGGAAAGGCGTCGCTTACGGTCTCGACCAACCTGAGGCAGTTCGGATATGAGCTCTTCAGGCGGTCCCCTTCGACGTTCGCGCCGGTGGACAACGTGCCTGTCGGTCCCGGTTATGTGTTGGGGCCCGGCGATGAGGTGAAGGTGTCCATCTGGGGGAGGGTCGAGGGCCAGTGGGACCTCGTCGTGGACAGGGACGGAAACATAAACATCCCGAAGATCGGTGTTTTAGGTGTTTCGGGCCTGACGTTCAGCGAGCTGAAGAGGCTCCTGTACAAGCAGTTCTCCAAATACTATACGGGATTCGAGATGAACGTGAGCATGGGGTCGCTCAGGACGATCAGGGTGTACGTGGTCGGACATGCGAGGCGGCCCGGTGCATATACGCTCTCTTCGCTCTCTACGCTCATAAACGCGCTCTTCGAGGCCGGTGGTCCGAGCAAGACCGGTACGATGAGGGCCATACAGGTAAAGCGCAACGGCAAGACCATCGTCCGGTTCGACATGTACGACTTTCTACTGAAGGGGGACAAGTCGAAGGACGTCCGGCTGATGCCTGAAGACGTCATATTCATCCCGCCGGTCGGACCGCTTGTCGCCATCGCAGGGAGCGTCAACAACCCCGCCATATACGAGCTCTCGGGCAAGACCACTGTCTCGCAGCTCATAGAGATGGCCGGAGGGCTCAATGCCGTTGCCTTCAAGGGAAGGGTACAGATAGAGCGGATCGTCGACAACACCCGGCAGACGGCCTTCGAGTCCGATCTCGAGGAGATACGGGACAAGGATGTCGCCGTGCAGGCGGGCGATGTGGTCAAGATATTCCAGGTCGTCAAGGACGAGAGGGTGGTGAAGCTGGCCGGTGCGGTGCAGAGAGAGGGTGAGTACGCATTCACCCCTGTCATGACGGTCAAGGACCTGATCGAGATGGCGGGCGGGCTGAAGTACTACGCCTACGGCAAGGAGGCCGAGCTGACGCGCATACACGTTACGGCCGAAGGCCCTGTGACCGAGAAGATACTCGTCAACCTCGAAAAGGCCCTGTCGGGAGACCCCAAGAGCAACATCCCCCTTCAGGAAAACGACTACCTCTTTGTCCGTGCCATACCCGAGTGGAGACTGTATCAGACCGTGGAGATAAGGGGCGAGGTCAGGTTCCCGGGCACCTACACCATCAAGAAAGGTGAAAGGCTCTCCTCCCTCATAGAGAGGGCGGGCGGATTCACCGACAAGGCGTTCCTCAGGGGTGCCGTATTCACGAGGAAACGCGTGGAGCGACTGCAACAGAGACGGATCAACGAGATGGTAGACCGGCTCGAGCGGGAGATTCTTAGTTCGGGGAGTGCACGTGTTTCCTCTGCGTCGTCTTCGCGCGAGGCGAGGCTGATGCAGATCGAGGCCGAACAGAAGAGGCGGTTCATCGAGAAGCTCAGGACCGTGAAGGCTCAGGGAAGGGTGGCGATACGGCTCGAGCCGCCGGAGAGGCTTAGAGGCACACTCTACGACATAGAGCTCGAAGACGGTGATTCGATATATGTACCGACCGACCCTCATACGGTACAGGTTATAGGCGCGGTCTACAACCAGACCGCCTTCCTGTACGAGGAGGGCCGCAACGTAGACTACTATATAACGCTTGCAGGCGGTTACACCGAGAACGCCGACGAAGGCAACGTTTACATACTCAAGGCCGACGGCTCCGCGATGAAGGTGGGCAGGGGGTTCCTCGGCCTCTCCTGGAACAGCAAGTATTCGAGGTGGGATGTCGGCGCCGGTCAGGTCGAATCAGGCGACACGATCGTCGTGCCTGAGAAGCTCGAAAAGATAGCGTGGATGCGTAACATCAGGGACATCACCCAGATACTGTACCAGATTGCCGTCACATCGGGTGTGCTGCTTGTGACGTTTTGATTCTCGCCGGTATCTTCCCGGACTTTTTACTATGGAGGCTTGAAGAAGATGAGAAATTACAACTCGGTCAAACGTATTCTTGTCACCGGTGGTGCCGGTTTCCTCGGGTCGCATCTATGCGAGAGGCTCTTGAACGAGGGGCACGAGGTGATATGTCTGGACAACTTCTATACGGGGCGTAAGGAGAACATAGCCCACCTCAGGGACAATCCATACTTCGAGATACTACGTCACGACATCTGTTTTCCCCTCTATGTCGAAGTGGACCAGATATACAACCTCGCCTGTCCTGCGTCTCCGATACACTACCAGTTCGACCCGGTCCAGACGACGAAGACGTCGGTCATCGGTGCCATCAACATGCTCGGGCTCGCAAAGAGGCTGAAGATAAAGGTCCTGCAGGCCTCAACGAGTGAAGTCTACGGTGACCCGCGGGTCCATCCACAGCCTGAGACATACTGGGGAAACGTCAATCCGATAGGATTCAGGGCCTGTTACGACGAGGGGAAGAGGTGTGCCGAGACACTGTTTTTCGACTATCACCGCCAGCACAACCTGAGGATAAAGGTGGCGAGGATATTCAACACGAGCGGTCCGAGGATGCATCCGAACGACGGCCGTGTCGTCAGCAACTTCATAATGCAGGCCCTGAGGGGAGAGGACCTGACGGTCTACGGCGACGGCAGCCAGACGCGGAGCTTCTGCTACGTCGACGACCTGATCGACGGCCTCGTCAAGCTCATGAACAGTCCTGACGACTTTACGGGCCCCGTCAACCTCGGCAACCCGGCGGAGTTTTCCATACTCGAGCTTGCGGAGAAGGTGATAGAGCTGACCGGCTCCAAGTCAAAGATCACCTTCAAGGAGCTGCCGGCCGACGATCCCCGGCAGAGGCAGCCGGATATACGCTTGGCAAAGGAGAAGCTGGGCTGGGAACCCACCGTGTCAATGGAGGAGGGCCTGAAGAAGACCATAGAGTACTTCAGGAGCTTCGTCGAAGGAGATCGGAAATGATACTCGTGGCAGGCGGCGCAGGATATATAGGTTCTCACGTCAACAAGCTCCTCAACGAGAGGGGATACGGGACGGTCGTCTTCGACAACCTTGTCTACGGACACAGGGAGTTCGTCAAGTGGGGGGAGTTCGTCCTCGGGGACCTCTCTGACATCGAGCAGATCAGGCTCGCCTTCAGCAAGTATCCGGTGAGGGCCGTCATGCACTTTGCAGCGTTTGCATACGTGGGCGAGTCCGTCCAGGACCCCGAGAAGTACTACGTGAACAATGTCGCCAACACGCTGAACATACTTCGGGTGATGAGGGAGTTCGGCGTCAGGTATTTCATATTTTCGTCGACCTGTGCAACGTACGGTGATCCGGTCGAGATACCGATAACCGAGGACCATCCCCAGAATCCGATAAACCCCTACGGACAGAGCAAGCTGATGGTCGAGAAGGTGCTCTCGGACTACAGTGCCGCTTACGGGCTCAAGAGCGTGGCACTGAGGTACTTCAATGCAGCCGGAGCTGACCCAGATCAGGAGATAGGAGAGTGGCACGACCCTGAGACGCACCTGATCCCTCTCGTGCTCGATGCAGCCATCGGCAGGAGGGCTGACATCAAGGTCTTCGGAACGGATTACGATACGCCCGACGGGACGTGCATCAGGGACTACATCCATGTAACCGACCTCGCCGACGCTCACATACTCGCACTTGAGTACCTGTTCAACGGGGGCGCGAGCGATGTCTTCAACCTCGGAAACGGCAACGGATTTTCGGTGCGGGATGTCATCGAGACCGCGCGGGATGTGACCGGAAGGGAGATCGTGGACGTCCCATCTCCAAGAAGGCCCGGTGACCCAGCGGTCCTTGTGGGGAGTTCGAAAAAGACCACCGAGGTCCTCGGGTGGCGTCCGCGGTACTTCGAACTGCGGAAGATCATCGAGACGGCATGGAACTGGCACTGTAAACTGTATGGAGACGTTAAAGAAAGGATCGGGGAGGCGAAATGTACCTGATAGCTGGGTCTGGCCTGGCAGGAAGCGTTCTGGCCGAGAGGATAGCCAGCGTACTGAAGAAAGAGGTCCTCGTGGTCGAGAGAAGGGACCATATCGGCGGTAATGTCTACGACTACAAGGACAGCGAGGGCATATTCATCCACAAGTACGGTCCTCATGCGTTTCATACCAACGACGAGTCGGTTTGGGCGTATCTGAGCCGGTTCACCGAGTGGTACCCTTACTTCCACAGGGTGAGGGCGATAGTGGACGGAATCGAGATACCGCTGCCCTTCAACCTGAACGCCCTTTACATGGTCTTCCCTCCCGGCCTTGCCTCCCGCCTGGAGACGAAGCTTGTAGACACCTTCGGGTACAATGTCAAGATACCCATACTCAAGCTGAAAGAGTTCGGGGACAAGGACCTGCAGTTCCTGTCGGGCTATATATACGAGAAGGTCTTTCTCGGATACACGCTGAAGCAGTGGGGGCTGACACCAGAAAACCTCTATCCATCGGTCACCGCGCGCGTGCCGGTCTACATCAGCAGGGACGACCGGTACTTTCAGGACAGGTATCAGGGAATACCCGAGAACGGCTATACGAGCCTCATCGAGAGGATGCTCGACAATCCCCTCATCCGCGTCGAGCTGAATACCGACTTCAGGGACGTGAAGGACTCAGTAAAGTTCGAAAAGCTCATATATACGGGGTGCATAGACGAGTTCTTCGATTTCAGGTTCGGTGAGCTCTCCTACAGGAGTCTCGACTTCTCCTTGAAGTCTTACGATACCGAGTTCTTCCAGCCCGTGGCTCAGGTGAACTATCCTGAGAACCACGACTACACGAGGATAACCGAATACAAGCACTTCCTCGATACGAGGTCCGAGAGGACGACCGTTGCGTACGAGTATCCCCAGGCGTACGAGAGGGGCGGCAATGATCCGTACTATCCGATCCCGAACGATGAAAACAGTGCCCTCTACGCTAAATACAGCGAGGAGGCGCGAAAGCTCCACAACGTGGTCTTCATAGGGCGGCTCGCCGAGTACAAGTACTACAACATGGACCAGATCGTTGCAAGGGCGCTGAGGACGTTCGAGGAACTCCGTTGAGTGGAAGCATGGAGGAGTGGCCCTTACTGACGATCAATATACTCGCCTACAACAGGAGGGACGACCTGAGGACGACCCTCCAGGAGATCACCGGTAACATCGACTACCCGAGAGACAGGATAGAGATCATCGTCAACGACAACGCCTCGAACGACGGTACCTCCGAGATGGTCGGAAGCGAGTTTCCCGGTGTCAGGCTCTTCAGGATCCCACGCAATGTGGGCATCGCCGGATGGAACTACGGTTTTGTCAACGGGAGGGGGAGGTACTTCCTCGTGCTCGACGATGACTCACACCCTGTAGGCGGAGTCAGGGATGCGGTCGCCTTCATGGAGGAGAACAGGAATGTCGGGGTCCTGGCCTGCAAGATCATCGGCGGGGCATTCACGACCCTGAAGCGCACGGACCTGCAGGACTGGATCGGCTTCATAGGTGCGGGGGCGATCATAAGGAGAGAAGTCGTCGAGAGGATAGGCGGGTATGCCGACTGGATGTTCCTCTACTCGCATGAATGGGAGTACGGCCTCAGGGTCCTGAACGAGGGGTTCGGCATAAAGTACTTCGAGCGTTGCGTCGTCAACCATCGCGCCTCGTCCACCCACAGGAGCTTCAAGAGGCTGAGGACCTTCACCACGAGGAACGAACTGGCGATCATATACCTCTACTTCCCGCTGAGGAGGATGCCGGTGCTCATGTTCCGTACTTTCTTCTGGAACATGCTGAAGTTCCGGAAGGACGGTCTCACCACCATAGGGTATGCCCTTCACGGCCTCCTGCTGTTTCTGAAGCTGGTCCCGAGTATCAGGGGCGACAGGCGGGTCGTCGGCGAAAAGGTCCAGGAGGCTTATGTATCGACCTTCTGGTCCACTCAGCCGGTCATGATGCGCCTGCGGAAGAAGCTGCGTTCGCTGGCCGGTAAGACCGGCTGAACAAGGGATTGCGCGCAACGCCTGTTTGACTTTTGGGGGTGAAAACTATTATTATTTTTTATGGATTTCAAACCCGTCCTTATGGCTTTGAGCCGGATATACATTACGGCGAGCAGGGTTCATCGGCGTGTACGGGAGTTTGATGACCGAGCGCCCTGAAGTCCGTTGCCGTAACAGCAGCAGCCATCAGTCAGTTCCGCACTGTTCAAAGGAGAGGAAGGATTGGAGAGAAAGCAGACCGAGCCGGTGGACGACAGCATCAGCCTTCTCGACCTCATCATAGTTCCCTTGAAGCGTAAAAGGACGGTCCTCTCGATAACCCTCGCCTTCGTTGTGGTCACAGCGGTCGTCAGCCTCATGATGCCCGAGATATACATGGCCAGGACGAGGATACTCCGGCCCCAGCAGGAGGGCTCCGCCGTCGTCTCCAAGCTCCTCAGCCAGTTCGGCAGCGCCGCTGCGACTGCGGCAGGACTGTTCGGGCTGAACAGTCCCAACGCCCTGTATATTGCGCTTCTTACGAGCAGGCCCGTCATGGAGGCCGTTGTCGAGCGTTTCGATCTTATGGAGCGGTACGGCGCCGACTCTGTGCAGGCTGCAAGCTATCAACTCTCATCGAATGTCAAGGTGAGATCGAGCAGCTGGAGCGGGATCATAACCATTTCGGTCTACGACAGGGACCCGGAGCTGGCAGCCGACATAGCCAACGCCCTTGTCGAAGAACTCAAGAACCTGACCAAGAAGTTCGCGATCACCGAGGCGGCTCAGCGAAGGGTCTTCTTCGGTGAACGGCTCGAGGAGACGCGCGAGGCCCTGATAAAGGCCGAGAAGGAGATGGCCGACTTCAAGGCCAAGACCGGCGTGCTGAAGCTCGACGCGCAGGCAAAGGCTGTGATATCCGCCATATCGAGCATGAGGGCCAAGATCGCCGAGAAAGAGGTGCAGCTCAAGGTCATGAAGACCTATTCCGCGCCCGACAATCCGGACCTCCAGAAACTCGAGGAGACGATCAGGGGGCTGAAGGCGGAGTTGAAGAAACTCGAAAAGGGAGAGGGGAAGGGATACGACTACCTGATGTCCACAGGCGGTATGCCGGAGGTGAGCATAGAGTACCTGAGGAGGCTCAGGGAGCTCAACTTCACCGAGGAGTTGTACAACCTCTTTCTCAAACAGTACGAGGCGGCGAGGCTGGACGAGGGACGCGACGCGGTGATGATACAGGTGCTGGAGAAGGCGATACCGCCCGAGAAACGCATAAAGCCCAAGAGGAGACGCATGGTCATGATCGCCGCGTTCGCGGGGCTCATTGTGTCCGTGCTTACGTGCTTTCTCCAGGAGTACATCGAGAAGGTCTCGCGATATCCGGCATACAGGGCCAAGATGGAGACGTTGAAGAAGCATCTGTCCTTGAGGCCCGGAGACGAATGAAGGATTTTCTCCGCTGTATATCCCCGTACTGACGGCCTCCCGGCGGAGTGGTGGAGAGAGCGCGCTTCCCCTTCACGCTGCCCCGCCTGCACCCGGCAGCCGCTCCAGGCGCGGATTCAGACGGCCGGCTCACAACATGTTTGACCGTAGCCTGCTCAGGTGCTGGATCGCGCGGTTAGAGACGCCGCCATGCCGGCGTCCACATCGTCGAGGCAGCGGGGCTTCCGCGCCTGATCAGTGCCGTCACGATGCGGACCCTGGAGCCGCGATGGAGACAACCGGAGGTGGAATGACGGAATGAGGGTTGATTACCTTATAGTCGGAGCAGGCTTTGCCGGGTGCACACTGGCCGAAAGGCTGGCAACTCAGCTCGGCAAGACGGTGCTCGTGGTGGAGAGACGCGACCACATCGGCGGGAATGCCTATGATTACTACAACGAAGACGGAATACTCGTCCAGAAGTACGGACCCCACATATTCCACACCGATTCAGAGGCCGTGTGGAAGTATCTCAGCCGGTTTACGAGGTGGAACGGCTACGTCCACAGGGTGCTCGCCGTTGTAAGGGGAAAAGAGGTGTACCTCCCCATAAACCTCGATACCATGGAACGCCTCTATGACCGCAGCTTCACGCCGGAGGAGCTCGAGAGGTTCTTCGAGCGGCACAGGGTGAGGGTGGACGAGATAAGAAACTCGCGTGATGTCGTGGTCTCACAGGTCGGCGAGGAGCTGTACGAGCTCTTTTTCAAGAACTACACGAAGAAGCAGTGGGGGCTTTATCCAGAGGAGCTTGCACCTGAAGTGACGAAGCGGCTGCCGGTCAGGTTCAACCGTGACACGAGATACTTCACCGACAGGTTCCAGGGCATACCGAGCGACGGCTTCACCCGGATGTTCGAGCGTATGCTCGACAACAGCAACATAAACCCCGTACTGCTGAACACCGACTACAGGGACATAGTGGACTCGGTGAGATTCGACAAGCTCGTCTACACCGGGCCGATCGACTACTACTTCGATTACAAGTACGGCAGACTTCCCTACAGGAGCCTCGATTTCAAGTTCGTTACGCTCGACAAGGAGCGGCACCAGAATGCAGGAGTCGTGAACTACCCAAACGAGCACGACTATACGAGGGTGACCGAGTTCAAGCACTTCTACATGCAGAAGCACCCCAAGACGACCATATGCTACGAGTATCCCACGGCCGAGGGGGATCCGTACTATCCGATCCCGAAGCCCGAGTTCGAGGAGATATACCTGAAGTACAAGAGGGAAGCCGACAAGCTCGGGTCGGTCTACTTCATCGGGCGGCTCGCCCAGTACAAGTATCTGAACATGGACCAGGTGGTGGCGGGGGCGTTAGAATTATTTGAGGAATTGAGTTAAACTTGTGCTTATGAACGGAGGCGGAAGCAACAGTGTCGCTGCTGTCATCGTGACCCACAACCGAGTCGACTCCCTGCGCGAGTGCCTTGATGCGGTGCTGGAACAGACTCGCCCTGCCGAGGCGGTCTACATCGTCGACAACGCATCCACCGACGGCACGCAGGAGTATCTCGTGAAGGCCGGGATCATCGACGAGCCGCTGCATGCCGTGGGTGCGCCAGAAGAGAGGGTCAGGCTGCTCCAGCCGTCCCGTCGGCGGAAGGGGACGGTCGAGGTTCATTACGTCAGGATGCACAAGAACGCGGGCGGTGCCGGCGGTTTCCACGAGGGGGTCAAGCGCAGCCACGCCGCTGGTTTCGGTTGGATGTGGCTGATGGACGACGACGGCGTCCCCCGCGAGGACCAGCTTGCCGAACTGCTGGACAAAGCGGTCAGAAACGGTTTGCTCATCGCCGGCCCGATCGTCATAGACAAGGACGATGAGCGGATACTCGCTTTCCGGCATGGAGACGCCGGCAATCCGGAGAACCGAGTCGATACCCTGAGGTCATACGCAGTCGACGGCGTCATATACAACTGCATGTTCCCCTTCAACGGCACGCTGATATCCCGAGAGGTGGTTGACAGGATCGGCAACATAAAGAGGGAGATGTTCATATGGGGCGATGAGAAGGAATACGTGCTCAGGGCTGAACACAACAACGTGAAGATGGGGACCGTGGCCTCCGCGTTTCACCGCCATCCTGCGAGGGTGGCGAACAGGGCGAAAGTCCTCTTCGGACTTCTCGGCAGAGTCAGCGTCCGGACCGACCCGAAGGCTCACATCTACTACAGGAACCTCGGGTTCCAGCATGGAAGGTACCATGACGTCGGAAAGAGACTGAAGACCATGACGAAATACACGGTCTACTTCCTCGTGAACGCCGGATTCGACGTCAAGGGGCTTTTCGAGTTCTACAGGTATTACTTGGACGGCGCTTCCGACAGGTTCACCCTGCCGCCGGCGCGCGAAGAGCCCTGATGCTCGGACCGTCCTTTTTTCCGCACATTCTCCGTTTGTGTAACATACCGGCGATGGGTTAAAATATACTATACATGACCGAAATAAAAAGAGAAAAGGTCGCCGCGGTAATCGTGACTTACAACAGGAAGGAGGCGCTCAAGGAGTGTCTTGACGCCGTCTTGAGGCAGACCAGGCCTGTTGACGCTGTCTACATAATCGACAACGCCTCAAACGACGGTACTCCCGAGTTTCTCGTCGAGGAGGGCTTCATCGAGAGCGTGCTTCATCCCGACAGGGAGCCTATCGAGGGGGTCAAACCGGCAGGGACGTCCGGAGCCGAGATTCGTTATGTCAGGATGCATGAGAACACGGGGGGAGCCGGCGGTTTCTACGAGGGTATAAGGCGCGGTTACGATGCCGGTTTCGACTGGCTGTGGTTGATGGATGACGACGGCGTTCCCGCTGATGATCAGCTCCAGCAGCTGCTGGTCAAGTCGGCTGAAAAGGGGCTGCTCTTCACGTGTCCACTCGTGATAGACATGGACAATGAACAGGCCCTCACATTCAGGCCCGCCCACTTGAGAAACGTACGCAACAGCGTCAGTGCGATAATGACCGAGGCGGTGGACGGAGTGATCTACGACTGGGTGACGCCTTTCAACGGTACTCTCGTATCCAGGAAGGTGGTCGAGAGGGTCGGCAACATCAAGAAGGAGATGTTCATATGGGGTGACGAGAGGGAGTACGTCCTGAGGACTCAATCCAACGGTATAAGGGTGGGCACTGTCACGTCCGCGCTGCATTGGCATCCGCCGCGAAAGGGCAAGAGGGAGCGACTCCTGTTCGGTCTGCTCGGCAGGGTCATAGTGAGACCACCCGACAAGGCCGGGATATACTACAGGAACCTCGGTTATCTCCATTCCAGATACTACGGACTGTCGAAACACGTGAAGACCATAATAAAGCATACCGTCTACTACCTCGTGAACCTGAGATGCAACATTAAAGGACTCGTGAGCTTTTACCGTTACTACATCGACGGAGCCACGGACAGGTACTCTCTGCCGCCGAGGTGTATGACATACGATGAACCACGGGCGTAAGGCCGAGACGGGCGTCGTGCAGCGGCGCCCGGTCTCCGCCCGGGTTGCGCAAGGGATTGAATGACTGAGACCCAGAATGCATATATGACGAGACCCTTCGATGTCGTGCCGATAACGAAGAGACTCCTCATTGTATTCCTGTTGTTGTTGCCGCTGCAACATCTGCTCAAGAGGACCTTCGCCAATTATCACTTTCTCGTGAAGCTGGTCTCCTACTCAGACGAGATATCCACCCTCTTCATGTTCGCAGTCCTGTTCGCCTTCATTGCGCTCAAGCCGCGGGTCTATACGTTCAGGATGATGGAGCTTCCGACGACTGTACCCATAATACTCTTTTTGGCCGTGGCCGGTTTCTCCATGGTGTACAACAGGGTGCCGTTGTTGCAGGGCGGTTTCGGAATGTACGACGTGCTCAAGAACATCCTCGTCTTCTACGTCTTTGCAACCCTGAGGTGGCGGAAGGAGGAACTCATGTCGTTCGTGTTCTGGATCAAGGTGGTGATCGTCATCCTTGCCGTCACAGGCATAATAGCCGAGATCCTGGCGGTTGCAGGCATAGACCCGAGACTGAACCCCCTTGTCAGGATGTACGGCGAACACAAGAAGAGGCTCGGGCTTGACAGGGTCATATCGATCACCGGCTCCGGAGGGGTCAACTATCTCGGCATGTATACGTTGCTCGGGCTGTTTCTGATATATGCGACCACGAAGGACAAGGTCAGGAGGTTCCTCGGCATGTTCTCCGCGCTTGGGCTTATATTCCTCACGTTTTCGAGACAGACGTGGATGGGCCTGTTCGCAATGATGGTATTGACGAAGAGAAGGCTGGTATGGCCGGGACTGCTGATCATAGCAGGCATTGCCGCCATGACACTGCCGTCGATTGAACGATTGACTCCTCAGCTCTACTACAGGAGCTTCACATACTTCGAGGCGATCCGGATATTCCTGGAGCACCCGGTCTTCGGCGCAGGCCCCGGGATGTTCGGCGGGCTTGCCTCGGTGCTCTTCAGGTCTCCCTACTACAGTGAATGGCCGACCTTCTACAGGAACATGATCTACAACCTCGGCAGCCTCGATGCGTTCTGGCCCTCGATATTCGCAGAACTCGGCATAGTGGGTTTTCTCGCCTACTTCTGTATCTGGATAGCCCTGTACCGGGGTATATCGAGAATTTCGGCGTGGTTCAAGTCGCGGGCCGACGTGGATCTGCACAGGATCGGCACCGTGCTCAAGAACTATGTCATCGCCCTGATAATAATGTGTTTCTTCACCGGCCTGAACAAGCCTTTCGTGATCTACACGTTCTTCGCCCTTTGCGGCATCTACATGTCGCTGTACTACAGGAGCCGGGAGGAGGGTGAACACGCTGCGACCCCCGAGAGGATGACGGCGGGAGGACCATAAAACGAGATACAAGGAGGCTGCCTTGAAAGCGGTGATTCTTGCAGCAGGAGCAGGTACGAGGATCGGTAACCAGTTGCCGAAGTGCTTGATGGAGCTGCCTACGGGCAATACCATCCTGGGAAACCAGATAGAGATACTGCGTGACAAGGATATCAGGGAGATCGTAGTCGTTGTGGGCTTCAAGAAGGACGTGATCATGGAGAGATATCCTGGGGTCATCTACAGGTACAACCCGTTGTATCACATGACCAACACCTCGAAGAGCCTCATGATGGCGCTCGACAGCATCGACCCTGGAGACACCGTCTGGCTGAATGGCGACGTCTTTCTCGAGCCCGAGGTGTTGGAACGGGTCGTCTCTGGGGAAGGAAACGTGATAGCCGTGAACAGGGCTAAATGCAACGACGAGGAAGTAAGGTACAGGACCGGGGCTGACGGCAGGATCGTGGAGATATCGAAGTC
>DRKX01000072.1 GCA_011051565.1 Nitrospirota bacterium | reverse complement strand
TGAACGCCTCTACAGCAGAGCCGAGTCCCCTGATGCCGGCAGGGTCGTCAGGGGGGCCGACGATAACAAAGTCGTTGTACATGACATCGTGCCGGTTCACGAAGTAACCCTCTTTGACGAGTTCCAGTTCTTCATCCTTCGCGTGCACAAGCAGTACATCGGCATCCCCCCGCTTGCCGATCTCGAAAGCAGCTCCGGTGCCGACAGCCACCACATCCACCTTTATGCCCGTCTCCCTCTCCACGATCGGCAGGAGATAGTCGAAGAGTCCCGAGTTCTGGGTGCTCGTGGTGGATGCACAGCGTATCCTCGTTCCGGCAGGAGCTGTTGACACACTCAACAGCAACAGAATCAAGACAGACAGTGCAAGTCTTCCGGGCAAGCTCATGATGCCACCTCCGTTTGTTCAGCCAGGGGGCTGTGGTATCGAGCTATTATTATACTCAAAACAGTGGAGTCTTTTTAACCGTAGAGCCCCCCAGGCTGCGAGAACACAGGTTGCATTTCACGGCCGCAATGACCTAAAATCAATAGTGCCCGGCGAGCCCCATACGGTCGTCACGGGGGATGGGGTGACAACCTCTCGCCGGTTTCTGCAGCGATCCAGATCATAACAGGAGGTGAAAGGGATGGCAAGTCTTAAAGGCACGCGGACAGAGAAGAACCTGCTCACGTCATTCGCCGGTGAGTCGCAGGCAAGGAACCGCTACACCTATTTTGCGTCAAAGGCCAAAAAGGAGGGCTACGAACAGATATCCGCCATATTCCTCGAGACGGCGGACAATGAAAAAGAGCACGCAAAGAGGTTCTTCAAGTTCCTCGAGGGCGGCGAGGTGGAGATCACGGCTGCATTCCCGGCAGGCGTGATCGGGAGCACGAAGGAGAACCTCGCAGCAGCCGCAGAGGGTGAGAACTTCGAGCACACGAAGATGTATCCCGAGTATGCCCGCATCGCGGACGAAGAGGGTTTTCCGGAGATCGCCGCCGCTTTCAGGGCGATTGCCGCCGTTGAAAGCCGGCACGAGAAACGCTACCGCGCACTACTTGAAAACATCGATAACGACAGGGTCTTCAAGCGTGACAGCGCCGTGATGTGGAAGTGCAGAAACTGCGGATACGTGCACGAGGGCACCGAGGCGCCCGAGATATGCCCGGCATGCGAACATCCAAGGTCCTACTACGAATTATTCAAAGAGAACTACTGAAAATCAACAATAAAAACGGGAAGCTACGTGGTGGGCCCTGAAAGGTTCTGATTCCGCAGCAGATTCACCCCGAAGGTGAAGTGCGAAGCCTCCTTCGGAGTCCAGGCCGGACGCCGGGACGGGAACGAGTGAAGGGCCTGCCATACAGCTTCCAGCAATCGTTTATCCCCGGTAGCGGGGGAAAGGTTATCAGACGCTATCTTCCCTCACACCACTGCCTTGCGTTCTGGAACATCCTGAGCCAGGGCGAGACATCGAGCGTCCGCTTCCACTCCTCCGGCATCCACGCCCACTGCCACTTGAGGAACGTCCTCTCAGGATGAGGCATCATCGCGAGGTGCCGGCCGTCCGGAGAGCAGAGTGCGGCAATACCGTGAGGAGAGCCGTTTGGATTGAACGGATAGACCGTTGTCACCTCGCCGTCGTCATCGGCATACCTGAGGGGCGCAAGTCCTCTGTCGAGGACCTCCGACTCTATTCCGGGGTCAGGAAAGTAGGCCCTACCCTCACCGTGGGCGACCCAGACGCCGAGTACGGAGCCCTCCATGCCCCTGAGCATCAGGGCCGGTCCGTCCATGATCCGGACCGTCGAGAAGCGTGATTCAAAGCGGCCCGAGCGGTTCCGGATGAACCTCGGCTGTTCTCTTCCGTCCATCCCCCGCCATGGGACCCACCCGAGCAGTGCCATCAACTGGCAGCCGTTGCACACGCCGAGGCTGAACGTATCATCCCGTGCGTAGAACCTCTCGAACTCGTCGAACACCCTCGGGTTGAACCTTATGGCCCCTGCCCAGCCCTTTGCCGAGTCGAGCACGTCGGCATAGCTGAACCCGCCGACAAAGGCAACACCCCTGAACCCATCGAGGGAGATGCTCCCGTTCAGGAGATCGGTCATGGTGACGTCCCAGGCCTCGAACCCAGCCTGGTAGAATGCCGAGGCCATCTCCCTGTCGCCGTTGCTGCCCTCCTCCCGTATGACGGCCACCCGCGGCCTGTTCACCCCTTCGAGCAAGGCGGGAGCGGTCGTCTCAGGCGTAAAGGTCAGCCTGTACGACGGGCCTTTCCTCTCACGGGAGACCCTTTTTTCCTCATCGACACAGATGGGATCGGCCTGGAGTCTATCGAGACGGTAGCTCGTCTCCTCCCACAACGCCCTGAGAACCGTCATGGACTCGTCAAGCACCTCTTCGCCGTTGACCCTCAGGCACACCCTCTTCTCCGCGAGCGTTCTTCCCAACACCTGGCAGGGCACTTCCATGTCGGCCAGTATCCTCAGGACCTCGTCCTCTTTTTCAGGTGCATACTCGATGACAAGGCCGAGTTCTTCGGAGAACAACACGCTCAACGGGTCAGCTCCGGCTGCGGAGATATCCACTTCGAGCCCCGCGTTGCCGCCGAAGGCCATCTCGAGGATCGTGGCGACAAGCCCTCCGTCGCTGCGGTCGTGGCCTGAGAGCACGAGGTCCTCTGCCACCAGTCTCTGCACCGCCTTGAAGGCCCTCTTGAGGAGCGCGGGATCGTCTACATCTGGTGAGTCATCACCCACCTGACCGTAGACATTCGCAAGGGCCGAACCTCCGAGCCTGTACCTTCCTCCGCCGAGGTCCACATATATGAGCCTGCTTGCACCTGGAGCCTTTATGTCGGGCGTGACCACCCTCGTTATGTCGGGAGACGTGACATATGCAGAGACGACCAGGGTTCCCGGAGACTTGACCACTTCCGTGCCCCTCTCTGCGTGCTTCACGACAGCGGCCATGGAGAGGCTGTCCTTGCCTCCGTCGATGGCGATACCGAGATCGAGGAGGATGTCCCTCAGGGCGACGGCTGCGTCGTAGAGCCTCGCGCCCTCACCCGGCAGTTTTGCAGCCCACATCCAGTTGGCTGAACACTTTATGTCCTCGAGGGCCGAGACCCTCGCCCAGACGATGTTCGTCAGGGCCTCGCCCACACTCAGCCTCGCCATCGCCGCAGGGCTTATGAGGCCCTTGACAGGCTGCTCTCCGATGGATACCGCGGCCCCTGTAACGCCAAGGTGGCTCTGGGCCACCACCGCCACGTCCGCAAGCGTCAGCTGGAGGGGACCGGTACACTGCTGCCGTGCAATGAGCCCTGTAACGCTCCTGTCCACCTTGTTCGTAAGGAAGCGCTTTGAACCCACGGAGAGGAGCCTCAGGACCCTGTCGAGCGCATCCCTGACCGTGAGGCCCGGCGGCAGGCTCAGTGGCCGAAGCGCCGGCACGACGCGCTCGAGCCTGAAGGTCTTCCGGGGCATCTTGCCGAGTATCTTCGCCAGGTCGAGATTCACGGGCGTGGTGTCGTCAAACGCGTCGTGGAGCACGATGTATCCATCACCCGTGATCTCCCCGATCACGGAGAACGGCACCTTCTCCCTCTCGCACAGGGCCTTGAAGACCCCGAGCCTCTCGGGCGGTATGAGGAGTGCATCGTTCTCCTGGTACTCCGCACCCCATATCTCGAGCACGGAGAGCGTATCGTCTCCGACGAGGACGTTCCTTATCTCGATCCTCGCACCCGCTGGATAGATGATCTCCTTGACCACATTGCAGTTGCCGCCGGCACCCTGGTCGTGTATGCTTACGATCGGGTTGTCACCGCCCATCTCGACACAGGCACGGATCACACGGTTCAGTTTCTGCTCCATCTCGGCGTCACCGCGCTGAACTGCGCTGAAGTCGAGCTCTTCGATGTTCTCTCCCTGGATCATGCTCGACGCCGCCCCCCCGCCGATGCCTATCCGGTAGGCAGGACCGCCGACCTTCACGACGAGCATACCGCGCGAGGGCCCGCCCTTCTCGACGTGCCTTGCGTCGATCTGTCCGACTCCGCCGGTAAACATGATGGGCTTTATCCACTCCCGCCTCTCGCCGTCGGGAAGCCTGAGGCCGAAAGACCGGGTAAAGCCCTGGACGACCGGTTCGCCGAACTTGTTTCCATAGTCCGAGGCCCCGTTGCTCGCCTCTATCTCTATATCGAGCGGCGTGGCGAGGTTGGACGGATAGGTGAACGTCCCGTCCTCCCACGGCAGCGGATAACCGGGGATGTTCAGGTTGCCCACGCAGTATGCGGCGGTGCCTGCCACGACGAGGCTGCCCCTGCCGGTGGCATGGACGTCGCGGATCCTCCCACCCGTGCCCGTCTCAGCACCTGGGAACGGCGCGACACCGGTCGGAAAGTTGTGGGTCTCGGCAGTGAAGATCACGTGGTAGTTCAGCCTATCGGCGCGGTAGGGCGAGGGACCGCCCGGCGATTCAGGCACAACGGTCCTGATCTCGTACCCGGCTATGGCGCTCGAGTTGTCCTTGAAGGCCGCCACACTGTTGTTCGGATTGGCAAGGAGCGGTGCCGTCACGATATCCATGAGTGTTTCGGGGACCTCCCTGCCGTCTATCACCAGTCTCCCCTTGAAGAACCAGTGCCGGGAGTGCTCACTGTTTGACTGGCCGAGGTCGAAACACTCGACGTTGGTCGGGTTGCGTCCTATCTCGTTGACGAACAGATTGTAGTAGTACTCGATATCCCAGTCATCGAGGCCGAGCCCCATCTCCCGGTTTATACGCTGAAGGGCCTCAGGCCCCTCCTCAATGAGGGGGACCGTAAAGACCGGCTCCGGCTTTATGCCCGTCTCAAAGGTCGTAAGCCTCTCGGGATAGCGGCACTCGGTCATCCTGTCGTGCACGAGCGGGAGGAAGAGCGACGAGAAACGGTCGAGTTCCTCCGGGTCATGCCCGGCACCGAAGATCAGACGGTACCTGCGTGAGCGCTCCAGGCGCGTGATCCCCCTGATGCCGCAGGAACGGCACACGGAGACCGCATTGGTCGACCACGAGGTCGTGAAGTTCATCCTCGGGCCGACCTCCACGACAAAGGAGGAGGCTGGGGCAGTGCCGCCGTCTTCGAGGAAGGAGCGGCTGGAGAGGTTTTCAGGCTCGAAGGTCTCGGCAAGCAGCCACTGGAGCGTCTCCAGCTCTCCGGCAGAGAGCCCGCCGGCGGTCTCGACGTAGAAGCAGAATTCCGACTCAATATCTTCGACGTCTGGCGCGACCCGCTCCCTGACACGGCCGAGGAGGTTCTCCTTGGCGGTCCCGGCAAGCACCGGTCTTCTATAGAAGTATAAAAGTTTCAATCGAAGTGCACCGTCAGACTGGTTGAGCGTGAAATATTGTAACCAAAACACCTCGATTTTTAAAACCGGAACGGCTCAACCGGGTCCGCCCCTTGCCTCGCCCCCGATCCATCCCGAATGGGGCTACGTGCCGGCCCCTGGTCAATGATCATGAAGGGCCCGAATTAAGGTATAATAACCTTAGAAGGCACGTAAAAAAGAACCCGGAGATGCGATGAAGAGGTCCCTTCTTGTCACCGTCTTGTCAGCCTGTGCCATCATGCTTTTGTCCTCGTACTGCAGGGCCGAAGAGCGTCAGGGGGAGATAAAGACGCGGACCGAGCTGTCATACGTGGAGACGTCCGGAAATACGGACACGAAGACATTCTCCGTAAACCTCGAGGTCAAGAAGGAAGGCGTAACGAACCGCTACTTCCTTACCTCGAAGGCCCTGTATGCAAAGGAGGACGGCAGGGAGACGTCGAACAAACTGTCAGTGGACGGCCGGTGGGAAAGGGTCCTCTCCAACGGGCTGTTCGGCCTGCTGACCTCGGGGTTCTCGATGGACAAGTTCTCCGGATACGAGTACAGGATATACGGGGGTCCCGGTCTGGGCTACGACGTGATAAAGACCGACCGGCACATACTGCAGTCCCTCGTCTCTCTCATCTACAGTTACGACGAGTTCTCGGTGGGGGACGTGAGTTCCGACAGCTACATAACCGGAAAGGCCACCGTGAACTACGAGTGGAGGATACTCGAAAACCTGAAGTTCAAGGAGAAGCTCGACTACTCCGTCTCCTTCAAGGACACGGACAACTTCTTCATAGACTCGGCCACATCCATCGAGGCGAAGATCAACCGCGCGCTCTCGCTCGGCCTCAGCTACGTCGTCAACTACCAGAACCTGCTTCCCTCTCCCGAGATTCAGCATACCGATACGACGTTCCTGACGACCCTGATCATAGACTTTTAGTGCAAAGCACAGTCCCCGTGCCACTCGCCGTCAACGCCTAATACCTTCCGATGACCGCTTCGACCTTCAGCATTGCGCCTGGAGCCGCGGAGAACCCCTCGTCCCTCGACATGGAGACGCGGGGCGAGACCTCGTAGAATATCCAGTTGCGCCATACCCTCTGGCGGTATCTCATCAGCAGGACGGTCTCCTGAAGACTGTTGGAAGGCCGTGTCTGAAAATTGTTGACCCACTCGTAACTGAGTATGCGCCTCGGGCTCAGGTACTGGAAGAACGAGAAGCTCAGGTCGTAAAAGTAGCCGTCCCTGTGTTCGAACCATGAACCGTCAGCGGTCGTGCGGAAGAAGAATGCGCCCGGCACAGGCCTCTCGAAGTCGATGCGTGTCCTCGACTCAAGGCCCTCATCGGAAAGCCACTTCAGAGACTGGGTGAACCTGAGTATCCAGGCGCGTATGTCGACCTGATACCTGTAACGCCCCTCTGTATAAAAGACCGGTGTTGTGCGGCTGAACCGCACGCCGACGTTCGTCGAGACGTTGCGCCTAAGGGTCTCTTTCAACTTGTACTGTAGGGAGACGAGCAGGTTTTGTTCATCGGTCCTCTCGAACTCCTCCCTCCGCTCCTCTGCCGGCGTGTTGCCCGGCCCCGGGTAATCGTCCGGTTCCCCCGAGATCAGCAGGTTCAGTCTTTTTTGTAACCTTGGGAGGGAAAGCCGGAATCCGGTCTTTACATCAAAGGCGGGTTTTTCCCCCTTCTCCACGAGCGAGTAAAGCTTGATCCTCAGGCGCGTCCTGTTCTCTTCGGCAATGGTCCTCTCGCTGTCGAAGAATGAATCGAGCCAGTCGGCAATGCCGAGGATGTCTTCCGACAGGCCCCTGTGATAGCGGTCTATTATGGTATCACCCTC
>DRKX01000071.1 GCA_011051565.1 Nitrospirota bacterium | reverse complement strand
GCGCTGTAAGGATGGACATCTCCCTGAAGAGGAGGATAGCCGTGGTGCTGCCCGGAGATTCGTTGTTCAATGGGACGGTCTTCAGCAATATCGCCTACGGCCTGCGCATCAGGGGGATGGCGAGGCGCGTCATCAGGGAGAGGGTACATGACGTCATCGAGAGGTTCGGGCTCTCGGACAAGACGCACAAGAACGCGCGGGCCCTCTCATCCGGTGAGGCGCAGCGTGTTGCAGTGGCGAGGGCGCTCGTGACACGCCCGGAATTCCTCTTTCTTGACGAGCCCACCGCCTCGCTCGACCCGCCTAACACCGGGATCATCGAGACCGTCCTGAAAGAGGCGAGGGCCGGAGGAGGTATGACCGTGGTGATGATCACCCACAACATGTTTCAGGCAAGGAGGCTTGCAGACAGGGTTGCCTTCGTCTACGGCGGGCGCGTCATAGAAGAGGCGCCTGCGGAACAACTCTTCTCGGCCCCCGAAGAGGACCTTACACGGCGGTTCATCACAGGGAGGATGGTGTGGTGACCCTGCCGGGTTGCATAAGCATGCTTCGCGGAGTGCTCTGCGCGTGCCCGTCTCTTCCATCTGATCTTCCGTCTGTCCCATGTCGCGCGGTTCATATGGAACATTCCGTGCGGGATGTCAAAAGGCATGAAGGAATCAGTTCTCTTGTCAGGGACTTCTTTTCATGAGTGACCATAAGCTTTCGGCAACACCGTTGAATCCAGTCGAGCGAAGTGGTGAAACCGTTTGACGGCAGTGCATGTTTTTTGCTATAGTTACGCACACAAACGATGAAGGGAGGTGAACCGGATTGACTTCAGTCTTCGATGCCAGAATTTTCAAGACGGGGTTCGGCTGAGGAAACGCTGAAAGCCTGGTCGAGGTTTTCCGGCTGACAGGACTGTTCAATCTGCGGTTCACACTCTTAATCCATTCGCTGACCTTCCGACCCCCTCACGGCATTCTCTCTGCATAGGCCCTGTCAGTTGGGCGAGATCGTCTCTCAATTACAGACATAAGACGGGGAATCCATTACTAAACCCCTGTGGCTTGAGGGGTGTGGAACCGGATGCTTGTCATGGTCTCCAAAGCCATGCCGGTGCACTGATAAGAGCGGTGCTGTGTCCGGTCTGCGCCGCTGTCAATGCAGGAATAAAAAAAGGAGATGGATATGAAGAAGAGAATATGCGTGTTAGTGCTGTTCCTTTTGTTCGTGCCGGGCTTGTCATCGGCAAAGGAAAGGCAGGGTGTTGTGACATTCAAAATAAACCTGGGTTCTCAGGCAGGTTCAAAAAGCGCGAGATTGTGGCTTCCATATCCACTTTCAGACGAGTATCAGCGGATTGAAGATTTAACAATCGAGGGCAACCACGATATGGCATCGATATATCGAGAGCCTGAGAGCGGAGCCGTCTACCTCTTTGCCGAATGGCGGGGTAATCGAGGCAGTAGAATGCTGGAGATGAGGTTCAGGGTTAAGGCCGGAGAAAGAGTCGTGAGGAACTTGACGGACAAAGGCGCCCCTGTGCCGGACGATGTAAAGAAGTATCTCAAGTCGAACCGGTGGATACCGACGGATGGCAGGATAAGAGAGATTGCCGACAGAATAACCAAGGACAAGACGGGTATCCTCGACAAGGCAAGGGCAATTTATGATTGGGTGGTCGAAAATACATACAGGGACCCGGCTGTAAGGGGATGCGGTCTCGGTATTGTTGAACAGATGCTTGTTAGGCGCGGGGGAAAGTGTGTTGATATAAGTTCTGTATATATCGCTCTTGCCAGGGCCGCCGGTGTGCCGGCAAGGGAGGTGTTCGGCATCAGGCTCGGTAAGAAGGCTGAACAGGACATCACCGGTGGTTATCACTGCTGGGCCGAGTTCTTTCTGCCCGGTACCGGTTGGATACCGGTTGACCCAGCAGATGTAAGAAAGCTGATGTTGGAAGAAGGCCTGGATTTGAACGAGGCTGAAAGATACAGGGAATACTATTTCGGCGGGGTTGACGAGTTTCGGATTGTCCTCGGGAGAAGCGGAAGGGGACTGAACCTGCTTCCATTGCAGGAGAGCGCTCCATTGAATTACTTCATGTATCCGTATGCGGAGATAGACGGAAAGCGACTTGATTATTTTGACCCGAAAGGCTTCAGTTACTCGGTTGGATTCAAAGCCCTTTGACCAAAGGCCTCAACGGGTCAGGTCCCGCTTTCTTGGTGTGTAGTTTACAGGAGACGGTGCGGTGGCTGTGACGGGTGGTGTTCAGCTCATCTGTCCGGTGTCTGGTGACATCGAATCCGGTAGGGTTGGGGATTGAAGCAGGGCCTGACCCGGTTGGGGTGCTGTAGGGAGTGTTTTTTTAACTTGACAGCAGGAAAATTCCTGAGATGTATTGCTGCAAGAGGGAGCAGTTGCAGAGAGAGGCCTTAAAAGAGCCGGGTAACCGTCTGAAATAAAAACAATTAAGAGAGCCTGAGACCATGGGGAAATCCCATGCTGCATGCCTTAAGGGGAAGCGAGTGGGAAGGGCTTCTGCCAGCGGAGGCAGACCTTGGACCTTTGATGGAGCCGGCAAGAGAGGACCATGTCAGGGCAGTCCACCTTATGCGTGGGGTGCAGGCAAGCACCACAGACGCACTGATTGCCTCTGTGGCGATGGGCCGATTATTGTTTCCTGTTCACGACTGACAAGGATTTCATATGCATTGAAAGGCAAGCTGATCCCGAACCGTTCAGGTGCTGGACATGGAGAGGGGACGGAGTCGGAGTTTGAATCGGCAGCACATGGAACGGGAGGGGTGGTTTTCACGGCCCGTGTATGTCGATACCCCTGGGCCGCTCGTCGATCTCTTCGAGCCTGGGGACTTCCTTCCTGCTCGATATGCCGAGTTCCTTGAACCTCCTGACCGAGTGCAGGAGCCTCGACTCCACAGACCTGACCCCCTGGTTATAGCTCTCGACGGCCTTTTCGAGGTGTGTCCCGGTCTTCGAGAAGTGCTCCATGGCCACAGCGAACCTCTCGTATAGCTCCTTGCCGAGCCTGCTTATCTCCTGTGCGTGTTTTGTGAGCTCGGCCTGCTGCCACCCGTATGCTATCGCCTTCAGCAGGGCGATGAGCGTGGTCGGGGTTGCGAGGATGACCTTCTTGATGCTGCCGTCCTCGATGAGCGAGGGGTCGTGCTCGATTGCGGCGCTGAAGAAGGACTCGCCCGGAAGGAACATCACCACCATCTCGGGTGACCGCTTGAACTGGTCCCAGTAGGCCTTCGAGCCGAGTGCATTCAGGTGGGCGCGCACCTGGCTTACATAGTTTTCCGTGGCCGCGCGCCTCTCCTCCTCGGTGGCGCTCGATATGACCTTCAGGTATGCGTCCACTGGGGCTTTTGCATCGACCACGATCTCCCTCTCGTTTGGAAGCCTCACGACCATGTCGGGCCTCAGCCTGCCTGTTTCCGTATTCACGGACTCCTGCTCGAAGAAGTCGCAGTTGGCGGTCATGCCCGCGAGCTCGGCCGTCCTCTTCAGGGAGAGCTGTCCCCATGAGCCGCTGACCTGCGGTTTTCTCAATGCAGTGACCAGCCTGCTCGTCTCCTGCTGCAACTGCTGGTGCGTGCTCATCAGTGCCTTCAGCTGCTGGTTCAGGCTGCCGTAGTCCTGCCTCCTGATGGATTCGATCGAGTGAATCTGTTCCTCGTATCTTTTCAGGGCTTCATGGAGCGGCTTGACGAGTCCCTTCATCGAGGCCTGGTGCTCGCCGAGTTTTCCCTTGGTCTCCGCCACAATCTTGCCGAGCTGTTCAGTGGCGAGCCTGAGGAAGTCCTCGCTGCTGCTCTTGAGTGCGGCCGAGGAGAGGGCGTTGAAGGTGTCCGTGAGCTCTTTCTTCATTGTCTCGATCAGGTGTTTCTGCTCGGTGAGGCTCTTCTCTGATGATTCGAGTTTTGTGACCGCCTCCACCCGCCGGCTCTTTTCCGTGCTCAACTCCCTCCTGAGTTCGTCCATCGCCGTCTCCTTGTCCTGGAGCCCGGCCCTCAGCTCTTCCACCCGTGCCTCCGCGGCCTTTAGTCCCTCCCTTGCAGCGGCGAGCTCTCTTGCGTGCTCGGACTGAAGGCCGGCGACATTCCTCGCGAGTTTAGCCCTCATGAAGAGCCAGGCGATCACTCCGCCGAGGAAGATGCCGGTGATGAGAAAGGAAGTCTCCGCCATGCTTCACCTCGTCTGCCGTGTTTCGGATTATTTATTCTACAACATCCAGCCTAAAATATTTCGGATGGCCAGCTGTGACCTTATATTTTCCGGCATTCACTCATCGCCGGGCTGGATATGCATTTTAGTTGTACAGTGTGGTTGATTTATGCTACGCTTAAAGAAACTGTGCAGTGATCGATTAACTGCACGATTCAGGAAAGGAGAAAAGAATGGTTCAGGCAAAGGCAGGAGACACGGTCAGGGTTCACTACAGCGGGTTCCTCGACGACGGGACGGTGTTCGATTCCTCTCTGGACAGGGAGCCTTTCGAGTTCACCCTCGGACAGGGCATGGTGATCCCGGGTTTCGAGGACGCTGTCGTGGGGATGGATGTCGGAGAGACCAAGACCGTCAACATCCCGTCGGAGAGGGCATACGGGCCTTACAGGGACGAACTGCTCGTCTCTGTCGAGAGGTCGCAGGTGCCGCCCGACATAGAACCGGATCTCGGCATGGAACTCCAGATACGCACGCCCGAGGGAACGGTCACCAATGTCACCATCACGGAGATGGACGAAGAATCCATCACTCTCGACGCCAACCACCCGCTTGCCGGTAAAGACCTCATCTTCGAGATCAAGCTCGTGGAGATAGTCTAAAGAGACGGCATATCTCAGGTGGGCTGGCAGGTTAGTCCTGTCAGCCCATTTTATCGTCCGGGGCAGGGCATGCTTTCCATAAGTAAGGGGAGGATCATAATATACAGGCTCTTCGACATCTCGTCGGAGATAGACCTGTCGCTGATCGAGTCGAGGGCCAAGGAGGGGGCGAGGAGGCTCAGGCTGTCGAGGCATCCCTACATGAAGGCCCTCGAGTTCAGCAATCCCCCTGTCTCGTTTGAGCTGAAGGGGTTCGCGAGGCGTCTCTTCGGCCGGGACGTGAGAGTGGGCGTGATCGCCAAGGCATACGACTTCGGAGTACTCTCCCTTGCGTTCGACATCCCCATACCGGCAGGCACAGGTTTCTCCGAACTCGAGACAGTGGCGAAGGAACTCGACACCGACGAGTCCATAGACGAGAAGGCTGGCGGGTACGTCAGGCATTTCATCAGGAGCGCCGGAGACGCGGTCGTCAAGCCGGAGATAAAGGAGGACTTCGTCGAGGACTACATGATCTTCCACATCGAGAGGCTCGACAGGGGGATTGATGCCGAGGAGTTCCTGAAGCAGTACGATCCCTCTCGGCTGCTGCTATACGAGACCCGAGAGGTGAGCCCCGACACGAGGGAGGAGACCCTCAGGCACCGTTTCAGTTACTATCCCGACGACCTCGTCATCGTACATCTCGACAACGCCTTCATAATAGACTCCTCCGGCAGTTCCGACATAATGGACATACTCGAGTTCGCCAATGCGCAGATACTCGAGCTGAGATATTACGACCACGTCCTTGACGGTGAACTCAGCTGGATATACGGCGAGCTGTCGAGGCGCGGCGGGGTCTCCATCTTCAAGCTGAGGGAGTACGAGAGACTCGCAAAGAAGATCACCGAGACCGTAACCGACCTGACCGAGGTGACCGAGAAGGTGAACAACGCCCTCAAGGTCACCGAGGACGTCTACTATGCGCGTATATACAGGAAGGCGATGACGCTGCTGAGGAGCAGGGACTGGGAAGACAGCATCAAGGAGAAGCTCCAGGTCGTGACCAATGCCTACAAGATGCTCTACGACGAGATCGCCACCAAGAGGGGGCATCTCCTCGAGCTCGGCATATTCATTCTCATCGTGATAGAGATAGTCATGGCGGTTGTGAGTGAATGAGGGAGAGGATCCTCGATACGGTCAGAAGGATCGAAGGGCTGAGGGACGGGTATTATCACTACGACGCCCTCTGTGAGCGCGCGCTGTATAT
The DNA here is from genome assembly GCA_011051565.1 of Nitrospirota bacterium. Taxonomy (GTDB): domain Bacteria; phylum Nitrospirota; class Thermodesulfovibrionia; order Thermodesulfovibrionales; family JdFR-85; genus BMS3Bbin07. The sequence goes on along the minus strand of DRKX01000071.1, from coordinate 575 downwards.
CGAGCGTGAATTCGCATCAGCTGGATTCGTGGTGCAGAGGGACGAACTGATCTTCAGGGAGAGGCCTTACCATAACATCGTGGCAACCCCTTCGGGCCTCGACGATCAGCGGGAGTGGGTGCTCGTCGGCGCACACTACGACGCGGTGGCGGAAAGCCCGGGAGCTGACGACAATGCCTCGGGCGTGGCCGTCATGCTCGAGGTCGCAAGGCGGGTGGGGCCGCGCAAGGGCATGAAGTTCGTCGCCTTCACGCTCGAGGAGCCCCAGCCCCACAGCCTGCACTTCCTGATAGGCAGCAGGCACTTCGTCGACAGGATGAAGTCCGCCGGGCACGCCTACAGGGCCGTCCTCGTACTCGAATCCGTCGGATACGTCAGTCACGACCCCGAGAGCCAGCTGTTGCCTCCCTTCGTGAAGGCGCCTCACGTGGGTGACTTCATCGGCGTCGTGGGGGATAAGAAGGCTGAAAGGATCATGGCTGCATTCAAGGAGGCTGCCGGCCTGCATGTGCCTGAGCTCAAGGTCGTGACCTACAGGACACCGGCAAGGGGCTTCCTGGTGCCTGAGACGCGCT
>DRKX01000070.1 GCA_011051565.1 Nitrospirota bacterium | reverse complement strand
GTAGTAGTCTGAGAGATCATTATCCGGCACGCTCCATGATATGTTGATGGAGAGGCTGTCGAGCCTCTTCCCGAAGGCCTCTTTGCAGCCTATGTGGAGGCCTGAGCCGGCCTCGGGTGCGGGGCCGAAGGGCATGAACGGCTTCGTTGCATCTATCGCCCCGGTATCGCTTTCGAGGGCCAGCTCATCCGTGCCCTCAACGCTTACGTCTATCTTGACCGTGTTGATCACTACGTCGGCGAGGGACTGGAACCCGCTTCCATCCTCTGAGTCGAGCACGAACTTCATCAAAGGCGATGTTGTGCCGAAATCGCCGCCGTGTATTGAGGGGTCGTAGTTGACCACGGCCTCCTCGTCGCTGTCGAGCGTGACGGAGAGCTTCAGCGTGGAGCCGCTCTCAGCCGAGACGTCTTTCGGACCTATCCAGCCCTTCTTGCCGGTCAGGAATACACTGAGCAGCCCCTCGCTGATCGAAGCCGGTACCGCGCCTGCCGCCTCCGATAAGCCCAGGGAGAGGGTCACCGTCCTTCTGCCTCCCTTGAGCAGGAGTACCGGGGATGCAACGGCGAATCCCACATCCGCCTTCGGCATCTCGCTGTTGCCGAAGGCGTACCACTTGGGTTCGTCCCTGTCGAGCGCTCCGCCGAGGCCGTCGGATGAGTCGGCGCGCGGTGCAGCGTGTATGGCGCCGCCTTCGTCTACGAAGACCGAGCAAAGGCTGCTGATCACAGCCTTGTTCACCACGATGTCGGCGGTGAGGGCGTAGAAGAGGTCGGAGCCCTTGGCGTCCTTTCCGGCCTTCAGCAGGGTTCCGGCCTCCACGAGCTGTTCATCGGCGTTCTTCTTGAGTTCGAAGATCACATGGACGGTGTCCGGCACTGCGGGCTTCCTGCCGAACCCGAGGACCTCTCCGTAGTAGAAGTCGAGATGTCTCTTCGTCAGCCCGTTCATCTGCTTCTGTGCATGCCTGAATAGCAGTATGAAGGCGAGGTAGAGGGCGATGTGGGGCTCGTGTTTTGCGTACCCCTTCAGCCTCGTGATCTCTTCTTCGTACACTGCGGCGAAGAAGTCCCTCCAGTCGCCCACCGGCCTGTCGGTCACGGGATCGTAGTAGTTGAGCAATCCGGCGTATTCCGAGGCGAACCTCAAGAGGTCCTTCCTGGTGCGGTCGTCGATCCTTGCAAAGAACGGGTCGAGTGCCTTCGGGAACCGCTGGTCCCGGCTCTGCCCGTCTCTTGCCAGGTAAGTCGTGTAGTCGAATTCTCCGTTCATCTTCAGACGTTCTCAGCCTCGTTCCTGTAGAATGGATAGACCAGGTTATACCTGGAGTTCGTGGTCCTCACTGTGTAGTCAATGATTATGTCGACCCTCCCCTCGAGCTCGTCCGACTCGAGCGAGATGCCGTTGAGCTCTATCCTCGGCTCGAAAAACAGCACGGCCTGCTCTATCAGTCCGGTGACGTAGGTCTTGAGGGTCGTGTTGAGCGGTTCGAATATCAGGTGGTCGATGTTGCAGCCGTACTCCGGCTGCAGTATGCGTTCACCGACCGACGTGGACAGGAGGATGCGGAGACTGCTCTCTATGTCTTCCTCGTCCGAGGTCATCTCCACGCCCCGCTGTGCCCTCGAGAAGGCGGGTGGAAAACTCCAGCCCGTTCCAAGGAATGACGTGTACTCCGTGCTGTCGTTCCGGCTCATTGCACCTCCTTCATCACTTCGTTGGTCAGGCATGGAAGACCCGGTTGTGGATGTGACCGGAGACCGTCTTTCATCCTCCGATATCCACGGTAGGTTCTCCGACAGCTGCTGAAGCGCCGCATATGCATGCATCACCCGCGCGGAGCGCCGGTTTTCCGCCTATCAGGACGGTCGCGCTTCCCGCTGGAAATGGGCTCGACGTGGGCTGATGCGCGTTGGGCGGCAGTGCGCACACGTGTATGTCGGTGGCGACGGCCGCTGGCATCCCGCCTATCAGTACATTCGGTATGCCGGGGCCCGAGATCGTTCCCCCGTGATTCGTTATGTCTCCAACCCTCGCTGCTGCCGGCATCCGTACGGGCCTCCTTGAACCGTGCCTTGATCAGTTGATCTGCACCAGTGCGCCCTTTACCACGGCTGTGGCGCTCGTGCTCATCTCCGCTCCCGAGGCCCCTTCGGCCTTGAACCGGGCGGACGCCTCGGCCGTGACATTGGCGCCCTCGATCTTGATGTCTCCGCCTGCCTTGATCGTTATGTCCGCTTGGCTCTCCATGGTTATCCCTGAGGAGTCCATCTTGAGCCTGTTGGAGTTTTCATCCTCTATGGTTACCTCTGCGGCGTCGTCATCCATCGTGAACCTCTTTCCGCCCGGTGTCTCGATGGTGATGCTCTTTTTCTCGTCGTTGAAGATCATCCGGATGCCGCTGCGGGTGACGAAGCCCTTTTCGTGGTTGTCGTCGCTTGCGGTTATCGGTGCCGGCTTTGCGCTGCTGTTCAGCATGCCGAGTATGACGGGGTCGCGTGGGTCGTCGTTCAGAAAACCGAGCACGACCTCGTCGCCTATCTCGGGCCGGAAGAACGCCCCCCTGCCGTCACCGGCGTCGAGCGTTGAGACGCGCGCCCAGACACCGTCGTCGTCATTGCTGACGAGGGGCATCCTCACGAGTACCCTGTCCTCGCCGTCAGGGTCGTCCTGGAGTTTTGTCACCACTCCTATCTGGAGGCCGTTGACGGCAGGCAGCAGGCCCGCTGCAGGTTCCGGGTTGACCTTCCTTTCCTCAGTGAACCAGACCGGCGAGAGTCCGAACTGAGCGTCAGTGGTCCACATGCCGCTGCCGAGCTCGTGCCTGACAGCGGAGACGAATGCCTTGCCGCTGAAACGCCCGCCCACGCCCTTCAGTTCCACGATGTCTCCGGGATTGACACCTCCAAGGCCCGTGAACCGGGCCCTTCCCCGTATCTTCGACATCCTCGACCTGAGCAGCCGCGCGTCGGCCCATGCCTTGAGCTCGTCATCAGGGAGTGAGCCGCTGTGCCTCACGCTGAAGTCCTCGACGATACCGACGGCGTCTGCCAGCTCTGCAGGGTCGAGGTTTCCCTGTTCCGCCGTCTCAGGCTCTTCGCCTTCGGCCTTCAAGACCTCCTGGTTCGCCATGTCCCAGGACACGCCCTCCACGGACGGCACCTGTGTCCTGGCATCCGTCTCTGCGTCGAACTCGATGATGGTGGCCCCGTAAAGGAGCGAGACGGC
>DRKX01000069.1 GCA_011051565.1 Nitrospirota bacterium | reverse complement strand
TCACATGCTGATCCACCGTAGGGTGGCGAGGAGCAATCCGAAGACGTCGGTGTACATATGGGTGCTGGTGGCGGTGTTCAACGCGGCGGCCCTGCCGTTTCACGCGAACACGCCGGCGCTGATGCTGATATTCCTCCTCTTCTCAGCCAGTTATCTCTATCTCTACAGGAGAATAGTCAGGTTCAAGCACTGGGGCATGGGAGAGAGATACGCGGTATTCAGGCCCTGACAGTCGGCAAAGGGGCCGTTGTGTATGTGTAAAGGACGCATGGTTCGTGAGTAGTAAGACCAGGGGGCGAAATGGTCATACTCGGTCTTAACGCCTACTACGGCGACTCCTCAGCCTGCATCGTGGCCGACGGTGAGCTCGTTGCGGCTGCAGAGGAGGAGCGGTTCACCCGCGTAAAACACTGGGCGGGTTTTCCCGTCGAGGCGATCATATACTGCCTGAACGAGGCCGGCGTAGAATTCAAGCATATCGATCACATCGCCGTCAACAGGAAGCCGAACGCCAACCTGCTGAAGAAGACGCTGTTCGCCCTTTCCAAGCGACCATCCCTGAGGTCGGTCGCCTACCGGCTGAAGAACGCCAACATGATCATGGACTTCGGTGAGGTGCTGAACCGCGAATTGAATTTCACGTGTCAGAGGATAAAGGCAGAGGTCCACAACGTCGAACACCACGTGGCCCACCTGTCGAGCTCCTTTTTTGTATCTCCATTCAGGGAGGCGGCCCTCGTCTCCGTGGACTTCTTCGGTGATTTCGTGGGGACCATGTGGGGAAGGGGCCTGGAGAATGTGATCGAGATCGGCGACAGGGTCTTCTTTCCCCACTCCTTGGGCCTCTTCTACGTCTCTGTTTCTCAATATCTCGGTTTTCTCCGCTATGGAGACGAGTTCAAGGTGATGGAACTCGCCGCCCATGGCGAGCCCGAGTTCATGAGAGAGATGAGGCAGATACTCAAGGTCGACAGGAATGGTGAGTTCAACCTCGACCTCGACTACTTCACACACCACTGCCGGGGGGTTCCCATGAGGTGGAACGATGGTGAACCCTCGATGGGGCCCTTGTACTCGAGGAAATTGGAAGACATGCTCGGACCTGCCCGCAAAGAGGGGGAGGAGGTGAATCAAAGGCACAAGAATATCGCAGCCTCTCTTCAGAAGAGATACGAGGAGGTCTTCTTTCATATACTCAACAGGGTATACAAGGAGACAAGGTGTCAAAACCTCGTCCTATCAGGCGGTTGTGCCATGAACAGTCTGGCCAACGGCAAGATATTCGAGAATACACCCTTCAGGGAGGTCTACATCCAGCCCGCTGCCGGTGATGCCGGTGGGGCCGTGGGAGCGGCCTTCTATGTCTGGAACCAGATGCTCGGCATGCCGCGCTCCTACGTGCTCGAGAGACCTTACCTGGGGCCGGGATACAGCGACTACAAGATAAAGCAGGTTCTCGACAGTCATGCGCCGGAACTGGAGAGGGAAAACTGCCGTATATCGAGGCTGGACGACGAGGCCCGGCTCTGCCGCGACGCTGCGCGGGCGATTGCAGAGGGCAGGGTAGTGGGCTGGTTCCAGGGAAGGATGGAGTGGGGACCTCAAGCCCTCGGAAACCGCAGTATCGTCTGCGATCCCAGAAGGCCGGACATGAAAGACCTCCTGGGCGCAAAGGTCGGCGGCAGGCGTGACTCGTACAAGACCTTTGCACTCTCGATCCAGCTCGAGACGACCGGCGAGTACTTCGAGACGGACTATCCCGACCCCTTTATGCTCAAGATGTACAAGCTCAGGCGCGAGAAACGCGAAGTGGTCCCTGCAGCCACCTACGTGGACGGTTCCGGAAGGCTGCATACTGTTAGACGCGAGGACAATCCCCTGTATTGGCGCCTGATCGAGGAGTTCAGAAGGATTACCGGGGTCCCGCTCGTCCTCAATACGTCGTTCGATGACGATGCCCCCATCGTACATCGGCCTGAAGAGGCCCTTGACTGCTTCCTGAGGACAAAGATGGACGTGCTCGTGATGGGAAACTTCTTCATAAGCAGGTCGTAGACCTCCTCAACAGCCGTATGCTCACTGCACCCCTTACCGCCTACCATTATAAGGGTAGTTTCTGTTATCATAAAAGATACTGATAGGTTGATCAGCGGACTGAAGATTCCTTGCCAGTGAAGATTTTCGTTCTCTAAGAGCGAAAGAACGGGCAATTCTATTTCCGGCTGCATTCGCGCGGCGAACCAAGTATGGACGTGACTGCCTGCGGCACGCAGGACCATGTTGAAGGCGAGAGAAACCTTGTTCTTAGGAGATAAGCAACCATTAACCCGCTAATGGCAAATACGCTGAAGCTGCTCCTTGTCTTTTCCACGTCTCTGCTGTTAACCGTCCTTATTCTGCCGCGGCTTTCGAACATAGCCTTGAAGATCGGACTGCTCGACTTTCCCGGACAGAGAAAGATGCACAGCAATCCGCGGCCCTTGGTCGGCGGGCTCGGAATGATGATGGCGCTCTCTGTCACGTGTCTTCTCTTCGTCCCTTTCTCGAACCTCAGGGGCTTCTATGCGGGGATTGCGATGCTCGCGATCGTCGGGTTCCTTGATGACTTCAGGGAGCTGAACCACCGGTGGAAATTCGTCGTTCAGGTCGTTGCTTCGATCTTCATGATATACTTCAGCGATACCGTTGTTGTGACATTCGGGGATATCTTTGCATTCGGCCCGATAGACCTCGACCGCAGTCTCGCTGTTCCGCTTACGGTCTTCTTCACAGTGGGTGTCATCAACGCGATCAACATGATAGACGGACTCGACGGCCTTGCAGGAGGGATATCTCTTATTGCATTCATTGCATTTTCCGTGCTTGCATACATTAACCGTCAGACCGAACTGGTCTTGTTGAGTGTCGCCCTCGCCGGGGTCGTGCTCGGTTTTCTCAAGTACAACTGGCCGCCGTCGAGGCTGTTCATGGGTGATGCCGGGAGCCTCTCCCTCGGGTTCTCCCTCGTCTTCCTCTCGATATCGATAAGCCAGAAAGAGAACGGCGTCGTTCCGCCCGTAGTACCCATGCTGATCCTGTCGGTGCCGATCGTCGATACCATAACGGTCATGATCAAGAGGATGCTCAGGGGCAGGAGTCCGTTCAAGGCCGACAAGTACCATCTGCATCATATCACCATGAAGTACGGTTACAGGAAGAGGACGACCGTCAGGATCATTCTCATGGTATCCTCCATGTTCGCCGCCATCGGTATCATAGGAGTGACCCTGGAGATACCGGATCACCGCCTTTTCCTTATATTCACGGCCTACTTCATGCTCTACTTCACGCTCTCGTTTTTTATAAGGCGGCTGCTGATACTGAGGTTGAGGTTCATCAGGAAGAGGAGCCGGGTTATCAGAAGGATGTGGAGGGTAGTGTTAATGATGATCAGGCTGAAAGAGATCCTGAGGTCCCCGAAGAGGACAAAGCGTTACAGTGTCAGTCTGCCCCTCACCTGTTCAAGGATCGACGGTGAAGATACATATTCCGGCACGGTGATCAACATAGGCACATGCGGGTTCGCCGCCCGGCTGAAAGAGTTGCTCGTCTTGAAGGAAAAGGCTGAAGTGACCATCCGCCTGCAGGATGAGGACAAGACCGTGGACTTTTCCGCAACTGCTGCTGTGGCATGGCTCTCGAGGGAGGACGACGGCTACCTTTACGGGTTCAAGTTCGTCAATATGGACAGGTCCCGGGCGAGGATACTGAGGGAATATGTAGAGGGTCTTGAAAAGAAGGAAAAAACATAACCTCTTTTTATATAATAACCGCATCCGTTGCCCCTGATTCCGTGACAACGAGATCATCGACCAAGGAGGTTAAGGCATGGCTGAGATAACGCTTGAGATTGAAGGCATGACTTGTCAGCACTGTGTCATGAGGGTGAAGAAGGCCATTGACGGCATCGACGGGGTGAGCTCTTCGGATGTCTCGACGGGCAGTGCACGGGTTGTATACGATGACTCGAAGACCGACGGAAGCGCGATAGAGAAGGCGGTGCAGGAGGCCGGCTACAAGGTCAAGGCCGTTCGCTGAACGCGTGTTTCAGATGACGAAGGCCCGACGGTCTCCTGAGAGGGGGGCTCTTCTCAGCGGCTTCTGAGCTGTCCCCCCGTCTTCTCTATCACGTAGTCGACCATCTCCTGATGTAGGCGGTCCACCTCTTCGTCGGTCAGTGTCCTGTCCGCCGCCCTGTACCGTATGGTGAACCCGAGGGACCTCTTGCCTTCGGGTATCCCCTTACCCTCGTAGAGGTCGAATATCCAGGAGTCCTCGATCAGTCCTGACGGAAAGGACCTGATGAGAGCGAGTATCTCCTCTGATGCGATCTCCCTGTCGACGAGGAGGGATATGTCGCGCTGAATGTACGGGAATCGGGGCAGGGCCCTGTACGCCGGTGATCGGCGTGCTGCCGCAGTGAGGCCCTGGAGGTCGAGCTCGAATACCCCGATCTCCGGCTTTATCTGTCCCAGCCCGAGTGCGTTCTTAACATCAGGCGAAATGGTCCCTGCGTAGCCGATCCGCCTGTCTCCTATATGGATGTCCGCCGACTTGCCGGGGTGCAGAAACGGCTCTTTCGACGGGGTGAACCTGCCATGGCTTACCATGTTCGAGATCAGGATCTTCTCGATGATACCTTTCAGTATGTAGAATACCTCGACCCTGTCCTCCCAGAGCCTCTGTCCGTGCTGATACAGGTATATTCCGCCCACGTGGGGCTCCTCGTGCGGCTGCTTGCCCCCGCTGTCGATGAAGACCCTTGCCACCTCGAATATCTTTATGTCGCGGACTCCCTGATTAAGGTTATGAACGAGATTTTCGATGAGTGAAGGGATGAGGAAGGTCCTCAGCGACGGAGCCTCCTTTCTGAGGGGGTTCAGGAGGTAGACCGTCCTTCTCCTGTCGTCTTCCCGGGAGATGTTCAGGGTATCGAGAACCGACGGGTTCATGAAGCTGAAGTTGACCGCCTCGTGAAATCCCGACGCCCTCATCGTCTTCTTTATATCGTCCGTCACAGTCCTGTACTCCTTCCGTCCGGAGGTTTCAGGCTGGGCCGGTCCGACAGGCGCGACCGGAAGCCGTTCGGGAATCCTTTCGTATCCGTAGTGTCTTCCGACTTCCTCTATCAGGTCCGTCTCGTCCTGGATATCGACCCTGAAGGAGGGAACCCCTATGTATGCGCCGCCGCCGTCGGTGGAGCTTACGGAAAAGCCGAGCAGTCGGAGTATCTTGAGGACTTCCTCGGCGGGGATTTCCGCCCCGAGGATACTGTTTACCCTGCTGTATCTGAGTCTTATCTCCGGCCTTTGAGGCCTCGATGGGTAGACGTCTATCTTTTCCGATACAGATGCATCCGCGCACAGTCTCTTTATGAGGTGAGCTGCCCTGTCGAGCGCGACAGAGAGCCCCTCGATGTCAGTGCCCCTCTCGAACCTGTAGGACGATTCAGTCTTCAGTCCGAGCGCCTTCGAGGTCCGCCTGATGGATTCGGGCTTGAAGTAGGCGCTCTCCAAGAAGATGTTCACGGTCTCCTCGGAGACCTCGCTGTCGAGGCCTCCCATGATGCCTGCAACGGCGATCGGCCTCTCAGCGTCCCAGATCAGCAGGCCTTCGGCCGGGACGGTCCTCTTCGCACCGTCGAGTGTCCTGAATTCGAGCGGCCTGCCGGCGGTCTCGACCCTGATGGTCCTTCCTCCGAGCTTGTCGAGGTCGAATGCATGCAGGGGATGCCCCAGTTCGAGGAGGACATAGTTGGTGACATCGACTATGTTGTTGATGGGGCGGATACCGGAAAGCTCGAGCCTTCTCTTCATCCACTCCGGAGACTCTCCGACCCTGACCCCCTTTATAATCCTTCCGGTGTAACGGCCGCAGAGTTCGGAGCTGATCACGACGCGGGCGTCTCCGACGAACTCGTCCTCAACGCGGTAATCCGGGAATCTCAGTCTCCTTCCGGTGGCCGCCCTGATCTCCCTGGCGATCCCGATGACGCTGAGACAGTCGGGCCTGTTAGGCGTTATGTTGACCTCGAATACGGCATCACCCCCGGAAGTCTCTCCGCCCTCGACCTCGAGCCCTATCATCGTGAGCATATCTGCGATCTCTTCGACGCCTTCCCTGATCTCTATAAACTCCCTCAGCCATTCAACGGGCAGCAGCATGGAGTCTCCTCTCAGTCTCCGGATCAGTGATGAAGACTCTGCAGGCGTGCCGTCTCTTGATCCGGGTTGTTGATTGCAGTCCGAAAATCACGGTGGTTAAATTTAAAGCAAGAGGTGTGCTGTTGTCAAATCATCTCTCTTCTGACGGCGTCTGCTACCCTGACCACGCGTGCCATCTCCCTGACATCGTGGACCCTGACCATGGAGGCGCCTTTCATGACTGATACGGCCACTGCGGCGGCAGTGCCTTCGAGTCGGTCCGCCACAGGGGCGTCGCCGAGTATCTTGCCGATGAACGATTTCCTCGACACCCCAACGAGGATGGGACGGCCGAGATCGTTGAACCTCTCGAGGTTGTTCAGTATGCGGAGGTTGTGCTCCGGCGTCTTGCCGAAGCCTATGCCCGGGTCGATGACTATCCGTTCCTCGGCGATGCCGCTCTCCTTCGCCAGTTTAATACCCTCTTGAAGATAGTCTGCGATCTCCGTCAGGAGGTCGGAATACACGGGATTTAGCTGCATGTTCCGGGGCGTACCCTTGATGTGCATGAGCACGAGGGCGACGTCGTGCCCTGAGAGTGCCGGGGCCATCTCGGGGTCGAACCTCAGGCCGCTTATGTCATTGACCATGGCGGCGCCGGCCTCGACCGCCTTCAGCGCCACTTCGGACTTGTAGGTATCGATCGATATCGGGATGCTCAGCCTTCCAGAGAGGGCCTCGATCACGGGGATGGTCCTCTTCAGCTCCTCCTCTATGGATACCGGTTCAGAGCCTGGTCTTGTGGACTCCCCGCCGACATCTATGATGTCGGCACCTTCGGCCTCCATTCGGAGCGCCCTCTCCACGGCGCTGCGGACGTTGAGGAACATGCCGCCGTCCGAGAAGGAGTCGGGGGTGACGTTCAGGATCCCCATCACGTATGTCTTCCGGGAGAAGTCGAACGAGAAGTTGCGGAAGCTCAGTCTCAAGTCTCTACGGTCCTCTTGCTCCTGACGTCCTCGATAAGGGCGTCTATCTCCTTGGAATCGAGCGTCTCTTTCTCGAGCAGGAGTTTTGCAAGGGAGTCGAGGATGTCGGAGTTTTCCGTCAGTATATCCTTTGCACTCCTGTAGGCCTCCCTCACGATACCCCTCACCTCTTCGTCGATCT
>DRKX01000068.1 GCA_011051565.1 Nitrospirota bacterium | reverse complement strand
GCCCTCTCAACAGCCTTTCTGCCTTCAACAAGAGCCCTCCTGAAGGAGTCGGAATAGTGGACTATGACCATCCCCGCACTTGCGGTAGCAGCGGGATCCAGGCCATTGTCAGCAAAAGCGCTCCGGAGTTCCTGGAGGAGGGCGGCTGCATATTCAAGCGGTGCAAGAACGAGCAGGTCATCCCCTCCGGAATAAACCGTGTAGGCACTGAAGCTGCTGACAATCCGGGGCATTATACCCACTCCGAGAGCACCAAGCTTAGCGCTAAGGTCTTCATGTCTTTTTCTGGTTAAAGGTGTCTTTTTCGCATCCGGCAAGGCGCCCGACATCCATTTCCCCATGTCGTCACCGTCAAAAAACAGCACGGCATAGTACTTCGACGGACGGATTTCCCCGCCTTGCCGCTTGCATATGTCATCAATGGCCTTCACTAACCCGTCCGAGCGCTTTTTGAGTTCATCTCTCTTTGAAGCGTATTCTCCGGTGCCCTCCTTGAGTTCCGGAAAGTATTCTTTCAACAGTTTTTCAGGAGTCAGATCATCCTTATACAGGAAGTCGCCTTCGATATCCCCTACGCTCGTGCTTGCTTTATCTTGTTGATAAACAAATGATTTCAGTTCACCCGCCCGGCTGATCAAGGTTTGGACTTTGCCACCAAGCTCGTCTTTGTGGCTGGATATAAATTCCTTGAACGTGATAACTGCAATGTCCCTCGTCGACCCGAACCTGACTTCACTTAAGCCCTCCAGCATGTCCGATGATCTCAAGAATCTCTTGACAGTACATATTGCGCAGAGTCTGTCGCCTTTTCTGACGTTTGCCTTGAACTTTATCCTGAGTTCCTCCCAGAACCCTGAGACACCGGAGAGTTCATCTGGACCTAAAGCCTCTCTGTGTGCGCACTGAGTACATTTGATTGCGGCACTTCCATCCCATTGACTGAATGTTCTCGTCAGTTTCCGTTCTTCAAGAAAACGCTGAATCTGTCCGGCTTTCTCCTGGTATTTACCTTTGAGATCGCAGGCATCCACAGGTATAGCAACCCATATATATTGCCAAAGGTCACAAGTCTGAACGTCCCACTGAGAGTCCCATCCATCGTAAACAGCATTGATATTTTTGGTTATATACTTCCTAACTCCCTCGGCAAGTTTATCCCAAAAGCTTTCGAGCCTGTTCTTTGACTCCTCGACGAGAGAGTCGATATCGTCCTGCGGCACACTCACCAGGAAATGGTTTGGCAGTGAAGCCGCTTCGAGTTCTCTATGGGCCGGTTTGGATTTAGAATAAAAATTCCGGTAGAATGGGGAGATATCCAACGCCGGGTAGATAATCTCAGCCGCTTTAGAGTCAATAAAAGGCCTCATCGCCTCAAAGGTGACTCTTGAAAGCAGATAGCTTCCCACCCACAAATCCCTCGTCTTTCTCGCCTCGGCGATAAATTCCTGGACAGGACCGATGGAGACCTTGAGGAGGTATCGAGCGCTCATACAGCGCTCCCGTCGAGATAATACCTGCAATTACAGTCATTAATGACGTAATTCCTGTCACACCCTTCACTTTTGGGTGTAGACCATGTGACAACTGGATAGTATTCATCCTTTACTTTGTGCAAACGAACAAAGACGGGAGAAGCTTTTCTTTCCGGAATAGCAGTTCCCAGGTCTGAACAACTGCTGTTCCCATGAATCTTTTGAAGTGCCTCTCGAGCCTCGCTGCCAAGACCCTTGTCGGCAATCGTTACCTGTTTAAGGCTGCTTAGTGAAAAGAAATGAGGGTTTGCAGGTGGATTGCTTCCTGAATCATAAATGCAAGGACTAAAATTTTGAATATTGTTGTTTTGACACCAGTCTAACATCTTATCCCAAGCATGTTTAATCCCGTTTTTTATATATTCTTTTAGTTCCGTGTCGGTTTCGAATGACCCTTTAATGGGCAGTCCTGACTTTTCAAAGCGTTCTTCATGTAGGCGATTATTGTTGTCCATATAAATCACGGGAGAACCGAATCCCCTTCTTGCCCTCTGACCTATGCCCCCGAGATTAGCCCACAGCCATATGGTTGCAAATAAAATGTCAACTTCATCCCCGGTCATGTTACTTCGAGGGATTATCCTGACTGAAAAACTACAGCCTTCCTTATAACCTTTAAAGTTTACTGTACGAGAACTGAAATCCATCCTGGTTGAACTTGAATTCTTACGTAACGTCTCAATGAATATCCTGAACTTTGCACCGATCTTCTCATCAGAAGACCCGAAAACCTTGCCTTCAAGGTCCAACAGTGTTTCCTTCGTTATGTCCCGAACCATCCCACCAACCAACGCCCTGAACCAGAACCGCCAGCACCCCCTCAATGCCTTGCCGGTCAGACCCATCGTATCGGCCGCCCTGGGATTCGCCCCATGTATCAGGAGCGGCGTTATAAACCTGACCTTGAATTCTATCGGTTCAACCCGCGCCACTTTTCACTTCCTCTGATCATCCCCCTCCCTGCACGCAAGCCCACTGCCCTGCGTCTCCTTCTGTAGCATCCGTGTTGTATTAGATAAACACAAGCAGTTAAAGTTACTGCAGGCAGCGTAGCCATCCCTGAAACCGAAGCGCCTTCAGGGACCTCCCGTGAAAAAACATCATCAAATATCACCAGCATACACCAAAATACCACGTTTGTCAACAAAAAATACACCTTCTGCAGCTGGTGTTAAAGAGCGGAGGGTTCTTGGCTGAATTCCCGACCGCGGGGGTATCATCGGGCGGGACGCCGCGGGGGATACGGTCGTATCCCCGCGGCGTCAGCGTGTTTACTTCAGGTCCGAGAGGCTCGCACCGAAGTTGACGTGAAAGACCTGCCCGTCCAGGACGAGGGCCGGAACCGACTTGATGCCGAGACTCTCTGCTTCGGGGAGACGGCTCTTGTCGGTGCCGAGGTGGACAACCTCAACGTCGATGCGGCCGGTGTCGAGTGCACCGAGTATGGATTGCTCTGCACTGGTGCACACGGGACAGCCGGCATGGTAGAAGACGGCCTTGCTTTTCATCATGCAGCTCCTTTCGTTATGATATGATATGCCGTGGTCTCCGACCACGTGCCACTAAGGATAACCCGACTGCGGATTTCCGTCAAGAAGGTACTTTTCGGTAAGGTAGGTGCTGTAATGGTTCAAGACAGTCCATCGGGCGGCGGGAGCTCCTCCCTGAAAGGCAACGGCGACATCACTGCAGCCTCAGTTGTGGAGAGCATCGTCGGCTGTAAATGGTCGGTCCATCTGCTGATGCTGATTGCCGATGGATGCAGCAGGCCGAGCGCTCTGCTCAGGGCATGCCCCGGCCTCTCGACAAAGGTGATGAACGAGCGGCTCAAGAAGATGCTCCGGTTCGGCCTCGTGCAGCGCTCCGTCTCCGGTGACAAGCCTCCCCTGCAGGTGGACTACATGCTGACGCCTTTCGGCCGTCGCTTCATGGGAGTCCTGAAAGAGATCGGCAGGCTTCAGGAGGCCCTCGACAGGGAGAAGCAGTAGCCGCAGCGAGGCATCACCGGCAGGCACACAACACCGCAACCGGGACCGGATCAGGCGGTCGAGAGGTCTACACCCATCTTTGCGAAGACCGGCGAGAGCAGCCGCAGGGAAAGCCTCTCGTGCTCCTTCACCGCCTCCTGGAACCTGAACCAGTCGGTATCCTCCCTGTTGCGTTCATCCCTCCAGTAGTAGTGGTCTTTGAACACGGCAAACTTCGAGAGTATCCCGCCGTGACTGTCCCTGAGGCCGCGGATATCCGTCTCTACGGCGTGGTCGAACCACCGCTGCTCGTCGAAGTCGTCAAGCCAGCCGAGCCTCTTCCTGTATCCCTCGAGCCTGTTCTCCCTGCGGATGTTCTCGTCGCCTGAAAACGTCGGCCCCCAGACAGCCACCAGGAACCTCTCGATCTCTTCCCAGGCGGACGAGCGGTCTTCGCCCCTGTCAGACCTGATGTATTCGCAGTACCTCGAAAAGAGGGAGAAGGCAGCGGAGAGGTAGCGGAGCTTGTTGTTCACGTCCGAGTCGACCAGCCGGTTGTCCACCCATATGTGGCTCACCCAGTCGGGGTGGTGCTCTGCGTCGGCATGCCCTATGTCAGGCTTTATATCCAGCCCGATATTGTTGAAGTAGTCGTACCAGCCGACGAAGTTCTGGTGGGCCCAGGTGTCGGCATAAGAGTGCGACGCGATCCCTATCCTGTAGAGCCTCGTGTCATGCGGTGCCTTGAACGCCTCGCTCAGTATCTCGTTGGCATTGCCGTTGTCGGGAGTGGTGTTCAGGATGTGCATCTTGCCGTCACGCCGCCTCGCGCTGTCAGCGTCAGGCTCACCGGGGATGAAGTGGAAGATGGGGTATATCCTCATAAGCTCGGCCTTCGGCTTCAGGATGTTCATGGTCTGGCTGATGTAGTTCCTGTAAACCGGCTTGCCGATCCTGCTCCTTATCTTGTAGGAGACGTCGTTTTCATCGACATACTGCGACGAGTAAGCGATCACCGAGGCCTCCTCCTCGGAGAAACCGGCCTCCCTCGCAAGCAGGGCCGTGATCCAGTAGTGAAACTCTATGTCCATCAGATCCTCCTGAAACGGCGTCTTGAACCGTCAATGATTGTGGTGTGAACAAGGCGCCGGAGGCATCAGCCCGCGCCGGCGTAGTTCAGGGATACACCCGGCCACTCCACCAGCTTTCTCGACGGGTCCGTCCTCTTCTCGCACTCGTCGAGCCACCCGAGAATCTCTCCGACCGAGAAGGGCTTCTCGAACACCCTGCAGCCGAGGCTCCTGGCATAGGCGAGGTCCACCGCGGACCACGTGCCTGACATAACAGCCTTGTTGCGCACTATGCCCCTGCAGCCGTTGCGGATGCGCTCGCTGATGAAGTCGAGGCCCTTCATGTTGGGCATGACGTTGTCCGTGATGAGGATATCGCAGCATACGTGATCCGGAGGACACGGGCACACCGCCTCCTGGAAGGGGGAAAAGCACGTGGGGTCGGGAAAGGACAGAACAGTGTATCCCCGGCTCTCGAGAATCAAGGTCAGCAGCGACCGTATCTTTTCATCGTCGTCAAAGACCAGCGCCCTCAATCTCATCTTTTTTCCCTCCATATGTTGTTGGATTTGAAGCAGGCGGACACTCCGCCTGCACTGCGCGGGAGCTCACCCCTGCAGCGGCGCATCCAGCTCCCTTGCGTCCCCGACCCTCTCGATCTCTCCGTCTCTCCTCAGGTATACCACTTCCTTCACCTGGGCGTTCAGTATCATCCTCCTGCACATGAGGCAGGGCTTGCCGTCGGCTGCACGGCCGTCGTCCTCGAAGCCGGCTATGTATATGGTAGAGCCCTTCATCCTCTCGGGCGGACCGTTCACGATGGCGTTCTGCTCTGCATGCACGGCCACGCAGAGCTCGTAGCGCTCGCCCGGCGGCACGTTGAGCTCCTTCCTCCTGCAGACGCCCGAGTCGATGCAGTTCACCGCTCCCCGCGGGGCACCGTTGTATCCGGTGCTGACTATCACGTTGTCCCTGACGATGACGGCGCCGTACCTCCGCCTCAGGCAGGTCGACCTCGTGGAGACGACCCGTGCTATCTCGAGAAAATACTCGTCCCAGGAAGGACGGCCCCGCCGCCCGCTCCTGCCGTTACCACCGCCTCTGCTCATTCCTCCTCCTCACGAAACAGCAGGCCCCGCCTATCCGCACCGTGTATGCCCGCAGTTGCGGCAGACCGCGCAGCCTCCCTCGTGCTCCACGGTGCCGCCGCACTCAGGGCATGCGCCGATCTGCATCACCACGTCGCCGAGCTTGCCGCCGTTGCCGTTGCCCTTGCCCTTTGTCATGTAGAGCTCGAGGGCCTTGGCGATGGCGTCGGCGCAGGACGATATCTTTCCGCCGCTCGACCACGCGTGCTGGTGGCAGGATATGCCCTTGAGCTGCGTGATGATCTCCTCAGGTGCTATGTTCGACCTCAGGGCGAGGCTCACGAGCCTGCCGATCGCCTCGGACTGGCTCGAAGCGCAGCCTCCGGCCTTGCCTATATGGTTGAAGACCTCGAATGGGAGGCCCTCCTCGTCCTCGTTCACGGTGACGTAGAGTGTGCCGCAGCCGGTCTTCATCGCCTGGGTAGTGCCCTTCACCACGTCCGGCCTCCTGCGCGGGATGATCTTCTGCCTCTCCTCGGGCGCGTGATCACCGGCGCGCACCCGCTCCTTGGTCCCTTTGCTCAGCACCTGGCTCTCCCTCGATCCGTCCCTGTAGACGGTGACGCCCTTGCACCCGAGCCTGTAGGCCTGGAGATAGACCTTCTTCACGTCATCGGGCGTGGCGTGGTTTGGGAAGTTGACGGTCTTGCTCACGGCATTGTCCACATGGCGCTGGAAGGCGGCCTGCATGCGGATGTGGTCCTCGGGCGTGATGTCGTGGGCGGTGACGAAGACCTCCTTCACATCTTCCGGAATCTCAGCAATCCCGCTGATGGAGCCTGTCTCGGAGATGCGTTCCATCATCTCCCTCGAGAAGAAGCCTCGTTCCCTGGCGACGGCCTCGAAGTAGGGATTTATCTCGAACAGCTTCGTGCCCTCGAGCACGGTCCTGACGAAACAGACGGCGAAGATGGGTTCGATCCCGGAGGAACAGCCGGCTATGATGCTGAGTGTTCCGGTGGGCGCTATCGTGGTTATCGTGGCGTTGCGGACCCGTATGCTGCCCGAGTATATGCTCTTTTCGTAGTTCGGGAACACCCCGCGCTCCTCCGCCAGGGCCGCAGACGCCGCCCTGCCCTCGGACGTGATGAAGCTCATCACCTCCTCTGCGAGGTCGAGGGCCCTCTCGGAGTTGTACGGGATGCCGAGCCGGATCAGCATGTCGGCCCAGCCCATCACCCCGAGCCCGATCTTCCTGTTGGCCCTCGTCATCTCCGCTATCCTGTCGAGCGGATACCGGTTCACGTCTATGACGTTGTCGAGGAAATGCACGGCCCTGTGCACCGTGACCCTGAGGCGGTCCCAGTCGACCCCGCCGTCGCTCACCATCCGCGCGAGGTTTATGGAGCCGAGGTTGCAGGACTCGTATGGCAGGAGCGGCTGCTCACCGCAGGGGTTCGTGCTCTCTATCTCCCCTACCCGGGGGGTGGGGTTCGACTGGTTTATCCTGTCTATGAAGACTATGCCCGGCTCGCCGTTCTGCCACGCGTGCCTGACGATGAGGTCGAAGACATCCCTCGCTGCGAGCCTGCCGTCGACCTCGCGGGTCCTCGGGTTTATGAGGTCGTACTCGCCGCCTGACTCGACCTTCTCCATGAACCCGTCGGTCAGGGCCACGGATATGTTGAAGTTGTTCAGCCTCTCGTTGTCGTCCTTGCAGGTGATGAAGCCGAGGATGTCGGGATGGTCGACCCGGAGCATGCCCATGTTCGCCCCCCTCCTCGTACCCCCCTGCTTCACGGCCTCGGTCGCGGTGTCGAACACGGTCATGAAGGATATTGGGCCTGAGGATATGCCCTTGGTGGATCCGACCACGTCACCGCCGGGCCTCAGGCGCGAGAAACTGAACCCCGTGCCGCCGCCCGACTTGTGTATGATCGCGGCGTTCTTTACCGCCTCGAAGATGCTCTCCATAGAGTCCTCGACAGGCAGCACAAAGCATGCCGACAGCTGCCCCAGCCGCCTGCCGGCGTTCATCAGCGTCGGACTGTTGGGAAGGAAGCTCAGGGAGGTCATCATCCGGTAGAACTCCTCCGCCAGGGTCTCAACCTCTGCAGGCGAACGCCCGTAACCGAGATCGGCCGACGCCACCGTGCGCGCTACCCTCCTGAACATCTCCTCCGGCCTCTCCGTGACATTCCCCTCCTCGTCCCTCCTCAGGTACCGCTTCTCGAGTACCTTCAGCGCATTCTCGGTAAGGTTGAGCCCTGAACTCAAAACACCCATTCGATACCTCCTCCTTAATTATTGATTCGAGCTATGTCTTCCCCGGTTCCCGCTGCAGGGTGTCGAAGTCCTTCAGCCTGGCCGTGAACTCGCCGAAGACGTCCTCGTTCTCAATGGGACACGCCTTTGTGCAGATATAGGGACACCTGAGGCAGTACAGCCAGTCGCCAAGCCCCTTGCAGAAGTCCAAGACAACCCCCTACAACTTGTGGCTCTTTGTAGTGTTTTATCAATTAAACCACAATATATTGTATTTGTCAAGAAAAAAATGAAATCCGTTTAAGGCCTTGATATCAAAGAACTTTTCCTGTGAAATAGGTGTTGGTGGAATGTTGAAAGAGATTTCAGGCCGCAGCAGGGGTATGAAAACCGGCCTGAATGGTATATAATAGGCCCATGGGAGACGGAATAGACGCAGAGACCAAGGTAGCGACCCTCTTCAGGGAGTATCCCGAGACCGTCGACTACCTGCTCTCCCTCGGACTCTGCGAGTGCAAGGAG
>DRKX01000067.1 GCA_011051565.1 Nitrospirota bacterium | reverse complement strand
TCTGTGGGATCAGGAGTTTCCAGGAGTATTACCAGAGGGTCAAGAACGACAACGAAGAACTGGTGGAGATGCTCAACTGCATCTCCACCAACACGACGAAGCTCTTCAGAGAGATGTACCATTTCCAGTTCCTGAGGAACACAGTGATGCCGGAGCTGTTGAGGAGGAACGCGCGTGAGAAGACCATCAGGATATGGAGCGCCGGGTGCTCTACCGGAGAGGAGCCTTATTCGATAGCCATCACCGTGCTGGAGGCGCTTAAGCACAACAACATAAGGCCCTGGGACTGGAATGTCAGGATTCTCGCAACGGACATCTCCACACAGGTGCTCAGGACGGCCCAGAACGGAAGCTATGAGATCGAGCAGCTTCCCGACGACCTCCCGCCGGACATGGTGTCGGCATACTTCCTCAAAGGGGTCGGCCCAAACGAGGGCTGCATACGTGTGAAGGACTTCGTGAGGGATATCGTGAGGTTCAGGAGGCTCAACCTCAAGGACGGCACCTATCCGTTCAAGAGGAAGTTCGATGCAATATTCTGCAGGAACGTGATGATATACTTCGACGAAAAGATGAAGAGACACGTGTTCTCGAACTTCCACTACTACCTCGCGGCCAACGGATACCTGTTCCTGGGCCACTCGGAGACTATGCTCGGCAGGGACCAGTTCGTCCCTGTGCATATAACTGCATACAGGAAGATATGATCGTAACTGCTGAACTGAAAAGGATAGTCCTCAATATCGGAGACGTGGTTGTCGCTACGGAACCGGCGATACTCGAGACGGTCCTCGGCTCGTGCGTCTCTGTCTGTCTCTGGGACGGGCGGCTGAAGATCGGCGGCATGAACCACTTCATGCTGCCCCGCATGCTCGACACCATGAAGAGCAGTACATGCTGCGGGCCGGAATCCATGGAGAAACTCCTCACCGCCCTGATCGGTTCGGGATCCAGGCTCGGTGATGTCAGGGCCAAGATATTCGGCGGAGGAAGGGTGGTCAGCAGCCTTGAACACGGCATCGACGTGGGGCTCGAAAACGTGGCGGTGGCGAGGAGCATGCTGGCTGACTACGGCATTCCCATTGTCGGCGAGTGCACGGGGCTCGATCTCGGCAGAAAGGTCGTCTTCTATTCAGCCACGGGGAAGGTCTTCGTGAAGAGCCTGCATAAGCATCAGGAGCAGTTCCATTAACTTCCCAGCAAGAACCCGAGGTGATGCGATATGAGGGATAGTAGAGACAGGAAGATCAGGGTGCTGATCATCGATGATTCAGCGGTCATAAGACATCTGCTCACCGAGCTGCTGAAAGAGGCCGAAGACATAGAGGTCGTGGGAACCGCCCAGGACCCCGTATTCGCCATGAAGAAGATTCGGAACCTCCAACCCGACGTGCTCACCCTCGACGTGGAGATGCCGAGGAAGGACGGCCTCACATTCCTTGAGGAGCTGATGGACGAAAACCCGCTCCCCGTCGTAATGGTGAGTGCCCTGACCAGGAAGGGATGCGAGACCACGCTCAAGGCCCTCGAGCTTGGAGCGATCGACTATGTCTCGAAGCCGAGCGTCGATGTATCGAGCAGGCTCGCCGACCTCGGAGAGGAGATAATAAGAAAGATACGCGTTGCATCGCGGTCGAAGGTTAGGCGGAGGTCGCGGGGCGGGAATCATAAAGCCGAGCGGCGTTCATCAGAGGCCATGATCGACACAACGGACAAGATCGTCGCGATCGGAGCGTCCACCGGCGGCACCCAGGCGATCACCGAGATAATAACCGCCCTGCCGGAAAACATTCCAGGCATCGTCATAGTCCAACACATGCCGCCGATGTTCACGAGGTCCTTTGCCAAGAGGCTTAACTCGCTGTCGAGGCTCGACGTGAAGGAGGCCGCCACCAACGACAGGGTTATAAGGGGGAGCGTGCTGATCGCCCCGGGTAACGAGCATACCGCGATCAGGCGTAACGGAGCCCTTTACTACACAGAGGTGATGGACGGCCCCATGATAAATTACGTAAGGCCCTCGGTCGACGTGCTCTTCAGATCGGTTGCGAAATATGCAGGCAAGAACGCCGTAGGCGTGATCCTGACCGGCATGGGTGAGGACGGCGCCAGGGGCCTGCTCGAGATGAAGAACGCAGGCGCCTTCACAATCGCACAGGACGAAGCGTCCTCTGTGGTGTTCGGCATGCCGAAAAAGGCGATCGAGATGGGAGCAGTGGACAGGGTCGCCCCCCTCGAGGAGATATCGAAGATCATCCTCGAACACCTCTCTTCCCGGCATTAGCCCCGGTCTTCGACACCTTCTCAGCCGTTTCCGCCAGCTACTTGCCATGCGCAGGAGATATCTGAGACAGCTATCAGCTTAGCTGACCGTGCGGGAATCGAGCATGAAATTAGACTTTCTGAACCCGCTGGATGCGGAATCGATCCCGAGTCAGCGATACTGTTCGAAATTGCCTCAAATATCAAAGATTTGTAATAATAAAATAACAACAATCATGTATATTCTTTTTGAATCTTAAAAGCAATTTAAATCAAAGAGTTGGCAATGAAAAAGGTCTACATTCGAAGTTGGGGCTGCCAGATGAACGCGCACGACTCCGAGAGGATGCTCGGGGTGCTGCGAAGAGAGGGGTATGCGCCCGTTGAGGCCCCTGAGGAGGCTGATCTCATCGTTTTCAACACGTGCAGCATCAGGGAGAAGGCCGAGCAGAAGTTCTACAGCCAGCTCGGAAGGACGAGGAGGCTGAAGAGGCGCAACCCTGCGCTGAAGGTGGTTGTGGCAGGCTGTATTGCGCAGCAGAAGGGAGCCGTGCTGAAGGAAAGGGCACCGTACGTGGATTACGTGATAGGTCCCCAGAACATCGGAAGGGTGGGGGAGGCAGTACACGACGCCGGCGGCGTCTTCACGGACGACGACCCTGAGCTTGCACGGAGAGACATCCCTGCCGAGCGCGGCGGCTCGGTCAAGGCATGGATAAACATAATGTACGGCTGCGACAACTTCTGCTCATACTGCGTCGTCCCATACACGCGCGGCAGGGAGCGGTCGAGACCTGCCGGCAGCATACTGAAAGAGATTGCTGGACTTGCGGCAGCAGGCTTCAAGGAGATAACCCTCCTTGGCCAGAACGTCAACTCCTACAGGGGAGATGCCTCTTTCGCCGAACTCTTGAGTTCCATCAACGACATCGAGGGGATCGAGCGTATAAGGTTCGTCACCTCCCACCCGAAGGACCTCGGCGATGAGCTCATAACGGCCATGAGAGACCTCGACAAGGTATGCGAACACATTCACCTGCCGCTCCAGTCGGGCTCGGACAGGGTGCTGAAACTCATGAACAGGAAATACACCCTCGATGAGTACCTCAAGAAGGTGGAGCGGCTGCGCAAGGCCGTCCCGGGCATTGCGATCACCACAGACATAATCGCCGGCTTCCCCACGGAGAGACCAGAGGACCACGCGGCCACGGTCTCGGCACTCGAAGAGATCGGGTTCGACGGTATATTCGCCTTCAAGTACTCGCCGAGGCCCATGACAAGGGCGGCGGAGATGGACGGACAGCTGCCCGAGGAGGTCAAGTCCGAGAGACTCACCGAGATACTCAGGCGCCAGGACCGGATAACAGAGGCGAAGAACAAGGCCCTGGAAAATACCGTCCAGGAGATACTCGTGGAAGGCCCGAGCGCGTCTGAAGAGGAGAGGATGACCGGGAGGACGAGGACCAACAAGATCGTCAACATTCCCCTGTCGGACCGGGTCTCACCCGGAATGCTCCTGCAGGTCAGAATACTGAGGGCGAACAGACACTCCCTCGAGGGAGAGGCGGTCGGCGGACAATGAGGTATCCCTCGTTCTCCATCCACCACCAGCGGTCAGCCGGATCAGGACGATGAAGATAGCCGTGCTCACCCTGGGCTGCAAGACCAACCAGGCCGAGAGCAACCAGATAAAGAACGCCGCCGTCAGCTCCGGCCACTCCATCGTGACACTCAAGGACTCACCCGATGTGTGCATCATAAACACCTGCACCGTAACCGCAAAGAGCGACTACCAGTCACGCCAGATGATCAGGAGGGCGCTCAGGACCGGAGCCGAGGTCCTCGTGACCGGCTGCTATTCCGAGCTTAGGGCCGATGAAGTACTCTCCGTATCACCCGGGTTGAAGATCGTTGGAAATCGAGATAAATCCAATATTATCAGCATGTTAGGCATCAACAGCGGAACCGGTTCATCAGCGTATTTCTCAGACCGCTCGCGGCCCTTCGTCAAGATACAGGACGGCTGCAACTACTCGTGCTCATACTGCACCATACCAGAGGCGAGGGGACGCTCCCGCAGCCGGCCCCCAGAGGAGATAGTGAGCGAGGTACGCATGCTCGAAAACAAGGAGTTTGCCGAGGTGGTGCTCACCGGGATACACATCGGTCACTACGGATATGACCTCAAACCTAAAGTATCACTTTCGGACCTGCTCAGCAACATACTGAAAGATACGAACAAAGTACGAATACGTCTCAGCTCAATCGAGGCAAATGAGATAGACGGCCGCCTCCTCGACATCCTCTCCGACGATAGGGTCTGCCCGCACCTGCACATACCACTGCAGAGCGGCGACGATGCGATCCTCGGGCGGATGAGGAGGCCCTACGACAGGCGGTACTATGTCGGCAAGACAGAGGAGATACTCAAGCGCCACCCCGGCATAGCGTTGGGCACAGACGTGATCGTGGGATTTCCCGGAGAAGGCGAGGCGGAGTTCGAAAACACGCGCAGGCTCATAGAGGAGCTACCGTTTTCGTATCTCCACATATTCCCATACTCCGACAGGCCCGGCACACCGTCGTCGGAGATGTCAGGTCATGTGAGCCCTGAGGTGAAGAAGGAACGGACCCGCGCACTCAGAGGCATAGACTCGGCAAAGAGGAGAGCATACAGGGAAGCCCAGATCGGCAGCTCACTCAATGTG
The DNA here is from genome assembly GCA_011051565.1 of Nitrospirota bacterium. Lineage (GTDB taxonomy): Bacteria > Nitrospirota > Thermodesulfovibrionia > Thermodesulfovibrionales > JdFR-85 > BMS3Bbin07. The sequence goes on along the minus strand of DRKX01000067.1, from coordinate 1,056 downwards.
GTCTGCGAAAAGAGGCTCAGGAACGGCCTCTACACAGGCAAATCAGAGAATTATCTCAACATATACTTTGCCAATGCTTCATGTCAGCCGGGAAGAGCCGTAAGAATCTGGATTTCTGAGGGCTTTCAGGACGGCCTCATCGGAGTTCCCCTACAAAAACGAGAAACACCTTGATTTATAAGGCTTTTTTGACTGCCTAAAACTTATACAAAACCGAAAACCCTCAACACGCTCCGGCATTTAGTGGCGATTTACACATACTTAGTAACAGGTTATCAACATGGAATGTTAAAAGATAACGTCCGATAATTTATATTATGTTAAATTACAGATCGGAAGATATCGGCGTTCACGGCGGCTGCGCGCCTGACAGACGCCTGAGAAAGGCCGCCGCCTCTTCCCTGCTCCTGATCCTACCGGCAAACTGCGCCTTCTTAGCCTCATAGAGCAGCCTGCCCACCTCAGGACCCTCCACACCGGGTGCGAGGCGCCTCACGTCCTCGCCGTTCAGCAGCGGCCTGTCGCACACGGCGAGGTACCTCCTCGCCTTCTCGTACAGGTCCGGCCTCCCCTGCACCAGCACGGCCTCAAGGACCGAGCACCCAAGCGCCTCGAAGCAGTCGAAGAGATCGCCGTCACCCGCCCCTTCCCGGCTCAGCACATCCTCCCTGCAGCCCCTGAAGCGTGCTACACGCCTCATGAGCCTCCCGGACAGCCTCAACCGCGTGGACTCCACGGCAACTCCACCGAGCAGGACGTCGAGCAGCACAAGCCCCCGGAGCGTCAGGCCCTGAGAGACCCCTCTGTCGAGCCTGCGCCTGAAATCTTCAGGTGCTTCTTCAAGGTTCCGGATTACTTCAACCATTTTCTGCATCACTGCATTCAACTCCTTGTTTTTCAATGGAACTATTGCCCTGCCGACACTAACCTCGAATGCCTCCTTCAAGGCCCTCGGGCAGGCCCTCGACTGCAGGAGCTTGAAAAACTCTAAAGTTATCCTTTCAGGAGCCGACCTCTCGAGGAGACCCTTGTGCCTCTTGATGGCACCCCTTGTCG
>DRKX01000066.1 GCA_011051565.1 Nitrospirota bacterium | reverse complement strand
GTGCCGCTTCCGAAGGCGATGAGAAACTTGAAGACCTCCACGATCGAGGTCGCATAGTATGTGACCACGGCGGTTATCAGGCTGAGGACGAGTATGGATATCCTCGTGACCGTCAGGTAGTGTCTCTCCGATCTGCCGCGGCTGACAAACCTCCTGTAGAAATCGTTGATGAAATACATTGAAGAGAGGTTCAGGTAGGTGCTCAGGGTCGACATGAAAGCGGCAAAGAACGACGCGAGCATGAGACCGCGGACACCCTCTGGAAGCAGGTCGACCACCATCATCGGATAGACCGACTCATGATCCGTCACCGAGGGGTAGAGAACGAGGGAGGCAGCTGCAGCCACTATCCAGGGCCAGGACCTGAGGGCGTAGTTTGCAATGTTGAAATACAGGGTTGCGCCGACCGCGTGTCTTTCGTCCCTGCACGAGACCATCCGCTGCACGATCACACCGCCGCCGTCGGATGAATACTTCGACCACCAGCTCATGCCCATGTAGGCGATGAACATCAGTACGGGCATGCTGAAGAACCCGCCGTCGAGCGGCGGGAAGAAGTCCGTGTAATGCTGCCCGCTTCCATACATGGAGTCTATCCTCGAAGAGAGCGCCTGCAGTCCCCCCGCCCTGCCGACGGCAAAGAACGCGATGAGCACTGCACCGATCATGGCGATTATGAACTGGAGAAAGTCGGTGACTATCACCCCCCAGTAACCGGACATCAGCGAGTAAGCGATCGTTATGCCGCTCGATATGAAGATGGCCTGCCACTTGTTCCAGCCCATGGTGACATCGAGTATCTTTACCATGGCGAGGATCACCTGCGCCTTTATGATCGTGTGGATGAAGACGGAGAAGTAGACGGCCTTGAACCCGCGGAGCACCGAGGCCGGTCTTCCGGAATAACGCATCTCCGTGAGCTCGACGTCGGTCGTCACACCCGCAGACTTCCACAGCCTCGCAAACACCGCGACCGAGAGCATCCCGCTCACAACGAAGCACCACCACTGCCAGTTCTCGTAGATTCCCTGCGAGCGCACAAGGCCGGTAACGTAAAGCGGGGTGTCCGACGAAAAGGTCGTGGCCACCATGGAAGTCCCCACGAGCCACCACGGGAGGTTCCTCCCTGAAAGGAAGAACTCCTCAGTGCCGGATGACGCCCTCCTCGTGAAGTAGAGCCCGAGCACGAGGGACATCGCCATGTAGGCGACTATGATCATCCAGTCGGCATTGCTTATCCTCATCACACTATATCGACGGGCAGCCTTCCCCTCAAGTCCGCCTCTCCCCTCAAGCAGTCGACCACCGCACGTTGAGCCTGCCCGGACGCGCCGTATGCGGCGATCAGGATGTCGGCATCCCAAAAATGCCTCAGCACGTAGGGGCTTCCAAAGGAGACCACTACTGACCTCTTCGCCCTCCTCACGATCTCCCTTATCCTGCCCTTCTCCGTCTCGTCTATGCCTGAATGCCCCTTCCATGCGGCGATACTGCCGAAAACAGCGACAACGACGGTATCAAGAGCCTCGTTACCGGCCCCCCTCACGTCATCGTCCGATAGACGCCTCCAGTGGGACTCCTCGAAAAGCTCCACTTCACCGGCAATTACAACACGCGTCTTCCGCTCATTCCCGAGCAGCGGCACAAACGGGCTTCCCTCGACCGGGTGGCCCTTGACAAGGGTAATCGACTTCTCCGCAAGAAGTGACGACAGGGCCGCATGTTCATCGTAGTCGACTTCATGCTCGTCCATCTCCGTCAGCCTCGCCTTGAACCTCTGAATCCGCTCCAGCGCCGCATCCACCCGACCGGGTTCGATCCTGCCTGCCTCGAGGGCAGCGGCGAGCTCCCTGACAGCCGAGTCGGGGTCTGCAGGGTGGAGCAGCAGGTCGACGCCCGCCTCGACACAACCTGCCGCGACATCCGGGATACCGCAGAGGGCGTCCATGCAGAGGGCGTCCGTCAGTATCAGGCCGTCGAAGGAGAGCTCTGTTCTCAGGAGGCCGGTTATAATCTTTTCAGACAGCGTTGCAGGCCGCGGGTCGACCGCTGTGACGCCGAGGTGCCCCACCATGATGCTGCTCACACCGGCCCTGACAGCCGCTTCAAACGGCAGGACATCCGTGCTCATCAGCTCTTCCAAGGGCTTGTCTATCACCGGAAGCGAGACGTGGGAGTCTGTGCTTGAATCACCGTGGCCGGGGAAGTGCTTGGCACAGCTGATGAGCCCTGCGCCCTCGAGCGTCCTCACGTATTCCGAGCCGAACCACGCAACAGCCTCCGGCGAATCTGAAAAGGCCCTCGTGCAGATGATCGGGTTGTCCGGGTCCTGGTTCACGTCGAGCACCGGGATCAGGGGCATGTTGATTCCCGTACCGGCAGCCTCGTCGGCCACTGCCTGCAGAAACCTCCGGAGGAGTTCGACGTCACCGGGATTCTCCCTGTCGATTGCGGCAGCAACCGCCATCTGGGGGGGAAATCCAGTGGTCCCTGAGACCTGCTGGCCCACACCCTGCTCTATGTCGGACGCTATGAAGAGCGGGACCTCCGCCATGGACTGGATACCGCCGACAAACTCCCTCAGCTCGTCCCTAACGCCCCCAAAAACAACGAATCCGCCGATCCCCTTGCGGACAAGCCCGAAAGTCTCCTCACGGTACGCCCGCGAAGATAGCCGCTCTCCGTCAAGTCTGGCGATGATCAATTGATACAGTTTCCGCTCGATTCCGGCCACAGGAACATTATAAACCACAGGGGCGAGGTAGAATCAAACGGCCGCCTCTGTGAACTCTGTGAACATGTTACGGACGCTAAGAGCCCGTGTCATTCTTCTCGAGGAGGCCTTTCTCCTTCAGTTTGATGTTCCGCTTTCGGTTGGACTTCTTCGGCCGAGGCACGGAGCGTTGATTCCCGCTCGTGCAGTGTGTATAATAGTGCATATGACAGCCGCGTCCGGACTCCGTAAGCTTCCAGTCATGCTGATCATCGCATCCATACTGCTTTTTGCGCTTACAGGCTGCGAGTCGGCAGAGAATCAGCTCCTGGAAGGAGATTCAGCCCCTGACGCCGCAGGAGACGTGATGACCTTTTCAGCCGAGGTGAAATGGATACCGCTTGAGGGCGGGTTCTATGGACTTGTGACCGAAGACGGCAGGCGCTATCTGCCCCTCAACCTGCCCGAGGAGTATAAACAGGATGGGCTCACCGTATGGGTCAGGGGAAAACCAACCGATACAGCCACCGTTCAGATGTGGGGAACACCCATCGAGATTTACGAGATAAAGATCGACACCGAGCAGTAAGCGCGGAACTACGGCCCGGCATGACGGTGCAGACGAAAGTAATTGCCCACTCCCGGCAAAGCCGGTATCAGCAACGCCGTGACAAGTTTCACCATTAACGATTCATCGAGTTTCACGCTGACACCGACGAGGGATAGCAGTGCGACAGCCGCCAAGGTACCGTAACAGGCGATCACGGCTATCAGGCTGGTTGCCCGACCCCGGCCGGAAAAGACGGGCAGGTCTTGCAGATGAACGGTTATTCACGTAAACCCCCGTGTCTTATGCAATCTGACGTTGTCAACAATCCGGACAGAGCGCAACCCGGTTCCCTG
>DRKX01000065.1 GCA_011051565.1 Nitrospirota bacterium | reverse complement strand
TCATAATTGACAAATGGGGCAACCATCCCTTAAACCAAAATCCCGGGAAGGAGGTTTGCAGGATGGTTGCCACAGTGCCTAAAGGAGTATACACCATGAAGGACAGGTATGTCATTATCAAACATAATGCGAAGGCGTACCAGAAGGCATCAAAGAAGGTAAAGACAGAGATGCTTGATAAACTGTCAGCTGAGAAGACAGATGCAAAAACAAAAGAACTCCTGTTAAAATTGAGAGCTTCCTTAGACATTATTGAACTTGCGGAGCAAATAGAATATCTCTCTGAAGAACTCTCTACTGCCTATGAAAAGAAACTTAGAAAAAGAAAACGCAAAGCCGGTCCGCCACCCTTGAGCGGTTTCTTGTTTTTTAAGGCGCCTTTGGAGTAATTTAATAGATACCCCGGAGAGAAACGAAACAAGAGGAGCAACTATCATGACGAGAATAGAGGTCTACGACACGACGCTGCGAGACGGCTCCCAGGCCGAGGACGTGAACTTCTCGGTGGAGGACAAGCTCAGGATCACCGAGAAGCTCGACGAGTTCGGCGTCCACTACATAGAGGGCGGCTTCCCCGGCGCCAACCCCAAGGACGCCGCCTACTTCAGGAAGGCGAGGAAGCTCCGCCTGAAGAACGCCGTTGTCGTGGCCTTCGGCAGCACCCACCGGGCTGGAGTCAAGGTGGAGGACGACGGCAACATAAAATCCATCCTCGCTGCAGAGACCGGCATCGCCACCATCTTCGGCAAGTCCTGGGACTTTCACGTAAGGCATGCACTGCGCATAAGTCTCGAGGAGAACCTCGATATCATACACAACACGATCCACTACCTCAAGGAGAGGCTCGACAGGGTGTTCTTCGACGCCGAGCACTTCTACGACGGCTACAAGGACAACCCCGAGTACGCCCTGAAGTGCCTGCTTGCAGCAAGGGATGCGGGCGCGGACTGCCTCGTCCTGTGCGACACGAACGGCGGGACCCTTCCCGGCGAGATCAAGAAGACGACCGCGGAGGTGAAGAGGGCCCTGAAAACCTCCCTCGGCATACATGCCCACAACGACTCGGAGTGCGGCGTGGCGAACTCCGTGATGGCGGTCCAGGCCGGGGCACGGCACGTGCAGGGCACCATGAACGGCCTCGGCGAGCGGTGCGGCAACGCAAACCTCTGCTCCATAATACCCAACCTGCAGCTCAAGCTCGGTTACAGCTGCATAACCGCCGAGCAGCTCAACAGGCTCATGGAGACGTCGCGCTTCGTGACGGAGATTGCGAACCTGAGACACTTCAAGCGGCAGCCGTACGTCGGCGAGAGCGCGTTCGCACACAAAGGCGGCATCCACGTCTCAGCCATCGCAAAGAGACCCGAGACCTACGAGCACATCAGGCCCGAGCTCGTCGGGAACACCCGCAGGGTCCTCATCTCCGATCTCGCAGGCAGGAGCAACGTGCTGAGGAAGGCCGAGGAGTTCGGGCTCCATATCGAGAAGGACTCTCCGCAGCTCATGGAGATACTGGCCACTATAAAGGAGCTCGAAAACAGGGGATTCCAGTTCGAGGCTGCAGAGGCGTCGTTCGAACTCCTCATGAAGAAGACCCTCGGACTGCACAGGAGGTTCTTCGACCTCATCGGCTTCAGGGTGATAGTCGAGAAGAGGAAGGAGGGGGAAGAGCCACTGAGCGAGGCCACGATAATGGTCAGAGTGGGGGGGCACATTGAGCATACGGCGGCCACCGGCGACGGCCCGGTGAATGCACTGGACAACGCCCTGAGAAAGGCGATCGAGAAGTTCTATCCCCAGTTGAAGAGCGTAAAGCTCCTCGACTACAAGGTGAGGGTCCTGGCTGCGGGCAGGGGTACCTCGGCCAAGGTGAGGGTCCTGATCGAGTCGGGCGACGCCGAGGACAGGTGGAACACCGTGGGTGTCAGCGAGAACATAATCGAGGCCTCCTGGCAGGCGCTCGTCGACAGTATAGAGTACAAGCTCCTGAAGGAAGAGGAGTGAGCCTACCGCGGCCATGCCCGCCTTAAACCTTCAGCCTCCCCGACTGTCTGTATAAATAGATGGAAGACGACAAGCATCTGATCAAAAGATACCTGAACGGTGACGACGGTGCCGTTGAAGAACTCGTGGAAAAATACCAGAAACATATATACGCATTCGTCTACAGGATGACGAACGATATCGAAGAGGCAAAGGACCTGACGCAGGAGGTCTTCATCAGGGCAGTAAACGGCATCAGCGGCTTCAGGAAGGAGTCGTCCTTCAAGACGTGGCTGTACCGGATCGCCGTGAACACGAGCATCAATCACGCCAGGCGGGACAGGCGTTATGAATCCGGCATTGAAGAATCGGTCGTTGAAGACAGGGCGGAAACGCTTTCGGACATGATTGAAAGGGAAAAGAAGGACCTTGTAAGGGAGGGTCTCGCCCGCCTTCCCGAGAGGCAGAGAATCGCAATAGTCCTGAGGGCGTATGAGGGCCTCAGCTGTCGCGAAACCGCCCTGGCCATGGGGTGTTCGGAGGGCGCTGTGAAGGCCCATTATCACAACGGCGTGAAGAGATTGAGGGAAATAGTGACGGAGGCTGGGTATGAATTCAGGCCATGACGACATAAGGGAGTTGCTTCCCGAATACCTGAACGGACTCCTGTCGGGGAGTGCGAGGAGGAGGATCGAGGCCCACATCGAGAAGTGCAGGGACTGCAGGGACGAATTCTCTCTCCTTTCGGACCTGACCAGCACGGGAGTGCCCGACCCGGGAGAAGACTTCTGGAAGGCACTGCCACATAAGGCAACGATGCGCAGCAGGAACAGGAGACGGCGCGACAGGTTCCACCTGAAATCCCTCCTGCTCCGGCCGTTGCCGGCAGCGGCTGCGGCTGCTGCGCTGCTCTTCATCGTCTCATTCGCATACATGATCGCAAAAGAGTCGCCTGGTTCACCCCCGGCCACCGCGCCCACCACCACGGCGGCCATCGATCCCGGCGATGTAGGCCCGCCGATTGCAGGACTGCCGGCAGGGGACGACCTGGAGTTCGAACTCGCCGCCCTGCCGAAGGATTCCTATTACGAAGAGATCGCTTCGCTCAGCGCCGAGGAGCTCGACAGCCTCTACGAGGCGCTCGAGAACGAAGAACTGAAAGGAGGTTGACTGTATTGAAAGAGACATGTGTAGGCGTCCTCGTTCTGCTCCTTCTGACTTTCGGCGCTGTAACAAGCGGCATGGCCGAATCCGCAGGGGAGTTCGGCAGGCCGACAAAGGAGCAGGTGGAGAGGGTGTGGAAAAGGATAGAGACGCTCCGTATGTGGAAGCTCACAAAGGCCCTCGACCTCGACGAAGATACCGCGGCAAGGATATTCCCGCTGCTCAACAGGTACGACAAGGAGAGGTTCGAGATCAAGCAGGCCATGAGGGAGGACATGGCGGCTCTGAGAAAGGCGCTTGAGGATAAACGAAAGGATCGCCTCAAGGAGATACTTGGAAGAATCGAGAGGAACCGCAAGAGACTGCAGCGGCTAAACGACGACAGCCGGGCGGAACTCAAGAAGATACTCACGATCGAACAACAGGCAAGGTTTGTCATATTCCAGCAGGAGTTCAACAGGGAGATCAGGAGGATCATCAAGAGGGCGAGAGAGCAGAGGCGCGAGAGGCTGGAGTAGTGGCAGATGTGTCACGAATGCGGACGCCGCAGCCCGGCCGTCGGCTTAATGATCGCCCCCATCCCGCTTGACCTGCCTCAACCGTGGAATGCATTGCCGTTCATGCCGGCCTTCCATATGTGATATAATTACGGAAATGCCGGATACAGTCTACAGCATAAAGCTTCCCCTCTTCGAGGGGCCCCTCGACCTGCTGCTGCACCTGATCAGGGAGAACAAGATAGATATATACGACATACCCATTGCCGAGATCACGCGCCAGTATATCGAGTACCTCGACCTGATGAAGGAGCTGAACCTCGAGATCGCCGGCGAGTTCATCGTGATGGCGGCGACTCTCATCCAGATAAAGACGAGGATGCTGCTGCCGGTTGACGAGGACGTGCCACCGGAGGAGCGTGAAGACCCTCGTATCGAGCTTGTCGAGCGGCTCATAGAGTACCAGGCCTTCAAGAGCGTGGCGTTCGACCTCAAGGAGAGGCAGGAGAGGTGGGCGGAATACTTCCGGCGTGACCCCGCCCTGCCAGGGATCGAGGAGGCCGAGGGCCAGCAGTACCTGTTCGACGTAAACGTCTTCGACCTGATAACCGCGTTCAAGAAGCTCCTCGATTCGGCGCCACCCGAGGTGGTCGCCATCACGAGGGAGACGCTCACCGTAAAGGACAGGATGAATCTCATCACCGAAAGACTCGAGGGTGAGAAGGCCCTGAGGTTCGAGGAGTTGTTCGAGGGCGACCGGACGCCCGCCCAGTACATAGTCACGTTCCTTGCACTGCTGGAACTGCTCAGGCTGGGTGTGGTCAGGGTATACCAGGAGAGACTCTTCGGCCAGATATGGGTATTGAGACCCGAGGCGGCTGACGAGGTGATGGGGGATGGACTGCTGAACCAGTAAACCCGGACCCGGTTCAGGTTGACACGAGAGATTGCGGCAATGCAATGAAGAGGGTCGACGACCGCATGCCGCAGCTGTCGCCGGGAAGGTAGGAGGAGGAGATGTTTCACACTGCACGGCCGGAAGACATATTGGACGGCAGCATAACGGACGTCTACTTCGAACGTACTCTCAGGATACTCAAGGGCAAGGGCGTAAACCCGGTTGTCAAGGCCGAGTTCATGGCGAAGGGCCTGCCCGGCGACTGGCCCTGGGCCGTATTCGCCGGACTCGAAGAGGTTATCTACCTCCTTGAACGGCTGCCCGTGAAGCTGAGGGCACTGAAAGAGGGGACGGTCTTCCACCCCTATGAGCCGGTCATGGAGATAGAGGGCAGGTATCAGGACTTCTGTGTCTATGAAACCGCCGTCCTCGGCCTCATATGCCAGGCCTCAGGGGTTGCAACGAAGGCGGCCCGGTTCAAGAGCCTCGCAGACGGCCGCCTCGTGGTCAGTTTCGGTGCGCGCAGGATGCACCCCATCCTCGCACCCATGATAGAGAGAAACGCCTACATCGGCGGCTGCGACGGGGTCGCCGTGATCAAGAGCGGTGAGATCATAGGGGAGGATCCGATGGGCACCATGCCCCACGCACTGATAATATGCATGGGCTCCACTGTCGAGGCCCTGAGGGCGTACGACGAGATTCTTGAGCCGAAGCTGAAGAGGGTCGCCCTCATAGATACGTTCCTCGATGAAAAGTTCGAGGCCGTCAACGTTGCAGAGGCCCTCGGCGAGAGGCTCTTTGCCGTGAGGCTCGACACGCCGTCTTCGAGGCGCGGGGACTTCTACCGCATCCTTGAAGAGGTGAGGTGGGAGCTCGACCTGCGCGGCTACAGTCACGTGAAGCTCTTCGTGAGCGGAGGGATAAGAGAGGAAGACATCCCGGTGTTGAATCCGCTCGTTGATGCCTACGGCATAGGCACCTCGATCAGCAACGCGCCGGTCGTGGACTTCTCAATGGACATAATGGAGGTCGAGGGGAGGCCGGTGGCCAAGAGGGGAAAGTGGTCCGGAAGCAAGAGGCTGCTGAGGTGCCGCTCGTGCGGCCTCAGGCGCACCGTGGCTGCCGCAGCCGGAACGCCAAGGTGCGACTGCAGCGGCGAATTCGAGGACATCCTCGTCCCTGTCCTCGACTCGGGCAAGCGCCTCATCGACCGGGAGCCGGCATCCGCGATCAGGAACAGAGTGCTGGCGCAGACAGAGGGGCTGAGTCTCTCCTGATGCCGTCACTCTATATCGCTGCGGCCATCCTGATCTGGAGTTCGCTCGGCCTGATCGTGAGGATGTCAGGGGTGGAAGTCCATGTCCTCATCTTCTACTCCACCTGTTTCTCCCTCGTCTTTCAGAGCCTCATGTTCACAGACGAGCGTTACAGGAGGTCGTTCCCGCCACTGAACAGGCTGCCCTTCATCTTTCTGCTGAGCGTATGTCTCCTGCTGAACACCTTCACCTTCCTCTTCGCCTATGCCAACACCTCGATCGCAAACGCCGTGCTGACCCACTACATAGCCCCTGTAATAGTCGCATTCCTGGCGGTCGTATTCCTCGGAGAACGGATAACAGGGAGGATCGTTGCATCAATAATCCTCGCCTCGACCGGCCTCTGGATAATGCTCGGCGGCGCCACCATTATGGAGTGCTTCAGGAACGTCTTTTCCGAGGGGTTCCATCTCACGCGGGACCTCATCGGGATAACTTCGGGCCTCGTATCGGGCCTCGTCTATGCCGTACTCGTCATACTCGTGAGGGTCTTCACGCAGAAATTCAACCCCTACGTGCTCGTATTCATCCAGAACGCATTCATGGCCCTGATACTGCTGCCCTTTGTGAGGGTCTTCCCCGCGGAGAAGATATGGATATTCGCACTCATGGGCGCACTGCACTCGACCGCCGCGCCGTTCCTCTACTACAAGGGGCTGAGCTCGGTGCAGGCGAACAGGGCGGCGGTCCTTGGTTATCTCGAGCCGGTTGGTGCTATAATCTTCAGTATGATCTTCCTGGCGGAGTTTCCACCGCTTAATGCCTACATCGGTGGGGGGCTGATACTCCTGTCGGGATACCTGACCGTAAAGGAGGGTTGAGCTTGAGGTTCGATTTCAGAAGGCCGGCAATCGCGGGCTCCGCCTCAGACCGTGACCTGAAGCAGATATCAGCAGAGGAACTCTCGGCACTCGACCTGATCGAGCTGAGGGTCGACCACTTCACCGACCTCTCCGAGGGCTGTATCCAGGGCGTCTTCAGGGAGGCCCGATCCCTCGGAAAGCCCGTTATAGCGACTGTCAGGTCAACGGACGAAGGCGGGCGCAGACGGATACCGGATGCGGAGAGGGTCAGGATATTCAGCCTGGTGAAGGACCTTGCAGATCTCATGGACATAGAGGCCCGGGCAGAGATATTCGACGAGGTCAGGGATGTCGCAAGGGCTGCCGGCACGCCACTCATAGCATCATACCACAACTTCAACGGCACCCCCTCCTACGACGTGCTCTCGGCCCACGTGGCCCGGTGCTTGGAGAGGGGGGCCGACATCGTGAAGATCGCAACAACGACAAACACCGAGCACGACCTCAGAACCATGACCCGGATCACGCTCGACCACTTCGAGAAAGGCCTCGTGACCGTCTGTATGGGACCTAAGGGCCTGATATCACGGGTCTTTTTCCCTGTCGTCGGTTCGCTCTTCACGTTCGCCTCGATAGGCGACTCGAAGGCACCCGGCCAGGTCCCCGTGGTCGAGCTCAGGAGGTTCATGGACAGGCTTGCGGGGTGATGCCGCCTGATGGCATTTATTACTGAAAGGTGCTATAATTTAATTGTATAGATGGACAGGGAGATCGTGTCAGATACGGAGGTCCTGGGATGAGCATTACCATTGTGGGAGGTGGAATCTCGGGACTCTCACTCGCTTATTTTCTCATGGAAAAGGACCCGGCACTGGACCTCCGCGTACTCGAGTCCGAAGACAGGCCGGGCGGCAAGATCAGCACTGACAGGGCCGACGGTTTCCTCTGCGAACGCGGCGTAAACGGTTTCCTCGACAACAAACCCCTAACGCTCGAGCTTGCAAGGAGGCTATCCCTCACCCCACTGAGGAGCAACGACGCTGCCAGAAAGAGGTTCATCTACTCGAGGGGCAGGCTCCACCGGCTTCCCGAATCCCCCCAGGCCTTCCTGCTATCCGGCCTGCTGAGCCCCTGTGGAAGGGGGAGGATCATCTACGAGATGGTCAGCCCGAGGGGGAAGGAAGAAGACGAGACCTTAGCCTCGTTTGCAAAGAGGCGGCTCGGCAAGGAGGCCTACGAGAAGCTGATCGACCCGATGGCCTCGGGCATATATGCCGGAGATCCCGAGATGCTGAGCCTGAAGAGCTGCTTTCCGCGGATATACGAGCTGGAGAAGAGATATGGAAGTCTCATAAGGGCCATGCTGAAGCTCCAGAAGCAGGCAAAGAAGAGCGGCAAGGGCGTCGTCGGTCCCGGCCCCGGTGGAACCCTCACGTCGTTCCACGAAGGTATGGAGACAGTGATCGCCTCCCTCAGGGCGGCCCTCGGCCGCAGACTCATCCTCTCCAAGGGCGTGCGCTCGATCGACAGGACCGGCAAACAGTACAGACTCCTGCTCGATGACGGGGGCGTCATGGAGTCGGACTCTGTCATCCTCGCCTGTCCTGCACACGCAGCGTCGGAGATATTGCGGGACCTCGACCGGACACTGTCGGACCGCCTCTCCGGGATACCCTACCCTGCCGTATCCGTGGCATGCCTGGGGTTCAGGCTCGAGGACATCCCGCACAACGTCAACGGCTTCGGTTTCCTCGTGCCGGCAACCGAGAGGAGGAGGATACTCGGAACCCTCTGGGACTCGAGCATCTTCCCCAACAGGGCACCCGAGGGGTATGTCCTCATGAGGACCATGGTCGGAGGGGCGCGGGCATCCGGGCTCGCCATGGAGGATGAAGGGAAGATCACGGACATCGTACTCGACGAGTTGAAGGAGATCATGGGCATCGATGTCAAACCGGACTTCGTGCGGGTCTACAGGCACGAGAAGGCGATCCCGCAGTACAACGTCGGTCATGCTGCCCTCCTACAGGAGATCGACGGCGCTGTCTCGCGTCACCCGGGCCTGTACCTGACCGGAAATGCCTACAGGGGCATCGGGGTCAACGACTGCGTAGAGAATTCCTACAGGCTTGCCGGGGAGTTGCATTCAAAAATCTAACACCCGTCCTGCGAGGACGGAGAAGGAGGAGAAGATGAACGATCAGGAAGTCCTTGAGATTCTGAGAAGGGAGAATCACGAGTTCCGGCATCTCGAGGAGGAGCACAGGTCGCTCGATCAAAGGCTCACGGAGCTGGAGAACAAGCACTTCCTCACGCCGGATGACGAGATCGAGATCAAGGCCATAAAGAAACAGAAGCTCATCAGGAAGGACAGGATGGCCGAGCTGATAAGGGAGTTCAAGAAACCCGCGGCAATAAACTGAGGAGGTTGAAGAGATTGAGAAGCAAGACTATCAAGGAGGGGCTCGAGCGCGTTCCTCACAGGACACTTCTTTATGCAACAGGTATCCCGAGCAGTGAGATGGACAAGCCGTTCATCGGAGTGGTCACGAGCTTCACCGACATCATACCCGGACACATCGGGATGCGAGACCTCGAGAGGTTCATTGAAAAGGGCGTTCACACGGCCGGAGGTTATCCCTTCATCTTCGGTGTGCCCGGCATATGTGACGGCATAGCGATGGGACACAGCGGCATGCACTACTCGCTGCCCTCGAGGGAACTCATAGCCGACATGGTGGAGAGCATCACAGAGGCCCACCAGTTTGATGGTCTTGTGCTTCTGACGAATTGCGACAAGATCACCCCGGGAATGCTTATGGCCGCAGGCAGGCTAAACATACCCGCAGTGGTGGTGACGGCGGGCCCGATGCACTCGGGCCGCCTCAGGGGCAAGAGGCTCTCCCTCGTCAACGACACATTCGAGGCCATAGGAAAATACAAGAAGGGGCTGATCAAGGACAGCGAACTCCAGGCGCTCGAGATGTGCGCCTGCCCGGGTGCAGGCTCCTGCCAGGGGATGTACACGGCGAACACCATGGCATGCGTCACCGAGGCCCTCGGCATGAGCATCCCCTACTGTGCGACCGCCCTCGCCACTGATGCCGAGAAGAGGAGGATAGCCTTCGAGAGCGGCCGGAGGGTCGTTGAGCTGATAAAGAAGAACGTCACTCCGCGGAAGATCATGACCCTGAAGGCGTTCGAGAATGCCATAAGGGTGGATATGGCCCTTGGAGGTTCGACCAACACCGTGCTGCACATTCCAGCCATCGCCCATGATGCCGGGATCGAGCTGCCGCTGGAACTCTTCGACGAACTGAGCAGGACCACACCCCACATAGCCGACATGCTTCCCGGCGGCAGGCACTACCTCGAGGACCTGCACCATGCAGGCGGCATACCCGCTGTGCTCAAGCGTCTTGAAGACCTGCTGCACGACACCGTGACCGTCAGCGGCCTCAAGATCAAGAAGATCGCGCGCATGGCCGAGATATCGGATGCCGAAGTCATAAGGCCACTGAGCAGGGCGCACCACAAGGAGGGCGGCATCGCCATCCTCAGGGGAAACATCGCACCCGAGGGTGCGGTGGTGAAGCAGTCTGCAGTGAGCAGGAAGATGATGCGCTTTGAAGGCACGGCCGTGGTGTTCGACTCCGAAGAGGACGGCATGAAGGCGATCCTGAGCGGCAAGGTATCACCCGGGGATATCGTCGTCATAAGGTACGAGGGACCCAAGGGTGGGCCCGGCATGAGGGAGATGCTCTCGCCCACGGCCACGATCGCCGGGCTCGGCCTGAGCGAGTCCGTCGCGCTCATCACCGACGGAAGGTTTTCAGGCGGCACGAGGGGGCCCTGCATCGGGCACATCTCGCCCGAGGCCATGGAGGGCGGCCCGATAGCCCTCATCCGCACCGGAGACAGGATAAGGATCGACATACCCAAGAGGAAGATGGACGTGCTCATCCCGGACGAGGAGCTGGAAGAGAGGCGCAGCAAGTGGAGACGGCCTGACCCGAAGGTGAAGAAGGGTTACCTGTCGAGGTATGCGCGGCTGGTGAGTTCAGCGGCATCGGGTGCCGTGATGAAGTAGAGACGAACAGAGGAGGCGGCCG
>DRKX01000064.1 GCA_011051565.1 Nitrospirota bacterium | reverse complement strand
GCGGCGTCGGTAGGGCCGTCTGTGCCGTCCGTCCCGGCAGACAGGAGGGCAATCCCTTCTGTCCCCTCTATCTCCATAGCGAATGCGAGGGCGAACTCGAGGTTCCTGCCGCCGAGCCCGCTGCCCCTGACCGTCACGGTCGTCTCTCCGCCGGATATGTAGCAGGCCTTCCCTGCCGCGCCCCTGCCCGTGATCTCCCCGTAAAGCCGTCTTGCGGCCTCCCGCGCCTCGCCCGAGAGGGAATCGGTGAGGATCTCCGCACTGTAGCCCAGGGCTGAGGCCTCCTGTGCGGCGGCCTCGAGGGCGATCCTGTTGCTGCCTATGATGATGTTTTTGACCCTGCTGAAGACCTCGCTGTCAGAGGTGGGGGTGTCCGGCACCCTCCCCTCGACACCGTCCTCGATAATCTCAAGGACACCCCTGGGGACACTCTTCCTGAGGCCGTATCTCTCGATCACGTTCAGGGCGTCGAGATAGGTGGTCTCATCCGGCGCGGTCGGACCTGACGCGATCACATCGAGCCGGTCTCCTATGACGTCGGAGAGTATCAGCGAGACCGTCCTCGACGGATAGAGCGTCTCGGCCAGCCTCCCGCCCTTCACCGCGGATATGTGCTTCCGCACCGTGTTGAGCTCGAATATGTCCGCCCCGGCACTGAGCAGGAGTGCTGTGACCTCCTGCTTCTCCTCGAGGCTGATTCCCTCGAGCGGACTGACGAGCAGGGCCGAACCTCCTCCTGAAATGAGGCATACGTTCAGGTCAGCGGCAGACGACGTCCGTGCGACCTCCCTGATCCTCTCGGTCCCCCTGAGCCCGTTAAGGTCCGGGATCGGGTGCCCGGCCTCTATTACCTCGGTCTCTCTCAACGGTACCGAGTGGCCGTACTTGGTTATCACCACGGACGTGGATATGAGGCCATCGAGGGCCTCCTCGGCCGCCTGAGCCATACGCGCCGAGGCCTTACCGAAACCGAGGACGTTCAGCCTGCCCTCGGGCCGGCCCGCTGAACTCAAGAGCTCCGCCAGCCGCCTCGAGGTCGCGAGGTAGGGGTCCACGGCCCTGAGCGCGCTGAAGAAGACCCTCTCCAGCTCTTCCCTGTAACCCGGAAACATGGCTCTATTTTATACAGCCTCCCCTGAAATACTCAAACCCGCCACTCCTGCAGGAGGACCGTTCACGAAAACACCGCGGCACGGCCGTGCAGTTTCAATTTCCGGCGGCATAACTGCTATAATCTAATGATGATCGAAGCGATAATACTCGGGATAGTGCAGGGACTCACCGAGTTCCTGCCTGTGAGCAGCACCGCCCACCTGATCCTGATACCGGAGTTCCTGGGCTGGCAAGGAGACATCAGCACCCTCACCTACGACATCGCGCTCCATGGCGGTACCCTGCTCGCCCTCCTGGTATACTTCAGGAAACAGTGGTTGAGCCTCCTCACCGCGGAGAGGCCACTGCTTTTGAATATCGTGATAGCCACGATCCCTGCGGGAGCCGCCGGCATCCTGTTCAAGGATGCTGTCTCTACGACACTGAGGAGTTCCTACGTGATAGCGGCATCGCTCATCGCTGTCGGCGTGGTAATGCTCCTGGCCGAGAGGAACAGGCCCCGTAGGGGTTTCGCCTCCATAGGGACTAAGGATGCCTTGGCGATCGGCCTTGCTCAGGCAGTGGCCCTGATTCCCGGTGTGTCGAGGTCGGGCATAACCATCTCGGCCGGCCTGTTCGGGGGGATCGAGAGGGAGGCGTCCGCCCGGTTTTCGTTCCTGCTCTCCATGCCCGTCATCGCCGGAGCCACACTACTTGAGGGCGTTCACCTGCTGAGGAACCAGGCCGACTACGACCTGAGCCTCTTCGCCGCCGGCTTCGCAGCGTCTGCCGTCACCGGGTTCATCACCATAAAGTTCCTCCTGTGGTTCTTCAGGCGGTTCAGCCTCCGAACCTTTGTTTACTACAGGTTCGCCCTTGCTGGTATAATAATCATCAGTTACTTGCTGCAGAAATCGTCTGCATGAAAAGGGTTCAGACCACTGATCGCAGACCATGGCCGAGGGAGCAAGAAGAATAAAAGAGGAAGTGCTTGGAGTCGTAGTAACACTGCTCGGCGTATACATCACGCTGAGCCTCTTCAGCTACTCCAAGTGGGACCCCTCGCTCTTCACTCACAGCCGGGAACCCGCCAAGAACTACGGCGGGATAATCGGCTCCTACATCTCCGACTTCCTTATCAGCCTCCTCGGCTACACGTCCTACGCGATCCCGCTCTTCCTCGTCCTGTACGGGATCAAGAGACTGCTTGGCAGGCGGAAGAGGAAGGAGCTGCTGGCAGGGCTACCGATGTTTCTCGTATCAGCCCCTGTACTCCTGTCGCTGATGTCGAAGACCTTCGACCTGAACGGTCCGAGTTACGGCGGGTTGTGGGGCGAGGAGGCATCCCTGTTGCTCCGGATGCTCTTCTCTTTACCCGGGGCCTACATATTCACGCTCTCCGTCTTCTTCTCCTCCCTCATCATACTGAGCCCCGTCTCCGCTCCTGATGCATTGAGGAGGATGTTCGAGACGAGGAAGCCGTCGCCGGAACTCCCCGGGAGGATAAAAGTGGTGGAAGAGCCGTCTCAGCCCGAGATAAGGCAGGAGCGGGTCAAGGAGAAGAAAGCCGACCCGCCGCCGCGAAGGAAGGGGGCATACACCATGCCTCCGCTCAAGCTCCTGAGCACCTACGAGCCGGCGGCGAAGCCAGGGAAGGAAGAGCTCTTTGAGCGGGCCCGCCTGCTCGAGGAAAAGCTCGCCGACTTCAAGGTAACAGGGAAGATCACGCGCGTCCATCCAGGCCCCGTGGTCACCATGTACGAGTTCGAACCCTCGCCGGGCATAAAGATAAGCAAGATCGTCTCCCTGTCGGACGACCTCGGGAGGGCGCTCGGCGGGCTGAGCATAAGGATTGCACCGATACCCGGCAAGACGCCGCTCGGCATCGAGGTGCCAAACAGGCAGATGGGAATCGTGTCGCTCAAGGAGATCATAGGGTCGGCGAACTTCCAGAACAGCCGCTCGATGCTCACCCTCGCGCTTGGAAAGGACATCTACGGCAGACCCATAGTGTCCGACCTGTCCCGCATGCCCCACCTCCTCGTGGCCGGCACCACGGGTTCGGGCAAGAGCGTATCCATCAACTCCATGGTCATGAGCATACTCTTCAAGTCCACTCCCGAAGACGTGAAGATGCTCATGATAGACCCGAAGCTCCTCGAGCTCTCCACCTACGACGGAATACCCCACCTCGTCACTCCCGTGGTCACGAACCCGAAAGAGGCCACGCTTGCCCTCAAGAAGATGGTCCTCGAGATGGAACGCAGATACCGCCTGATCGCCGAGCAGGGTGCGAGGAACATCGAGAACTTCAACCGCCAGGTGTCCGATGGCGAGCGGCTCCCGTACATAGTCGTCATCATCGACGAACTCGCCGACCTGATGTTCACCGCATCGAAGGAGGTCGAGGACTCGATCGTCCGCCTTGCGCAGATGGCGAGGGCCTCGGGCATTCACCTGATACTCGCCACCCAGAGGCCGTCGGTGGATATCATCACAGGGATCATCAAGGCGAACTTTCCGACCAGGATTGCCTTCCAGGTGACGACAAAGGTGGACTCGCGCACGATTCTCGACACCCAGGGCGCCGAACAGCTCATCGGCAAGGGGGACATGCTCTTCATGACCACGGGGGCGAGGCTCACGCGGCTCCACGGTGCTTACGTATCCGAGGAAGAGGTGAGAGCGGTCACATCCTTCATAAAGGCACAGGCCGAGCCCGACTTCTCGATGTTCGACTCGATCCAGCTCGAACCAGCCGAGAGGACGGATGAAGGCCCCAGCGAGGGAGACGAGCTGTACCGGAAGGTGATCGAGCATGCCGAGACAATGGGCGAGATATCCATTTCATCCATCCAGCGCAGGTTCAAGATAGGATACAACAGGGCCGCAAGGATCATGGAACTGCTTGAAGAGGAAGGATTCGTCGGCCCGCCGAGGGGAGCGGGAAAACCGAGGGACTTTATAAGGAGGGGCTGACGCCCCTGCCGCATGTTCAGACACGGCCCCTCTGTGCTCCGGCAACAGGCTCGGGGAGACCGAGTGCACCGCGCGCGGCCCGCTCAAACCTGGATTACGCCGCACACACACCGCCTACTCGACGGCGATGAACGTCTCCGTACGCGTTATGCCCCGTATCTTCCTTATCTTCTTGAGGATGCGCGTGAATATCTCGTTGATGTCGTTCGCCTCGAGCACCGCGATGATGTCGAACTGCCCTGTGACGACATCTGCGTTCACCACGCCGTTGATCCCCCTCAGGGTATCACGTATGTCCCTGTCCTTGCCTGGAAGGACGTTTGCGAGCATGTACACCCTTGCCATGGTCTCCTCCTCCGTATTTGGTCTATGTCCCATGATGAACAAACGCGCCGGCTCCTTCAGGCCCGACCGGTCATGGAAGAATGAGACACCGGTCTCAGGCTATATATCTTAAGCATACCAGAGATCGGCCGTCTTGACAACATGCTCACCCTTTCTCCTTCGCGATCAAATATGACACAACAGCCTGATCGTGATGCAAGACAGAGTCAAACTGTTGACACCTACTCTCTACATGCTGTAAATTAGTGGTACCATGCATAGGATTCTCGTAATAGACGACGACGTCACGGTGAGGGATGTCCTCAAGGACTTCCTGGTCGCTGAAAAATACAGCGTATGCCTCGAAGAAAACGGCCTCGACGGACTCGAAAGGCTGAGGAAGGAGCACTTCGACGTGGTCTTCCTCGACCTCGCCATGCCCGTTATGGGGGGGATGGATGTGCTGAAGGCGATGAAGGAGACGCCCAACGCCGACACCCCCTGCATTATCATCACCGCATACGGAACGGTCAAGAACGCCGTCGAGGCCATGAGGGCCGGTGCATTCGACTATGTCACCAAACCCTTCAGGCTCGATGAGCTCGGCATCATCATCAGGAAGGCCCTCGAGATGGCGAAGCTCAAGGAAGAGAACATCCGCCTCAAGAGGGAGCTGAAGAAGCGCTACGAGTTCCACGGCCTCATCGGCTCATCTCTCGAGATGCAGCGCGTCTACGACCTGATAGAGAAGATCGCAGACACGGACAGCACCGTGCTCATAACGGGTGAGAGCGGCACGGGGAAAGAGCTCATCGCCAAGGTCATACACTACAACAGCTACCGCTCGGGCAAGAACTTCGTCCCGCTGAACTGCGCGGCCATACCGAAGGACCTCCTCGAGTCCGAGCTCTTCGGACACGAGAAGGGAGCCTTCACCGGCGCCATAAACACGAGGGTCGGCAGGTTCGAACTCGCAAGCGGAGGCACACTCTTTCTCGACGAGATCGGGGAGCTCGACCCCTCGTTGCAGGTCAAGCTGCTGCGGGTCCTCCAGGAGAGGGAGTTCGAGAGGATCGGCAGCACGAAGACTATAAGGGTCGACGTCCGGATTCTCGCGGCCACCAACAGGAACCTCGAAGAGCTGACGAGGGAGGGCAGGTTCAGGGAAGACCTCTACTACAGGCTGAACGTCATACCCATCCACATCCCGCCGTTGAGGGAGAGGAAAGAGGATATTCCTCTGCTGATCAAACACTTCATCAAGAAACACGCAAAGGCAAAGAAGAGACGCCCCCCCGAGATATCAAAGGAGGTCATGGACGTCCTGCTCAGTTACAGGTGGCCCGGAAACGTCCGCGAGCTCGAGAACCTCATAGAGAGACTCTCTATACTCAATGCCGGTGAGGAGATCACCCTGAAAGACCTTCCCGAGAGGTTTCAGGCCCTTGCACCGGCCGCCGAGGAGACCGCTGCCGCGGGCCGCTCAGAGGGCATCTCCATACCGCCCGAAGGCATAAACCTCAACAACGTAATAGACAGCATCGAGAGGAGACTCATCACCGAGGCCCTCGAGAAATCCAACGGCATAAAGAGCAAGGCTGCTACCCTTCTGGGGCTCAACAGGACGACCCTCGTCGAGAAGATGAAGAAGAAGGGCATCTCGACAACGTCAAAAGATTAACACCCTTCACACCCCTCTCTCTTTTTTTCCTTGATATTCAGGCAGTTGCATTCTGGCATATTAGTTGCAGTTCTCCTCACACGATGAAACCTACGGTCACATTCAAGGCGAGGGTCCTTCTGTGGACGGTCACGGTTGCAGCGGTGCTCACCATCTCTCCACTGCCGCTGCACGCCGCGGGAAAGACCCTCGATGAGGTGAGCAAGGCGATCGACGAGGGGATGAACTACAAGGCCCTCAGCATGCTCTCGCTGTACACGCCGTCGCGGGAGGAACTGCCCCGGTTCTTCTATCTCAAGGGAAAGGCGCTCATAGGCGCGAAGAGGTACACCAAGGCGATAGGGTATCTGAACCGGGCCTACCTGACCACCAAGGACGACGACATGAGGGAGCGTGCTCTCTTCGCGCGTGGAGTGGCGTACCTGATGGGCGGGTTCCATTACGAGGCCGCCTCCAATTTCCGGCTGTTCATAAGGCGCTATCCGAAGTCCCGCCTGATACAGAGGGCCTACCTGAACTACGCACAGGCATCGCTAAAGACCGGCAACTACGTTGAGGCGCTCGCATTCTTCAGGAAGGTCAGCCGTACACCCGAGGCGGTCTTCGGCAGGGCCGAGGTCTTCCACAGGCTCGGCCTCTACAGCGCGGCCAACGACCTGTACAACGCCGGTCTGCTCAGTTACAAGGACTACATAGAGAAGCATCCTGACGTCATCTACTACTACGCCGAGAACCTGAGGGTAAACGGCAAGGCCGAGCAGGCGAAGTCGTTCTACTACTTCCTGATGGACACATATCTCAGGGAGAGGGCGTACCTCGGAATCGGACAGGTCGAGTACGAGAGGAAGGACCTCGAATCCGCCGAGATGTACCTGAAGAAAGCACTCGAGTCTCCGGACAGGGTGGTGAGGAGGCGCGCACTCCTGACCCTCGGGAAGACCGCGATGGAGGCCGGGCACCCCGGCCGTGCCGTCGAATACCTGAGGGCCCTCAGGATGGATTACCCCTACACCCCAGAGTACGAGGAGGCGCTCCTGCTCCTGGCCCGGCTGATGAGGGAGAAGAAGGAGTACCTGCAGGCCGGAAAGTACCTGAGAGAGATACTATTCGGCAGGAAGCCCGGCAATGAGGCCCTTGACGAACTCGATGCACTCGTTAACGACAGCATAGACAACGACCTGGAGGCCTTCAGGCGGATATGGGACAGCAGCGGACAGTGGCTGTACGATCCGTCGAGGGAAGAGACGCTCTTCAAGGTCGCCGAGGCGCTCAGGAACTCCGGGGGGGATTTCCTCAGGGTGTATACGTATCTGGTGGATAACGGGTCAAGGGGCGCCAAGGCGAAATCACTAAGCCGGCTTGCGATCTTCTTCGGGCGCCTCTCGGATGTCGGGAGGGTGGAGAAACTGGTCGGAAACCTCGGGAAACTGACCCCGAACGGGGACGAGTTCCTGAGGGCGAAGGCCTGGCTCTACTACCTCAAAGGAAGGAACAAGGCGGCATATTCACTGATAACGCGGACGTCGCATCCGGTCAGTGACGACATCGACCTCCTCTGGAGGGTGAAGGAGAGCGCGCCGTCCGTGAGGAGTTTCATCAAGACCTACAAGGCGATGGCCAAGGCATCCGGAGTTACGCTGAGATACACCGACATCGGAGGGATGCTTGCAGAGAGAGGCTTCAAGAAGAGCGCCGTAAAATACTTCGACCTCGCACTCAAGGTCGACCCCGGAGACACTCGGGCGATGTTCATGCTGTCGAGGATCACGGGTGACATCGGCGTGATGCAGAGGCTCTCCGTAAAGAAGGGACTCTACGGCTCTATGGCGAGGGTGATGATCAAGGAGAAGGAGATAAGAAGGCGCTTACTGGAGATGTAAGATGGAAGAACTGAAAAAGCTCAGCGAGGCATTCACGACCTTCAACCTTGCATCCGAGACGCTGCAGGAGTACTACCGGAACCTGAGACAGCAGGTCGTCCGCCTCTCAGAGGAGCTGCAGAGGAAGAACACCGAACTGCAGCGGACACTCGGCTTTCTCAACTCCGTGCTCCAGGGGATGAAGGAGGCCATAATCGTACTGGACGGCGAGGGAAAGATACTGATGATGAACAGGGCAGCCGAAGAGCTCCTCATGGTGGATGTCTCGGAGGCCGCCGGCCGCAGGCCCGAGGAGTACGGTTACGACTTCGGCCGTATCGGGCGGGACAGCGAGGAGATCGGTATCGAGACGGCAGGCGGCAGGAAAGAGCTTCTGGTCAGCCTCTCCGACGTGCTGGACGGCGGCGGCGACATCATAGGGCGAGTGATCCTGCTCAGGGACATAACCGCACAGAAGGCGGCGGAGGCTGAGAAGGAGAGGAACAAGAGATTGATCGCCATGGGAGAGATGATGTCGAGCATCGTCCACGAGCTGAGGAACCCCCTCTGCAGCATCGAGCTGTATGCGTCGATGCTGTACAAGGAGCTGGAGGGCACGCAGCACGAGTCCCTCGCAATGGGGGTATCGACGGGGGTGAGAAACCTGAACAACTCGCTGACGAACATGCTCTACTTCGCCAGGCCCCGGATACCCAGGAGCGCACCGTGTGAGATCAAGAGACTGACGGAAGAGGCGCTGGCCCTGATACGGCCTGTGATCGAATCGCGCGGCATCAGTGTTGAGAGGCGGATGGACGAGACGGTCGTAAACGGAGACCCCGGGCTGCTGAAGCAGGTGATCCTGAACCTCATGCTCAATGCGGTTCAGGCGATGGAGAAGGGCGGAGTGCTCGGCATATCCACTGAGACGGACGGCCGTGACTTCCACATGCACGTCTCGGACACCGGTTGCGGCATCACACCTGAGCATGCAGAGAGGATATTCGATCCCTTCTTCACCACAAGGGACGAGGGCACGGGGCTCGGCCTCTCAATCTCCCTGAAGATAATGCAAGCACACGGCGGCACGATAAGGGCGAAGAGCCTGCCCGGTAAGGGCAGTGTATTCACTTTGTGTTTTCCTGATGTGTTCCTCCTCTCAACTGGTTCCGGAGGCGGACCTGCAGGTACGGCCTGCACGCCTCCGGAGCGATTTTTCGTGGAAGGCCCGAGCGGAAGGAGTGCAGAGGCATGTGCGAGAAAATCCAAACAGCCCTTTTAGACGGAGGCGGCTTATGCAACCCATTGTCGTTGTCGATGATGACCCTGAGATGAGAAGGGCCCTTGAAGAGGCCGTAAAGAGGTTCGGCTTCGACGTGAAGGCGGCGGGGACGGCTACAGAGGGAATGGAGGTTCTCAGGAACGAGGGATGCTCCCTCGTTATAACGGACATGAAGATGCCCGGCATGAACGGACTGGAGTTCATAAGGAATATACGGAAGCACTCCACCACGGTGCCGGTCCTCGTTATAACCGGGTTCGGCACGGTGGAAAACGCGGTCGAGTGCATGAAACTCGGGGCCTCCGACTACCTGATGAAGCCGTTCTCTTTCGACAACCTCAAGCAGGCGATAACCGGCCTCATAGACCCGGGGCCCGCAAACAGCGAGATCATCACAGGGGACGAGACGATGAAGAGGCTCCTCAGGATCACGCACGAGGTGGCGAGGACCGACACCACGGTCCTCATAACAGGAGAGAGCGGCACGGGCAAGGAGCTGCTTGCAAGGTACATACACAGGCAGAGCCCGAGGAAGGAGAGACCGTTCGTCGCCGTCAACTGCGCGGCGATACCGGACAACCTGCTCGAATCCGAACTCTTCGGCCACGAGAGGGGCGCATTCACGGGGGCCCTGGAGAGGAAGGCCGGGAAGTTCGAGCTGGCCGACGGCGGCACACTGCTGCTCGACGAGATCGGCGAGATGCCGCTTCCGCTTCAAGCCAAGCTGCTGAGGGTGCTGCAGGAGAGGGAGATCGACAGGATCGGCGGCAAGAAGCCCCTGCCGGTCGACATCCGGGTGGTGGCGACCACGAACAGGGACCTCGCCGAGGAGGTCGAGAAGGGGAGGTTCCGTGAAGACCTCTACTACAGGATAAGCGTATTCCCCATCGAGCTGCCCCCCCTCAGGGAACGGACCGGTGACGTGCGCATCCTCGCGGAGTTCTTCCTGAAGAAGCACGCGGCCAGGTACGGGAAGGAGATATCCGGCTTTTCAGAGGATGCCCTGAACCATCTGTACACCCGGTCATGGAAGGGCAACATCAGGGAGCTGGAAAACGTTGTCCAGAGGGCGGTGCTCCTCAACAGTTCCGGGACCATTGAGGGCTCGGACTTCATGATCGAGAAGGTGAGTGGCCAGAAGCAGGACGCAAAGACCATCAAGGAGATGGAGAAGGACCTGATACTCAGGACCCTGAAGGCGACCAACGGGAACAGGACGAGGACGGCGGAGTGCCTCGGCATCACCGTCAGGACCCTCAGGAACAAGCTGAATGAATACAGGCTCAACGTATGAGAGGCATGGAGAGATGGAAAATTTTTCCCTCTAAGGAAAAAAATACCCGCTGCCCGGCTGCGGCACAAGGGGGAACCGAGGGCTGAGTACTGGCATGAAACTTGTAACTTTTTAAGGTTTCAAGACCGGATACGGACGGAGGTCGGTTATGGATTTGACACTAAAGAGGCTCGAGGAGATCATAAGATTCACCATGCAGAGGCACGGTGTACTGCTCAGCAACCTCGCAAACAGCGACACCCCTCGGTACAGGGCCAAGGACGTCAGGTTCGAGTCCGTGTTCGACGAGGAGAGGCTCAGGCTCGAGAAGACGGCCCCGACCCACCTGAGGGCGATCGAGATCAGTGGAAGCACCGAGACGATAACGGACACCGATGCCCCGTGGCTGGACGGAAACAACGTCGAGGAGGACGTGGAGATGGCGAAGATCACAGAAAACGCCCTCCTCTACCAGACGGCCATGCGGCTCATAAACGACAGGTTCAAGATGTACAGAAACCTGATCAGCGGGAGGTAGGAGATGAACATACTCAAGGCATTCGATGTCAGCGCATCAGCGCTCGTGGCACAGAAGCGCAGGATGAACACGATAGCATCGAACATGGCCAACATCAACACGACGAGGACACCGGAGGGCGGCCCCTACAGGAGGAGAGACGTGGTCTTCAGCTCCTTCGTGCTCGACGAGGAGGGGAGGCTCGAAGGGGTCGGTGTCTCCGAGGTAGTCAAGTCGGACAAGCCGCCGAAGGCGGTCTACGACCCAGCCCACCCGGATGCCGACGAGAACGGTTACGTGCTCATGCCGAACATTAACCTGATCGAGGAGATGGTCAACATGATGATGGCCACGCGGGTGTACGAAGCCAACGTGAACGCCTTCAATATTACGAAATCCATGTATCTGAAGGCCCTCGAGCTCGGCAGGTAGGGGGGGCCGATGCAGATATTCGAATCCGGAGGTATGAAGAATGGCTGCTGATCCCATCAATGGAAGCCCCGCAGGGGCCGGAGCAATAGGGAATGCATCCGGAGGCATCAAGCCGGCGTCGGGCGCGGACAAGGCCGACGGGAGCTTTGAGGCACTCCTCGACGAGACCATCGGCAAGGTGGCCTCACTGCAGAAGGAGACGGAGAAGGCCATCGCGGAGATCACCGGCGGAGGAGGAGACATCGTAGAGGCCATGGTGGCCATGCAGAAGGCGGACCTCTCGTTTCAGGTGATGGTAGAAGTGAGGAACAAGCTCGTATCGGCATATGAAGAGATAATGAGGATGCAGGTCTGAGGCCATGGCCAACATACTGGAGACCATCAACAAGTGGGATACCAGGAAGAAGGTCATTCTCGGGGTCCTCCTCGTCTTCGCCATCGCCTCGATAGTGCTCCTCGTGGCATGGGCGCAGATGCCGGACTATCAGGTGCTCTACTCCAACCTGCCGCCCGAGGACGCAGGGCTGATCATGCAGAAACTCAAGGAGATGAAGGTCCCCTACAAGACCGTCTCCACAGGCATACTCGTACCATCCGAGAGGGTCTACGAACTGAGGCTCGAGCTTGCCACCATGGGCCTGCCGCAGGGTGGGGGCATGGGTTACGAGATATTCGACAAGACGGGTCTCGGCACGACCGAGTTCGTCCAGAAGGTGAACCTGAAGCGGGCGTTGCAGGGGGAGCTGTCGAGGACAATAAGGTCTCTGCAGGAGGTCGTGGACTGCAGGGTGCACCTCTCGATACCCGAGAGGTCGATATTCACCGGTTCTGACGAGAAGCCGAAGGCGTCTGTGCTCCTCAGGCTCCGTCCCGGCGTGAAACTGAGCAGGTCTCAGATACAGGGGATAGTGCACCTCGTTGCAGGAAGCGTCGAGTCCCTCACCCCCGACAACGTGACCGTCGTAGACAGCAGGGGCAACGTACTCACCGCCAGGGAAGACGAGTCCGTGATGCTTAGCAATACGCAGCGCGATTACCAGAGGGGGATCGAGAGGGACATAGAGAAGAGGATCATAAGCATAATAGAACCCGTCGTGGGCAAGGACAAGGTCAAGGCAAAGGCCAACGTGAGCATAGACTTCACGAGGATAGAAGAGACACAGGAGGCTTACGACCCGGACGGGCAGGTCGTGCGGAGCCAGCAGAGCCTGTTGGAGCAGAAGACCGACACCACGGTGGCCGGTGTGCCGGGTGTCCAGTCGAACCTGCCGAACAGACAGGCCGGCGGGGCGGCTTCAGGTCAGGCAGGGCTGCGAAGAAAGACGGAGACCGTGAACTACGAGATAAGCAAGACGGTGAGCCGGATCATAAAGCCGACCGGAACGATAAAACGCCTGAGCATCGCCGTGCTGGTCGACGGCACTTACGTCAAGGACGACAAGACGGGCGAGCTGAAATACGTGCCGAGGACGGAGGAAGACCTGAGAAGCTACGAGGAGATCGTCAAGAAGGCCGTAGGGTATTCCGAAGAGAGGGGCGACGAGGTGAAGGTGATGAACATGGCCTTTCAGACACCGGCAGAGATCGAAGATACGCCCGAGAAGCCGGACTACACGAGATACATAATCCCCGCCGCAAGATACGGCACGATCCTCATACTCTCGGTCCTCGTATTCCTCTTTCTCGTAAGGCCCCTCATCGCCTATCTCAGGCAGCAGCAGCCCACACCCGCCGCACCTCCCGCTCTACAGCCCCCCACACCTGAGATCGAGGGCAGAGAGGCGCCCAAGGAACTCCCGAGGGACGAGATTATAGAATGGGCCAGGAACAATCCCCAGCAGGCAGCCACACTGATCAAGAAGTGGACGGAGAGCAAGTAGATGGCTTCACTGAAAGGACACGAGAAGGCCGCCATCATGCTCAGCTATGTTGGTGAGGAGACGGCAGCCGAGATACTGAAGTCGCTCGACAAGGAGACGATCGGGAAGGTGACGGCAGCGCTCGCGGAGCTGAAGACGCTCAAGAAGGAGGAACTGCAGGCCGTGCTCAACGAGATAAAGAAGAGCATGAACGAGGGGGTCGTCTCCGTCGGCGGAGAGGACTACGCAAAGAGGATACTCTCCTTGGGTCTCGGCGAGGAGGACGCCGAAGAGCTCATAGAGTCCTCCAAGCACTACAATCCGCTCGACAAGCTCAACTCTCTCGACACGCGTCTCATCGTGAACTTCCTCGCCGGTGAACATCCACAGACCGCGGCGTTCGTGCTCTCGCTCCTCGAGCCCAAGAAGTCCGCCGAGGTGCTCGCGGAGTTGCCTGACAGCCTGAAGGCCGACGTCGCCCTTAGGATAGCGAACATGGAGAAGATACCCGAGGAGGCGTTGAAGGAGATCGCCGAGGTCCTGAAGACCCAGTTCACAATCAGTGAGTCAAAGGGCAGGCGGGTCGACGGCCTGAAGACGGTCGCCGACATCCTCAACAACGCCGCAAAGGAGACCGAGCAGACGATCCTCGAGCTGATCGAGGAGCAGGAGCCCGGAAGGGCCGAGGCCATCAGGTCCCTCATGTTCGTGTTCGACGACCTTGTATCGATCGACGACAGGGGCATACAGGCCATACTCAAGGAGATCAGCACCAACGACCTCGCCCTCGCTCTGAAGACCGCATCGGAGGAGCTGAAGGAGAAGATATTCAGGAACATGTCGAAGCGCGCCGTCCAGATACTGAAGGAAGAGCTCGAGTCCATGGGGCCCGTGAGGGTCTCGGACGTGGAGAAGGCCCAGCAGAACATCGTCAACGTGGCACGGAAGCTCGAAGAGGAAGGCAAGATCATCATTGCCGGCAAGGGAGAGGAGGAGCTCATTGTCTAAGGCCAAGATACTCAGGGACGAGAGCATCGCGGAGTTCGGCATGCCGTCGTTCGAACAGGCGGAGACACCTGACGACGGCTTCAACCAGGACGCGGCAGCCATAGAGAGGGCTGCATACGAGAAGGGCTTCAGCGCAGGTGAGCAGGCCGGCTATGCAGTCGGCGAGAAGAAGGCGCTGACACTCGTCGAGAGGCTCGAGACGATGCTCTCGGAGCTCACCGCGCTCAGAAAGAGGGTTCTCGAGGAGCTTCAGCCGCAGGTCTTCGAACTCTCGGTCGGCATCGCCAGGAAGATACTCAGGGACGAGGTCAGGCAGAATCCCGATGCGATAGTTACCCTGATAAGGGCCGCCATGGAGAAGATGGAGCGCAGGGGGACGATAACCATCAAGCTGAACCCGGCTCTTAAGTATCTCATCGAGAAGCACAAGCCCGAACTGCTCGCCATACACCCTGACATAAGGTTCGAAACCGACCCCACCGCCCCGCAGACCGGCCCCCTGGTGGTCGGGCCTGAAGCGGTGGTTATAACGGATATCGAGTCACTGCTTGAGAACCTCCTTGAGGAGATGGGAGAAGATATTGGAGACGATAACGCTTGAGAGATACATAAACAGGCTCGACGGCCTCGACCCGATGAGGGTATACGGCAGGGTGGTCGAGATAACCGGCGTCATACTGAAGGCCACGGGCATG